>NZ_JANQCX010000001.1:0-224668 GCF_024723575.1 Campylobacter sp. 2352 PW
ACTTTTATTAGTTAATTGAAGCAAAAATATAACATCTTTTATAACTTGTAAAATATCATTTGTTACTTCACCATAGCCTCAAGTAAAGATAATATGATTATCATCTATATTTGTAGCACCAAATAATAAAGAAAGTGCAAAAATTAAAGCACTAAGGAATAAAATGTAAAATCTTTTCATCAATTGTATTAAAGAAGTTAAAGAGTTTGTTTGATATAATTGCAGAAGGTAGATGCCAAAGGCGGCTACCTTTGGCATTAATCATAACCTAGAAAGGCGGTGATTAAATTGTCTGATCAAATTATAGTTATGATTATACTACTTTGTATAATTATAGTCAAGTGTTATTAGCACTTAACTTCCCCTTTAAAAGGGGAGCTATAATTTCCCTTTGGCTTACCAAACAAACTTTTAACTAAACTCTATCTCCTTTCTATAATTTTATTTTCTTTTTAATTAGTAGGTTTTCTTGTTAAATTCTCAAGATTGCTTTCAATCTTTTCTTGTATTTTTATAGAATCAGCTTGTATTTTATCTACATCAATACTTCCAACAATATCAGCAATAAACTCACTTAAATCTATTTCACTAAAATCTAACTTTTGAAATTCTTCTGGAGTAAATCCTCTACAATCAGGACTTTTTGGAGAACCCCAACCTCTTTTAATTTGTGGGCGTCCTTGTTCATTAAATATTCTTGCTAATTTTGAATTAAAACAACAATGTGTTTTTTTATGCTGAATACAAGCTATGAATTTAATTTTTTTAGAGCAATATTCACCAACTTCTACACATCTATTTTGCTTATTGAGTTTTGCTAGCTTTTTTTCATCTTCTTTACAAGGTACAAGCCCTATAAATACTTTATCTTTATCACAGCAACCACCCCCCCCCCAGTTAAGCCAAAAAATTCATCTTTAGAACGACACCTATTATCTTTTTTATTAAAATAAAAATTTGTCCTCTATAAGAACCATCATCTTCCCAACCATTATTATTTTCATCATTAATACCAACTTGAGTATCATCATCTTCGATATGGCTAGTACCATCTATACAAGGAAATGGAGTGCATTGATACTTATTATCCGTTAAAACCATCATTGTTAGAATCTATCGCTAAATTATCTCTTAGCTTTTGGAATGGTAATTTCAATAAATGATATATTGTCACAATATATACTAAAAATCCAAAAGAAAGTAGTATATTATAATGCAACATAACACTATTTAAAAATTTTCAACTACATTTTTTATACTTCAATTAGTATTTACACTTTTTGAATTTGTATTTTGGTTAATACTTGTGTTTTGCTCCCACAGCCTATCAAGCATAGCATTAAAAAGCTTAGTGGTATTAGTTTCATTGCTTTTGGATATATAGTTTTTAACATCATCAACCCTTGTTTTAATTTGATTTTTTGAGTATTTGCATGAAAGAGTGCTTTTAGCTCTTGCTCGTGTCTTGTTTTCAACTCCTGAGTAATCCTCGTGAGTTCATTATTTACACCCAAAGCTAAATTTAAATCACTTTGACTTTTTTCTAATTTTGCATTTGTGCTATCTAACTTAAGATATAAAAACACATTAAGCATAAACATTAGAGCTAAAGCAATATAAAGCTTTGTATTTTTAAATAAAAATGACATATTATTTGTAGTTTAAAGTAGGTTTTTGTATAATACTTTCAAGGGTTAGCCGTAGGTCTGACCCCCTATGGCTTAATCTAACCCTAGAAAGTAGGTGATTAAATTTGAGCTATATAATCCACATAATCTTTATAATTATACTACTAAGTATGATTATAGTCAAGGCTTATTAACCTTGTCCCCTTTTTTTAGGGGGATTATGTGGTAACCTACTCTAAGCTTACTCCTTTCTAAAATTCGTTTGTGATTTCTAATTTTATATTTGATAAATCTTGCTGATATAGCAAGTCATATAATTTTTTACAAGCTTGTCTGCTTTGACCTATACTTTCATCACTCTTAGTTAAACCTAGTAAAATACAACCTTTTGTATTTTAATAATTACATATTTATCATCTTTTACTCTCAAACATTGTTTTCTAAATAAACTTTCATTTCCAAACTATAAGTTTTGTAGCGTTTATAAACTAGACTTTATTTGTTTATAAAGCAATTGTTGTTAATATTTTGAAAAAATTTAGAGAAAAATCATGAAAGATCTTAAAAAATACATTGCAAATTCCAAACTAACACGCCTTGAAGTTTTATATGAAAAATTAGTAAAGTCTGAAAATGGCATAACCATAAAAGAACTAGCCCAAGAACTTAATGTAAGCGCTAAAACCATAAAAAGAGATATGCAAGGGGTTTTTGAGCCTATGGGGCTTATTAAAAATGGAAGAAAATGGCGTATTGATACAAGCAAAGACATTCAAGAGCAAGATGATGAAAAAATAATCCTTGAAGTGCTTGATACCATGGCAAAAAGTGCTGGAAACAGCTTTTATGCTAAGGCTCACCCTCTACTTTCTAAACTTTCTCAAAACATTTCTAATCCCATCCACACTAGTCTAGATGCAGAAAAACTAGAAGAAAAAGATTTAAGCAATTTTCAAATTCTCGAACAAGCCATCAACACCAAAACACAAATTGTCTTTAAATATGAAAATAAACTTTTCCAAGTAAAACCTTTAAAACTAGCTTTTTTTAGTGGCTTTTGGTATTTGCTTGCTTTTGATATGAAAAAACGTGATATTTTCAAAAAATTTTATTTAAAAAATATCCAAAACATCACCCTAACCCAAGAGCATTTTCAAACCGATGAGAGTTTAGAAGTAAAACTTCAAAGAGTAAATTCTATATGGTTTAGTCTTGATAAACCTTTTACGGTAAGGCTTTTAGTAGAAGAACCGATACGAAAATACTTTGAAAGAAAGCCTCTAAATTCGCAAATCATCACTGGCAAAGACAAAGATGGCTCCATAGAAATAGAGCTTGAGATAACTCATGAAATGGAAATTTTACCTTTAGTGTATTATTACATACCTTATGTAAAGGTTTTAGAACCTGATTTTATAGCAAATAAAGTCAAAGAAGTAGTTGAAGAATACCTTGATCAAATAAGCAAATGATTGCTTATTTGTCAGGATTTTAATACTTTCTTAGCTTCATTTAAAGCTTTTTTAATCGCATTATTTTCCATAAAATTTTTTATCTCATTATAAATACAATCTTCTATAGTTTTAAATTTATCATCCTTAGTGGTTTTATCATAGTCAATCATATCATAAATAAATTCATAATCTATATCTTGATTTTTTTCACCTAAAATTATTTTTTTAAATATACTAGCTTTCGAGATATTTAAATTTTGATTTTTTATCTCTTGTATTATCTTTTGTATTGCTGATTTAAAATTTTTGATTTTTTCATCATATTCTTTGCGTTCTTCATCATTTTCATAATAATAAGTAATACAAAAATCAATACGCAAATTTTTATAATTTTTGCCACAAAAGTATAAATTAAATGTTGGTATTATAGTGCCGTCTATATCTTTTTCATGATAAATAGTAAAGAAATTTTTGGTTGAGTTGATTTTATCATGGTATTTTTCCACAAGAAAAATATTTTTTCTTATTTTTTTGTTTTTAAATTTCTTTTCGAGTTTATCCATAAATTCACTCATTAATTCTTCACAAATTTCATCCCATTTCTCTCTTACTATTTCTTTTGCTTTTTTATATTTATCATTATCTACATCTTTAAAATCACTTTTATTTTTAGTATATCTATATAAATTTGTAGCATTGTTTAAATTTTCTTTACTCGATTTCAAAAATTCCATGACATAATCTTTAGCCACATAATCATCTATAGCTACATACCAAGTTAAAAGAGTTTTATACTGATTTAAAGTAAAAATCACATTTTGCATATCATTTTTAAATTTTTTATCAATTTCATTGTTTTTAACTTTATTCTCACATACACCTATACAAGCATTAATCCACTCTTTTATCCATTTATAATCTAATTTTAAATAATAACTCATTTTTTTATCATTGCTATCATATATAAGATCATCATTTATTTTAAACCCATTTTTTATGCCTAAGCTATATTTGCTAGGCTCGGTATCTTCATTTTTATGTAAATAAATAGTAAGTATATTTTCATGAAAATCATCTATATTTTTAACTTTTTCTTTTATGTGTTTTATGTAGTCTTTGAGTTGATCTGGTTGATCTTTTGCATAAAGTTTATTTTCTACGATGATATATCTTTTATCTTTTAAGCTTATGAGAATATCTATTCTTCTATTATCTTTTACACAAGCTTCTGTTTCTACGCTTTCTATATCATGGGCTGTAAGATTTTTAAATTTCTTAGCTTTTGTGTATCTTCCAAGCTTTTTTAAAAACTCATTTGCAAAAAGCTCTTGATAATGATCACCATGCGGATCGATCAAATAAGCTATAAATTTAGAATGATAATTTTCTTTATACTCAACTCCCAAAGCTTCAAAAATATTTATATCACTCATGCCTTTTTTGGTATTTTCTTCAAATTTATCATTAACACTTAATAATTCTTCAATAAAATTTTTCATTCACAATACCTTTAAAATAATTTTCACAATTATACTACAAAAATATAGACTACCATTGTCTGCTTTTTTTAGCTATCATTTTACAAATCATTTAAAAAGGATTAAAAATGCTTCAAACCATGAAACACATCCTAACTCACACCGATGAGACTTTACTTGCAAAGAAATTTGGTTATAACAATGTAGAAAAATTTACCAAAACAAAAACTTTGTTTTTAGAATGCGAAAGCATACAAGAATGGCTTTTAAAAGGACATTATGATATGGTAAATTCCTCTTTAGAATTTATACAAAAATTTGATTTTATTTTAGATAAAGAAATTTTAAATTCAATTTTAGAACAAAGTATTTTATTAAAAGATAAACACATAAAATTACAAGAAGCAAAAGCCATCATAAAAACAAATTTTAAACGCAAAAGCGAGCCTTTGCATACTTTGATGTTTTTATCTCATTTACGCGTGCTTAAATTTCCTATTAGCAATGATATGCTCTATCTTGATAAAACACAAGTCATGCAAAAGCTCAAAGAACTAGCTATAAAGCATTATGAAAATTCACAAGGCAAATTAAAACTTTGGGGAGATATCTTACAATATGACATTATTTATGATGATGAGTTGTTAGTTTTAAGCATGCAAAAGAGCGATGAATGATAGCCATTTCTACACTTTTATCATCAAAACATAAAAGAATTTATCAAAATCTTGTGCGAAATTTTACTAAATTTAACATCGCTTTTAAAGAAATACCAAGTAATGATATATGGTTAAGAGATTTCATGCCTTTAGTGTATGAAAATACAGCGACAAGTTATATTTATAATCCTGATTATCTTAGAAACTATCCACATTTAAGAACCACTATAAAACCTCTAAAAAATCACTTAAATTTAATCCTTGATGGAGGTAATTTCATAAGAAAACATGATGTTGCCTTTATGTGTGAGAAAATTTTTAGCCAAAATCCAACGCTTAGCAAGGAAAGCATTATCCATACTTTAAAACAAAGTCTAAATTTAAAACACATAGTCTTTTTACCAAGACTAGCTTATGATAGATATGCGCATAGCGATAGTATGGTAAGATTTATAAGCAAAGATCATGTGCTAATCAATGATTTTTCTTTAGAAAATGTGCAATTTTTTGAGAAATTAAACACCGCTTTAAAAGATTTTAAAGTTACAAAAATGAGCTATTCTAAAGAATTTATGCAAAAATACAAATGGGGTGCGTATTTAAATTTTTTAGAGTTTGATAAGGTGATTTTTGTGCCAACTTATAATATTGATGAGGATGAGAGAGTTTTAAGCTTTTTACAAAATATCTATAAAAATAAACAAATCATAGGTATATATCTAAAGCCTATTATCAAAAAAGGTGGAGCCTTGCATTGCATTAGTGCTAATATTTTACAATGATTAAATTTATTTAAAGGATTAAAAATGGAAAATCAAACATTAGAAGAAAAATTTGAAGAGCTTTATCTAAAAAGTGCTTTATCAGAATGGGATAAAGCGATAAATGAACTTGATAAAAAAGAAGTAAAGAATGAATTAAAGAAAAAGCATAAATCGCTTAAATGTTATATAATTTACAAATTAAAGATTTCAAACAAAGAAGAATATGATAAAATTTATAAAAAAACGCAAAATTCTTTAAAATACTTAAAAAATAGATATAGCTCTACAAAAAGAAGAAATGATAATAAAGAACCATTTGGAAGTGCAAGAAAATTTATATCATGGTATAAAAAACAAGAGAAAGAATGTTATTACTGCAAAATAGCGCAAAGTGATCTAGATAATTTATTTGGAGACAATAAACCTATAAATTCCAAAAAACCATCTTTTAATAGCTCATTGCAAATTGAAAGGCTAGATCCAGATAAAGACTACAATGAAGAAAATTGTGTTTTAGCCTGCTGTATTTGCAATAATGCAAAAAGCGATATGATAAGTGCTAGTGATTTTAAAGATTATTTTAGTGATAGTGTTAAAAATTTCTATAAAAACCTGTTAGAAAACATAAAACCCAAATAATTCTCATAACTAGACAACTGAAGTCTAGTTATTTTGTTTATAATTGCATTATATATCTTAGCTTAAAGGTTTATAATGCAAACAAATACTTCTACTCTTACTCACATTGCGGATTTTGATTATTACTCACATAATGTAAAAGTCATCTCACTACACGCACAAATGCTCTCAAATAGCAAACAAATCAAAAAAGATTTTTACAGCGAATTTGAAGATACACTAGAAAAAGATAATAAAATCCCTAGCTTTATCTATAAACAATACTCCAAATTTATCTATCCTAGCTTTTTAAAGAAAAATCTAAGTTATCTTAAAAAATACTTAAATTTTACTCAAGCAGAATGTGATGTATTTGCGTTTTTTTACTATGCAAACAAAGGTAGATTTGCTTTACACCAAGGTTATAGCACTGCTTTGGGCAAAAAGATCATAGAAAAAATTTTCAACCACACTTCAAAAGATGTCAATAAAGCTTTAAGTGATGATTCTATGCTTTTTAAGCTAGATGCCTTGTGTTATTATGATAGCGATGCCTTTGGTGTAGATGTAAATAATTTTGAAAGCATTTTCACTCAAGATATTAGCAAAACTACACTTATGGGTGAGTTTTCGTATTTTTTACCTAAAACTAGACTAAATTTGAGTGATTTTGACTATATACAAGAAGAATTAAATACTATCATTACTTTTTTAAAAAAACGCCAAAAAGGAAATATTTTTATATATGGAAAAGCAGGCGTAGGCAAAAACGAGCTTAGCGCACTCATAGCTAAAGAGCTTGGAAAAGAAGCATTGTGCGTTAAAGATTGCGAAAATGATAAAAAATCAAGTAGAATTTCAAATTTTTACGCACTTAAAAAGATACTCAATCCAAAAAAACAAATGATAGTCTTTGATGAGTGCGAGGATAGTCTTTGCTATGATTCTTTAAAAGAGAAATTAAAAATCAACAAAATCTTAGATGAAGAAAATGGCATTTGTGTATTTTTATCAAATTCTAAAGACATGGATGAGGCGTATTTGAGGCGTTTTGATGTGATTTTAGAGCTTGAAAGTATGCCTAAAGAAAAGAAAATTCAAAATATAAAAAAGTTATTCAATAAGAAAAATATAAAAATAGATGAAGCCATTATAGAAAATATAGCTTCTCATCCTGAACTTTCTCAAGGGGTTATTTTAAAATGTGCAAATAATGCTAAGATCTTTAAAAGCAAAAGCCAAGAAGTATTTGTAAGATTGATCAATGAAAATTTAAAAGCAAGATCACTTCAGGGCATTTCAATGCCAAAAAAAGACAAAAAATACGATTTAAGCTTGATAGAATGTGATTTAAATTTACAAGAACTAATAAACAATATCGATAAAAATTCAAGTTTGAGAATTTTAAGCTATGGCATAGCAGGTAGTGGAAAAAGCGAATTTGGCAAAGAACTAGCTAATGTTTTAAACAAAACTTTACATTCTTATAAACTTAGTGATATTTTAGATCCTTTTGTGGGCAATAATGAAAAAAATATCGCAAACATTTTCAAAAAAGCTTCTAATGATAATGCTATCTTACAGCTTGATGAAATCGATGCGTTAATTTATAGTAGAGATGAAGCAAATAAAAGCTGGGAAAAAAGCTTAGTCAATGAAATGCTTATGCAAATGGAAAATTTTGAAGGTATTTTCATAGCTTCTACAAACTACCTACAAAATCTTGATAAAGCTAGCATAAGAAGATTTGATCTAAAGATAGAATTTCAGGCACTAAAACAAGAAAAGCTTTTAAAGGCTTTTGAATTTTTTGCTAAAGAATTAAATTTAAGCTTTGATAAAAAGCAAATTGCAAAAAGACTCTTAAGGCTTCAAAATATTTGTTTGGGCGATTTTGCGCTAATTCTTAGACAAAATAAAATTTTTAAAATCAAAAACGCCGATGAATTTTTAGAAAAATTAGAAAAAGAATCAAAACTCAAATCAGATGATGAAAAAATCAACATGGGATTTTTATAAAAAGGATAAAACTATGAACATAACACTTCAAGGAACAATACACAAAAGCTTTGTGTTTGGATTTAATGATATAAAAGCAAAAGAACACATTAAAGCATTATATGAAACAAACAATGATGAGTTTAATTTCCAAACACAAATTCAAAACACAGAAAATATACAACTACTAAGCCAAAGTTATCATTTAGAAAATGGATATTTTTTAGATGTAAATACTCAAAGCAAACTTTTGTCTTTTGAAAATTTTTTAAGTCAAAATTATGCGGATTTTAAACATTTTTGTGTTGTTGATTTTATAAAACATAATGCAAAAATACACTACAAATTAAAAGAAACAAATACAAAAAGCAAACTCTATCATCTTGCAAGCGCATATACCTTTCTAAAAATGGCTGGATAGATAAAAAAGTGCTAAACATCAATGACATCTCACCTTATCAAAACATACTTATAGAAGGGTTGTTTTATATTAAAGAGCAAGAATTGCTAGAAATTATAAAGCAAAATGAAAATTTGATAAGAAATAATTTTTATTTAAAAGATTATGATTTTTCAAAAGGTTTAAAAAAACTTTTAGATGTGAGTTTGGATATTTTATTTGCTAATATTAGCACGAAAAATTTTAAACCCTATAAACTAGAAATAAACTCTATCGCTCACGAGGATATAAAAAGAAAAATTTCTTTTGTTAAGCTACTAAAATGATTGTTTTAGTAGCTCTTTGATCCTTTCTATGAATTGCGTTTCTTTTTGGGTAATATACTCAAGAGTAATTTCTTTATCTTGACTATCTTCAAGAAAAATTCCATCAACTATAAATTTATACTCATCTGAAAGGATAGAATTTTCACTATGACATTTTGCTTTTTCAAATTCTTGCATAGGATATAAAAGTCCACCTAAAAGCACTTTGCCTATCTTTTGATAATACCCCATATAAGTATGAATTTGAAATAAATCGTTTCTGTCTAAATCTCCCATGCCATTTTGGCTTCTACCTTCCATTTTCATTCTTTTATATTTAGTATCAAAAACAATGTATGTATCATCTTTAGACAAAACAATATCAGGTATTATATAGCGTTTATAAAAGCTATTTTTATAAATTTCAAGCTTTGGAGAATCAACCATATATTCTTCAAAATTATTTCTTAAAAGCTTACTTATATAAATTTCAAAAAGCTCTGCTATATTAACGATAAAACCATAACTTTTTTGATCATTTTTATTTTTACTAGTGAAATTTTGACTTTCTATGATCATTTTTGCATATTTTAAAAGCTCTTTGTAGTTTTGATAGTTTTGATTTCTCAAGGCTTTACTAGAAAAGGCTTTGTTTAAACTTTCTTTTATAAAACAATGCTCGCTTTTATTTTGCACTAAATAGGTTTTTATATGCTTTACATTTTTTAAAAAGCTTGAATTTTTCTTTTCTATGACTTCTAATGCTTTATATAATACATTAATAATATGCACATCCTCTATTTGCTCTCTTGTTTTTGTAGCAACCTTTGCTTTTAAAGGGATATTGTGTTTTATAAATTCAACCATATCAATATTTCCCTTAAAACGCAAATCATTGTATTTTTTACTTTGATAATTTTTAGGCAAACCTATCAAAAAACTTTTTTCAAGTTTTTGCACAAAGATATAAAAAAGTATAAACTCACTTATATTGCTTTCCTTTTTTACATCTTGATAAATACTAACATCATCAACAAATACATCATTAGCAAAATTTAGCATTCTTTCTAAAAACTTCTTGCCAAACCTGGAATTTATCTCAACTTCCAAACCATTATAAGAAATTTTTCCTATATAATTTCCACTAGCAATTTGCCTTTTATTTTCTTCAATCGTTCGCAATGAAATGATAGGATTTTTAGCATTTTTGCTTAAAATTTTTTCATCATCATTGAAAAAAGAAAAGAAATTTCCATTTTTTATAAAATCTTCAAAATACAGATCAAAATCTTGTATTATTGAAGATTTTTGATCTATTTCTATAAAGCTATTATCATTTATTTTTATCATCATTTTTTTCTATAACAAAAAGTTTTTTTAAATGATCCAAGTGTCTTTGTATTTCTTTTTCATTATATTCGCTTCTTAAATACTCTTTTAAAAGCGCTTCAAAGCGGTTGCTAAAAAGTTTTTTCATATCACTATCTTTAATCTCATCATTTTTAAATTCAATTTTTAGAAAAAAGAATGCCCAAGTTGATATTTTTCACCTATATCTTTACTAATTTTATCGTTTAATTTTTTACAAGCTTGTGCGTATTCTTCAATATTATTTGCATAAATTTCATCTCTTATTACATCATAATCACACTTCATTTCTTGCCATATAAAGCGTCTTCTAAGCGCTAAGTCAAAACTATCTATGCTTTTATCTAAATCATTCATAGTTCCTAGTAAAAACATATTTTCAGGCACATAAAAATCCTCATCATCTCTCATAGAGGCATATTGTGTTTTTATCTTGCCTTTTTCTCCTCTATACTCAAGCGCATAAAGTAATTCTCCAAAAACCCTAGATAATTCTGCACGGTTAATCTCATCAGCTATGAAAAAATACCCATGATCACTTAGAGCTTCATTAAAATTTCCTTTTTCTAGTTTTTCTAAAAACCCTTTTTCTTCTTTTTTTGCTTTATCACAAAATTCTCTAAAAATTCCATTTTTAAGTTCAAGTTTTAATTGTCCATTTTCAATCCCTGCAGGTTTAATACCTTCTATAAAATCTTCATAAGAAAAACTTGGGTGAAATTGAGTGATAAGCATTTGCTCTTCATTGCTAATAAGATTTTTTATATTATTAACCATAGTATAAGTTTTTCCTGTTCCAGGAATTCCATGAAAAATGATATTTTTATGTGTTCTTAAAAGCTCCAAAAAACCTTTTAAATTACTACTTTTAATATCTGCCTTGCCACATAAATTTGCAAAGCTATAGGCTACCTCGTAAAGTTTATAATACACACTTTGATTTTTATCATTTTCAGCTAATTTTTCTTTTGTAATTAAAGCAAAATCAGACTTTTTTATCTTATCAATCAAATTTAAAAATTGATCTAAAATATAATATCTTGGAAGATTATTTGTTTTTTTTACTTCAAGTTTTTCCAAAACAAAATCAAAATATACTTCTTCTTTGCATTCATTATCAAAATTATATTCTTTTGGATTTTCATTTAATATCTCAAAGATGCACTTAGCGGTATTTACAGAAGCATCATTTGCAATTTGGAAAATCACACTCATTTGGATTAATCCTTAAAAGTGTTCTAGCTTTGCTTTTTTTACAAAAATCCTCGCCAAACATACGCATACTAGGCACAGCTTTACCAGCTCCAAGCTCTATAAGCAAGATGTTTTTATCCTCTAAGGGTTTAAGCCAGTTTTTATAACTTTGCTTTTGTAAAAAATAACGGCTATCATTAAAACTACCATCATTAAACATCAAGATATTTGGCCTTGCCAAGCCTTGACATCTAGGACATTTTGGCAAAGATAAGGCTTTGAAATTTTCCATATCTATATCTAATTCCTCTTGCATTTGCCAGATCAAATCACCACATGCATAATTAAAACATTGTAAATAATTTATATTTCCATGAAATTCATAAATTTTATTCTCATCAAAGCCAGCCTTTTTAAAATGCCCATCTACATTAGTCGTAACAAGATAATAATCTTGTTTGCTTTTTGCAAGTTTTAAAAGTATTTCATAACCTTTGTGTGGCATAGTATCTTTGTATAATTTAAATCTATATCCATAAAAAGCCCAAGCAAGCTGTGCGTTTGTATAAAAATTTGTAGGATTAGCCATGCGTTCAAAGTCTATGCCTAGTTTTTGCAAATGCGGATAAGCTCTCCAAAAACCTTCTTTTCCTCTAAAATCAGGCAAACCACTATCTACTCCCATGCCAGCTCCAGCTGTGATGATGATTACCTCTGCTTTGTCTAAAGCTTCTTTTATATAAGTTTGTATTTGCATTTTTTACCTTTAAAAATTTTCATAATCAAATTTCCTAGCCTCATGTAGTTCTTTAGCTACTTCAAGGCTCATTTCCCAAAAAACTGCATTCATAGATTTTGGCATGCAGTTTTCATCTTCGTATTTTTTGTTTATAGCCTTATAAACCTCATCATTTTCCTCACAATCAACAGCAAGACTACCTAAATAAGGGTACGACAAATACCCCACCGGAGCTGTATCAAATACCATAGTTAGTTTTGTTTTTGGAAAATTTTCTTTCATAAAAGCTAAAAATTCATCTCTAGCTTTATAATCTGTCTTGTCTTTATCAAACAAATCACTATGTTTTGTTTTATTGACATGAAAATCATTGTTTGGAGTGTTAAAACACATCCAAAAAGATTTTTTACCTTTTTGGATGGTATAATCTTGAATAGTTTCAACCGCTAAAGCCATTTTTTATCCTTTTTATATTGTATTGATATAATTATACTATATAAAATGGACTTTTAATGTCTATATTTTAACCTTTACATTTTTGAGCTATCACATCCATAGCTTCTTGCGAGAGAACAAAATTTGTATGATAAAGTAAGCAACTACCCATATCAAGCACTTTTAGCACAAGCTTTTTGTTATTAGTATCTTTTGGATTGTGCCTTGTATTAGCTAGATCATAAATTTCATACACCATATCTTTGCTAAGCTTGTTAATATCAAGTTCTATGATATTTTCTTCAAATTTCATAGGCTCTTGCGTGAACTCTTCTTTGTTTTCTTTTTTTGCAAAGCTTTTTTTCTTACTAAAAGATTTTAGTTCATTTTCCTTTGCTTCTTCTAGGGTGTAAATTTCATTTAGACTAAAGCTTAAGTCATTGTCGTTGTTTTTATATCTTAGTAAAAAAGCAAAGGCTTCATCCTTGCTTTCTTTAAAAAGTGCTTCAACTTTTTCTACTAAAGCTTCAAAAATAATCATATCAAAAGTAGAATAAAAGTCTAAAACCACAGCCTTAGCATATCTTTTACCACTTTTACTCATCATTGATTTAAAATCTTCGATCTTTCCTACAACCAAAAGCTCACCTTCGCCTTTGAGTGTTTCAAAGTCCATACTTTTAAAATATTCTATGCCTTCTATTTGACTTGCAAATTTATCCAAAGGGTGGCCTGATACATAAATTCCTAAGATTTCTTTTTCATAGCCTAGTTTTTCCATTAATTCAAATTCAATTTTACTATCATGAAGCCCTACTTTGATATCTGCAGCTATTTCCTCTTCTCCAAAAAGTGAAGCAGTAGAGTTTCTTTTAACTTCAGCAATTTTCCTACTTGTTTCTGAAATAAGCTCAAGATTATCCACCAAGCATTTTCTAGTATAGCCAAACTCATCAAAAGCACCTGATTTAGCTAAATTTTCTATGGTTTTTTTATTGATCTTAGTTGGGTCAATCGAGCTTATAAAATCATCAAAATCACTAAAGCCCTCTTCCTTGCGAATAGCCATGATATTTTCTATCGCAGGAATTCCCACGCTTTTAATCGCTCCAAGCCCATAAATAATAGCTTCAGAACCATCTTCAAGCTTAGTTGCGCTAAATTCTCTTTGAGCTTTGTTAATACTTGGTGGCAAAAGCTTGATGTTCATTCTTTTCATCTCTTCGATATATTTTGCGACCTTATCTACATTGCTTTCTTCACTTGTTAAAAGCGCAGCCATAAATTCACTTGGATAATAAGTCTTTAAATACGCTGTTTGAAAGGTTATAAGTGCATAAGCAGCTGAGTGAGATTTGTTAAAACCATATTCAGCAAATTTCAAAATAAGCTCAAACAAATCATCAGCCTTTTTCTCATCATAGCCTTGCTTTTTAGCTCCTTCTAAATACTCTGCTTTAAGATTGTCCAAAATTTCTCTTTTTTTCTTACCCATAGCACGGCGCACATTATCAGCCCCGCCCAAAGAAAAACCACCGATTTTTTGCACTATTTGCATAACCTGCTCTTGATAAACTATAACCCCATAAGTATTTTCAAGTATAGGTTTTAAATCTTCAAATGCATAAGTTGCAGCCTTTCTACCATGCTTGATATCGATAAAATCATCCACCATCCCACTATCAAGTGGGCCTGGTCTATATAAAGCTAAAACCGCGATTAAATCTTCAAATCTTTCAGGCTTTAACCTAGCATTCAAACTTTGCATACCACCTGATTCTATTTGGAAAATGCCCAAGGTATTACCACTTTGTATGGTTTTATAAACCTTAGGATCATTCATATCAATCTTTTCCCATATTACATCTTTACCATAGCGTTTTTTAACTAGCTTTATGGCATTATCAATCACCGTAAGAGTTTTTAAACCCAAAAAGTCAAATTTGATTAAATCCACATCTTCAAGATATTCTTTAGAATACTGCGTAACTAAATGACGCTCATCATTTTTACTTTGTCTAAAAAGAGGAGCTTTATTCCACAAAGCTTCATTAGATATCACAACTCCGGCTGCATGCATACCTGCGTTTCTATTTAAACCCTCTAGTGCTTTAGCAAAGTCCCAAACCTGACGTCCTTTTGGATGAGAATTTACAAATTCAGCGATTTTTGGTTCTTGCTCATAGGCTTTTTCTAAAGTGATTTTTAGCTCTTCAGGAACTAATTTTGCCAAAGCATCCGCATCAGGTATGCTCATATCACAAACCCTAGCCACATCACGGATTACTCCCTTTGCTAAAAGCTTACCAAAGGTAATGACTTGTGCAACCTTTTCAGCTCCGTATTTATCAATAACATAATCAATCACTTCCCCTCTTCTATCTTGGCAAAAATCCACGTCAATATCGGGCATTGATACACGCTCAGGATTTAAAAATCTCTCAAAAAGAAGATTATAAGGTATGGGATCTAAATCTGTAATTTTCAAACAATACGAAACCAAACTCCCCGCAGCACTCCCACGCCCTGGGCCAACTGGTATATCTTTTTCCTTAGCTGCAGCAATAAAATCATGAACGATAAGCATATAACCTGAAAATTTCATATTTTTAATAATACTAATTTCTAAATCAAGCCTATCTTTATATTCTTGATGTTTACTCTCATCGATAAATTGAAGTCTTTCTTCTAAGCCCTTTTTACAAAGATACTCAAAAACTATATCATCATTATCAAAGCTAAATTCTTGATCTTCTTGACTTAAACTTAAGCCATATTTTTTCGCATATTCACGGGTAAATTTAAAATTTGGTGGCGTTGGATCGCCTAGTTTTAATTCTAGGTTGCATTTATTAGCTATTTCTTGAGTATTTTCAATGGCTTCAGGAATATCAGCAAAAAGCTCGCTCATTTGCTCTGGTGTTTTTACATAAAACTCATGCACTTCATGTCTTAAACGCCCTGGATCATCAAGCTTAACCCCCATAGCTATGCACATAAATACTTCATGTGCAGCTGCTCTTTCTTTGAAAGTATAATGCGTATCATTAGTTGCGATGATTTTTATATCAAGCTCTTTAGCAAGTTTGATGATAGAATCATCGATAAATTTTTGATCATCAATGCCATGACGCATAATCTCAAGGTAAAAATCATCTCCAAAAACCTTTTTATACCAAAGCGCAGCTTCTTTTGCGCCTTCATAACCTTTTGCGCCAAATTTTAAATTTCTTTCATTTTTGGTATTTAAATGCCAATTAACCTCACCTTGCAAACACGCAGACGAGCAAATCAAACCCTCACTATGTGCTTCTAATAGCTTTTTATTAATCCTTGGGTAATAATACAAACCATGTATATAGCTTTGCGAGCTTAAATACATCAAATTTTTATAGCCAATTTCATTTTTAGCAAACAAACAAATATGAAAGCGTTGTCTTGAGCTTTTATCACTTAAATCATCATGATTATGTAAATATGCTTCAAGCCCTATGATAGGTTTAATCCCCTCAGCTCTCATTGTTTTATAAAAATCAATAGCCCCGAACATATTTCCATGATCAGTCATAGCAACACTTGTTGCACCTTGTGCTTTTAGCGTTTTAGCAAGCTCTTTGAGTTTATTTGCTCCATCAAGTAAAGAATATTCTGTGTGTAAATGTAAATGTGTAAATTGGCTCATATTTTCCCTTGTATTTTTTTATTATTATAAAAAAAAACCTTAAATTTAAAACTTACAAGCATAAAAAATGTATAATAGCTTACTTTCAAAAAAGGAGTAAAAAATGGAAGTAAAAATTTATTATTGTAATCTTTGAAATTACAAACCACAAGCTGCAAGGGTTGCAGAAGAAATACAAAACGAATTCAAAGATGCGCAAATTTCTACCATAGAAAAAGGTGGTGGTCATTTTATAGTAGAAGTAGATGGCAAAATCATTTACTCTAAAAAAGACTTATTTAACTGCGAAGTAGATAGATTTCCTCATGAGGGTGAAATCACTAAGCTTATGAAACAAATGTAAGCTAAACCCTCATTAGCGAGGGTTTATTTTGTTAAAGGAACAAGCATACCTTCATAAAGTTTTTGATAAATTTCTTCTGAGCATAAATGTTTAGCAAGCTCTAAACCAAACAAAATAACTGTAGCAGGCCCAGCTGCTGTGATGACATTTTCATTTACCACAACTGCTTTATTTACTCTTACACCTTCAATACCCACTTCACAACCAGGATAGCAAGAAAACTCCCCATTTATCACCCCTGCTTTAGCTAACACCATAGGTGAAGCACAAATAGCTGCTACGATTTTTTTCTTAGCATGTAAATCTTGTATGATTTTTATGATAGCTTGATTATTTTTTAAATTCATCATACCTTCAAATCCACCCGCCAAAGCAATTGCGTCTAAATTTTCTTGATCAACACTAGATAAACTCACATCAGCCCTTATGCAAATTCCATTAGCTCCTTGTACCAAAAGCTCATCATCTAGTGAAGCAATAATTACTTCTAAATTTCCACTAGCTTCTCCTGCTCTTTTTAAAACATCAGCTATACCTATAAATTCAGCTTCTTCAAAACCTTTTGCCAAAGGCACTAAAACTTTTTTCATTTTTTCTCCTTTTAGTCAATAAATCTTTTATTTAATTCATGAAAATACTCTATGCGTCTATCGCGTAAAAATGGCCACCACCTACGCACATTTTCACATCTTTGCATATCAATTTCAATGATTTTACAAAGCTCTTGTTTATCATCAGCTCTAAAAAGCTCTTCGCCTTGAGCCCCAAAAACAAAAGAATTTCCCCAAAATCTTATGCCATCTTCCACACCGCTTTCATCTTTTTCAAAACCCACTCTATTAATAGCTACTACAGGTAAGCCATTAGCTATAGCATGGCCTCTTTGCACACCTATCCAAGCTTCAAGCTGTCTTTGTTTTTCTTCTTTTTCATCCTTATCAAACCAACCAATAGCAGTAGGATAAATCAAAATTTGAGCTCCTTTTAAAGTCATTAACCTAGCAGCTTCAGGATACCATTGATCCCAGCATATTAAAACCCCAAGTTTTCCAACACTTGTTTGTATAGGTTCAAAACCCAAATCACCTGGAGTAAAATAAAACTTTTCATAAAAACAAGGATCATCAGGTATGTGCATTTTACGGTATTTACCTGCTATGGAGCCATCTTTTTCAAATACCACACTAGTATTATGATAAAGCCCTGCGCTTCTTTTTTCAAATAAAGAAGTTACCAAAACAACTTTATTTTCCCTAGCTACATTAGACCAAAATTTAACATCTTCTTCATAGTCATTTGCCAAATCAAAAAAGTTTGTATTTTCACTTTGACAAAAATACTGCGTTTGATGAAGTTCTTGCAAGCATACAAGCTCAGCCTTTTCTTTTGCTGCTTGTTTGATAAGTTCGCATGTTTTTTCTATAGTTTTTTCTTTATTTTGTTTAAATTCTTGCTGTATGAGTGCTAATTTCATTTTTACTCCTTTCTTCTTCTGAATCATCATAAGGGTCTAAGTGTATATGGATATTCCAAAAATCATCTTTAAAATGCTCCCTTATACTATCTTCAATCTCATCACCGATTTTATGAGCTTTTAAAAGTGATATTGTAGGTTCAAAAACTAAATGCACACTAACATAAAGTATATCAGGACTTTTTCTAGTTTTTAAATGATGAAAGCTTTTGACCTCTTTATTTGCACTTATAATTTGCTTAATCACTTCAACTTGCTCTTTATCAATTGCCACATCTAATAAAATTTTAGAACTTTCTTTTATAATTTTAAAAGCTGAAAAAATCGTATATAAACTTATAGCTATACCAAACAAACCATCAATAAAATGATAATTTGTAAAAGCTATAATCACAAGTGCTAAAAGCGTTAGAGCATTAGTTAAAAAGTCTATTTTATAGTGCAAGCTATCAGCTTTTATAATCAAGCTTTTTGTTTTTTTAGCAACATAATTTAAAAAAACCACCAAACACAAAGTCACAGCCATAGCAAAAGCCATGATAAAAATTCCAAGATCAAGTTTTTCTACACTTTCTTGATTGTGAATTTTCAAAACACTCTCATAAAAAATATAAACCCCAATCCCGCTAATAACAAGACCTTCAAAAAGCCCCATTAATGCTTCAATTTTACTAAGGCCAAAATTATATTCTTTACTAGATCCTTGAGAGCTTTTTTTCAAAGCTAAAAAATTTAAACCCGAAATCACACAATCAAGCAAAGAATCAATCGCACTAGAAAGCACTGCAACAGAACCTGAAGCTAAACCTACTATAAATTTAACAATAGCTAAAAAAATAGCACATACACTTGCGATGATGGTTGCGCTTTTTTGCAAATTCATCTTTGACCTTCATAGCGGTTTTGACAAGAACAATGCAAAGAACCATTTTGTCTTAAAAACACTCTTGCATCAACCCCTACTACTTTTCTATCTTTGCATGTTTTTTGTAAATTTTCTAATACCAAAGCATCGTTTTCATCATTATAAGTTGGCACTATCAAGCCACCATTAACAAAAACAAAATTTGCATAAGTAGCACCAAGTCTTTTACCTTCAAAATACAAAGGCTTAGGTAAAGGAAGCTCTAATAAATCAAACCCTGTTTTTTTAAGTTCTTCCTCCATAGCTTTTAAGGGCTTATAATGCTCATCATTTTCATCTTTACACACACAATAAGCAATGGTTTTTTCATTGATAAATCTTGCTAGAGTATCTATATGATGATCAGTATCATCGCCTTTTATATAACCATGATTTAACCATATAATTTGTTTTAAGCCAAAAATTTCTTTTAATTTAGCTTCAATTTGCTCTTTATTTAAATGTGAATTTCTATTTTCATTTAACAAACAAGCACTCGTTGTAAGCATTACTCCTTGCCCATTAAAATCAATACTCCCACCTTCTAAGATAAAATCAATTTTTTCTAATTTTCCAGATAATTTTTGCGCAAAAAGTTTTGAATTTACCGCATTATCTAAAGTGCTTTGAAATTTATCGCCCCAAGCATTAAAAGTAAAATCAAGCCCTATGAGTTTATCATCTTCAAGCACATCAATTGCACCAAAATCTCTAATCCAAGTATCATTAGTATCACACTTAAAAAAATCAACGTTTTTTATATGTTTAAATCTTTGAAAATCTTTTTCACTTGGCGCTATAAGTAAAACTTTTTGAAAATCTGCCACAGCTTTAACAAATTCTTCATAGCTTTGCAAAATCTCTTCTAAATAAGGCTTCCAATCGCTATTTTCATGAGGCAAAGAAAGTAAAAGTAGCTCTTGTTTTTGCCATTCTGCTATGCTTTTTCTCATTTTGATACCCTTTTTGATAATTAAAAAAGTATTTTAACATTTTTAATGATAGTTTTTTACTCTTTTTTTAAAACCCAAGCAAAATACCATATCGCAAAAGATAAAAGCAAAATCACAAAAAGCTTTTTATCATACACTCCAAAACCAATATAAAGCACAGAATACATAAAACCAAAACTTCCTGCATAAATGCAAATTCTACTCATTAAACCATTTTCCACCGCTCTAAAACATGGGCATTTGTGAAAAAATTTCTTTTTTGTTTCTTTAGGTTTAAAAAAACTTAAAACCGCACTTAAAATCAGCAAAAAACTTAAAAAATATAAAACCTTATCCATTAGTGAAAATACCTTAACCAAGCAGGAATTGCTTTTTGTTCTTCTTTTAAAGTGCTTTCTTCTCCATGCCCTGGAAGTAATCTAAAATCTTTTTCATAAGCTAAAACTTTAAGCAAACTCTCTTTCATCTTGGCTGCATCTGAGTAAGGAAAGTCCCATCTACCAATACTACGATAAAATAAAAAATCCCCACTAAAAAGCACATCTTCACCCACAAGTTCTATCATGCAACACCCTGGAGTATGCCCTGGAAAATGATGAAATTTAAACTTAAACTCATCTATACTAAATTCATTTTCATTTTCTATCAACACATCAGCATTTGAATGCTCAAAACCATAATTAAAAGGATCTTTTAGCATAAAAGCATCATCTTTATGGATAAAAAGTGGAATTTCATAAACCTTTTTAACTTTAGCATTATCATAAACGTGATCATAATGACCATGAGTATTTAAAATAGCTAAAGGTTTGCTTGCGTTTTCTTTGATAAACTCATAAGCATTTTCACCTGGATCAATGATAATTTGCTTGTTATTATGATCTATAATATAACAATTTGTTTCATACATTCCGCATGGTTGTTTTAAAATACGCATATAAACTTCCTTTTAACTAAATCAAATATAATTTTAAAAAATTAATATTTAAAGATTTTTTATGAATTATACAAAATTACAAGAATTATTGATCAATTTTATAAAAGAACAAGCAGGGGATAAAAATCTCATCTTAGGTTTAAGTGGTGGGATAGATTCAGCTTTAGTAGCTCATCTTTGCAAAAAAGCAATAGGTGAAAAACTTTTTGTGCTTTTAATGCCTACAAAACATTCTAAAAAAGAAAATTTAGATGATGCATTAATGCTTTGTAAAGATTTGCAAATTCATCATAAGATTATTTATATTGATGAAGTACTTTGTGCTTATGAAAAAATTTGTCAAGACTTAAACCCTTTACGCTTTGGAAATTTAGCTGCAAGAGTGCGTATGAGTTTGCTTTATGATTATTCGGCTTTACACAATGCATTGGTAGTAGGCACTTCTAATAAAAGCGAACTTATGCTTGGTTATGGGACTATTTATGGGGATTTAGCTTGTGCTTTTAATCCTTTGGCTACACTTTATAAAAGTGAAGTTTTTGAACTTGCTAAATTTATGGGTGTACATGAAAATTTCATACAAAAAGCTCCTAGCGCTGATCTTTGGCCAAATCAAAGCGATGAAAAAGATCTTGGCTATAAATATGAAGTTTTAGATGAAGTTTTAAAAGCTTTAGAAAATAATCAAAGCTTGGAAAATTTTGATGAGAATTTAAAAAATTTAGTCTTAGAACGTGTGCAAAATAATGCCTTTAAAAGAAAACTTCCAACAACATTAAAGAATGCATATGACTTGGCTTGATCGCTATTTTTTTAAACCTAATTTTTTGCAAAAAACTCTAGCCTTTTTGCTTTTGCCTTTTAGCTTTTTATATATGATCATAGCGATTTTAAATACTAAATTTAAAAAAGAACTTGATTTTAATTTACCCATTATAAGCATAGGCAATCTAACCCTAGGAGGCAATGGAAAAACTCCCATTTGTAAAGCCATAGCAGCTGAGTTTGAAAATTGTTTTATCATCTTAAGAGGCTATAAAAGACAAAGTAAAGGCTTAATCATCGTTAAGCATAAAGATGAAATTTTGTGCGATATTAAAGAAAGTGGCGATGAAGCTATGGAATATGCACTTACAAAGCACATTAATGGAGTGATAGTAAGCGAAGATAGGGTTAAAGGCATACAAAAAGCTATCGAGCTTGGAGCAAAGATCATACTTTTAGACGATGCTTTTTCTAAATTTCACATTAAAAAGCTTAATATTTTATTGCAAAGTAAAGATGAGCCATTTTTTGGTTTTACCCTACCTAGCGGGGCTTATCGTTTGCCAAAATCTTTTGCTAAAAGGGCTGATTTTATAGCTAAAGAAAATGAAGACTTTGTGCGTTATTCTCATGTAAAAGAAAATCAAAAAGCAGTTTTAATAAGCTCCATTGCAAAACCTTTTAGGTTGTATGAGCATTTTATCAAAGCTAGGGCTTGTTATTTTTTTGCCGATCATTATACTTTCAAAAAAGAAGAATTAAAAAAACTTTTAAAAAAACACAATTGCGACACCTTGATGCTAACCTTTAAAGACTATGTGAAAGTAAAAGATTTTGGCTTTAAAACTGAACTTATTCATCTTGATATTGTTTTAAAAGATAACTTTAAGCAAGTTTTGCAAAATTATATTGATAAATTTAACAAAAAGGAAGAAAATGTTGCTACACTCAACCCAAGATAAAAACCATCAAGTAAGCTTTTCAAAAGCCTTACTTAGCCCTAGTGCACCTAATAATGCTTTATATGCGCCACTTAATCTACCAAAGCTTAATAATGAAGCTTTAAAAAATTTAAGCTACAAAGAATTAGCTTTAAAAATCATCGCTGCATTTGAATTTGATTTAGAGCTTGAAGTTTTTGAAAAAGCTTTGAAAACTTATGAGAGTTTTGATGATAAAACCTGCCCTATTAATTTGAAAAAAATCAATGATAAGCTTTATATTAATGAATTATTCCATGGACCAACAAGAGCTTTTAAAGATATGGCCTTACAGCCTTTTGGCGTGCTTTTAGAACACTTAAAAAAAGATGATGATTTTTTAATCATGTGCGCTACAAGTGGTGATACAGGGCCTGCAACATTAAAAAGCTTTGAAAATAAAAAAGGCATAAAAGTAGTTTGCATTTACCCAAATGAAGGCACAAGTAAAACTCAAGCTTTACAAATGACACATTCAAATGCAAGCAATTTAAAATCCATAGCCATTGAAGGTAATTTTGATGATGCGCAAAATGCTCTAAAAGCGCTTTTAAATGATGAGGATTTTAAAAATACTTTAAAAGAAGAAAAGTTAAGTCTAAGTGCTGCAAATTCAGTTAATTTTGGAAGAATACTTTTTCAAATCATCTATCATTACTATGCTAGTTTAAAAATCGATAAAACAATAGATATCATCATTCCAAGTGGAAATTTTGGCGATGCTTTGGGAGCTTATTATGCTAAAAAAATGGGAGCAAATATAGGCAAAATTAAAATTGCTTCCAATTCAAATAATATTTTAAGTGAGTTTTTTAATACAGGCAAATATGATTTAAGAAATAAAAGCTTACAAAAGACTATTTCTCCTGCTATGGATATACTCATATCATCAAATATAGAAAGATTGCTTTTTGATAAATTTAAAGATGAACGCACCAAAGAGTTAATGCAAGCTTTAAAGAATGAAAAATATTATGAGCTTAGCCAAAAAGAGCTAGAGCTTTTACAAGAAGACTTTGAAGCTGATTTTTGCAATGATAATGAGTGCATGCAATATATCAAACAATACAGCCACTTAGGACTTTTAGACCCTCACACTTGCACTTGCTTTAAAATGCTTGATTCTAACACCACTACGCTTATTACTTCCACAGCACAATGGAGTAAATTTACCCCAAGTATGTATCAAGCAATTTATAATAAAGAATGCCAAGATGAACAAGCTTGCATGCAAGAACTTGCAAAAGAATTTAAACAAGAAATTCATCCAAATATCACAAGCTTATTTACAAGCACACAAAAGCAAAATCAAGTTTGCAAACTTGAAAATCTAAAACAAACTATTATAGAATGGATAAAACAATGATAATCATACCAGCAAGATTAAAATCAAGTCGTTTTGAAAATAAAATTTTATGTGAGATTGATAATTTACCTATGTTTATTTATACAGCTAAAAAAATGCAAGAAGTTGATGAAGTGTGCGTGGCACTTGATGATGAAGAGGTTTTAAAAATAGCGCAAAAACATAATATAAAAGCAGTTTTAACAAGTAAAAATCACGAAAGTGGCACTGATAGGATCAACGAAGCTTGTCAAATTTTAAAACTAAATAACAACGAGCTAATCATCAATGTCCAAGCCGATGAGCCTTTTATAGAAACACAAAATATTAAAGATTTTAAAGAATTTAGTCAAAAAGCTTTTGAAGATGAGCTTTGCTTTATGAGTAGTTGCTATAAAGAAGTAGATGCAAAAGCTTGTGATGATCCAAATTTGGTTAAAGTAGTTACTGATAGTAATGATTATGCTTTGTATTTTTCAAGATCTAAAATTCCTTATGAAAGGGTAAATTATAAACAAAATTTTAAAGCCCATCTTGGAATTTATGCATATAGAGTTAAAAATTTACAAGAATTTTGCACTTTGAAAAACTCAGCTTTGGAAGAATGTGAAAAATTAGAACAATTAAGAGCCTTAGAAAATGGCAAAAAAATCAAAATGCTAAAAATACAAAGTCAAAGCATAGGTATAGATACAAAAGAAGATTATGAAAGAGCCTTAGCTAAATTTGGAGTTAAAAAATGAAAAAAATACTTTTTTTACTAAGCTTGTTTTTTACACTTCATGCAAAAGAATTAATCGTAGGTATGGAGTTAGCCTACCCTCCTTTTGAAATGAGTGATACCAAAGGTAATCCAAGTGGTATTAGTGTAGAGTTTTTACAAGCCTTTGCCAAAGAAAAAAACTATGATTTAAAAATTCAAAACATAGCTTGGGATGGACTTATACCTGCTTTAAGAACTCAAAAAATAGATCTAATCATGTCTTCTATGAGCATAAGTGAGCAAAGAAAAAAAGTAATAGATTTTACCTTGCCTTATGCTAAGGCAAATTTAGCGATATTAAGCACTAAAAAATCAAATATTAATTCCATAGAAGATTTAAATCAAAAAGGAAAAATCCTTGCTTTAAAAAGAGGTTCAAGTGCACATTTATATGCTCAAAAAAATCTTAAAAATGCAAAAATCCTAGTATTTGATAAAGAAAATGCAGCTATTTTAGAAGTCATTCAAGCAAAAGCTGATGCTTTTATTTATGATCAAATGAGCATTTATAAAGCATGGAAAAAACATCCTGAGCAAACAAAAGCTATTTTTACCCCTTTTGAAAAAACACCTGAGCAATGGGCTATAGCTTTAAATAAAAATAATACCAAATTAAAAGAAGAATTCAATGAGTTTATTTTAAAATCTAAAAAAAATGGTCTTTTTGATAAGCTAAGTCAAAAATACCTCAAAGATATGCAAGAAATTTTCAAAGAACAAAAGCTTGAGTTTTTCTTTTAAGAAAAACTCTTTTCAAGCTTTCTTGAAAACATAGAAATAGGTAAAGTTAAAACCAAATAACACAGTGCTAAAGGAATGTAAATTTCTAAAGTTGAAAAGGTAAAAGCATTGATTTCTTGGGCATTTTGAGTTAATTCTGAAATAGCTATAACGCTTAAAAGAGAGCTGTCTTTAATTAAATTACTAAGCTGTCCGCTTAGTGGTGCTAAGATATTTTTTAAAGCTTGGGGAAAAATAACGCTTTTATAAATTTCAAACTCACTCAAACCCAAAGCTTTGGCACTTTCATATTGCATTTTATCAACACTTAAAATCCCCGCTCTAAATATCTCACAAATATAAGCACTAGCAAATAAAGCTAAAATCAAAACTCCACAAACATAACGATTATCAAGCCCTAAATTATCCGCAAAAATATAATAAATCAATAAAATTTGCACTAGCAAAGGTGTGCCCCTAATAAGCTCTATAAAAACTCTTGCAAACATATTAAAAAGCACGATTTTACAAAGACTCATATAACACAAAATCAAAGCAAAAATCACACCTACAATCAAAGACAAAACACTAATAAAAAAACTCGTAAAAAAACCCTGTATCATTTTGTCTTTATATTCATAAATTGCCCCAAAATCAAAATTATAACTAGCGCTTAAAAAAGATAAATAAAAAAATAAAAACAATAAAAAAACCAACAAAAAAGCATTAACCATATATGCTTTTAAAGTAATTTTTTTATACTCGTTAAATTTATTGTGCACTAAAAAAATACTATTCAAAAATTTCCTTTATTATGATTTCAAATATAGCAAATAGCAACTAAATTTCACTAAATATTAAGATTGTTAAAAATTGGAATTTTAGTTTATAACAAACTCCTTAATTTAGGATAATTATTAACTTAAATTTACCACAAATAAGTAAAATAAAACAAATTTAACTTCTAGTTTCAAGGAGAAAAATGCGTTTTTTAGCGGTATTTTTTATTTTTTTAAATTTAGCTTTTGCTAATAATGGAGTATTATCACTCAATGAAGCTTTTAAACTCAATACCCACAGCAACAATCAAGGAATTTTTTTAAAAATCAATCTTGCAGATAGAATTTATCTTTACAAAGATCAAATCAAAGTAGAATTAGATTCAAATGACATTACTTCTTTATTAAATTTCCCACAAACTCAAACTAGAGAAAACAAAGAAGTAATCTTTAGCCAACTTGAACTTTTTATACCTCAATTATTATTAGATGATTTTATTAAAAATAACAATGCAAAACTTTCCCTAGCTTATCAGGGTTGCTCAGAAGAAGGTTTATGCTATCGTCCTGTATATGTAAATTATGAACTTAATAAACAAAATGGATTTTATGCTATAAAATCCACTAAAGATCAATTTAAAAAGCAAAATGAAGATGAGCAAATTGCTAATGATTTAAGCACACAAAATATATTTATCACGCTTTTAACTTTTTTTGGTTATGGCTTGTTATTAGCACTTACTCCTTGTATTTTACCAATGATACCTATTCTTTCTTCATTAATCGCAATGAAGCTCAAAGATAAACCATCTAAAAAATATAGCTTTTACTTATCTTTTATCTATGTCTTTTTTATGTCTTTAGCTTATGCTATAGCAGGTGCTTTAGTAGGTCTTGCAGGAGCTAATGTACAAGGTTTATTACAACAACCTTGGATTATCATTGCTTTTGCAGGTATTTTTGTATTGCTCTCACTTTCCATGTTTGGCCTTTATGAATTACAATTGCCGCTTAAATTTCAAAATTTTATTAATAAAAAAATAGAAGGCAAAAACGGGGTTTTTGGTATAGCTATCATGGGCTTTTTATCAGCTCTTATTGTAGGACCTTGCGTGGCTGCACCTTTAGCAGGGGCTTTGCTTTACATTACTAATAGTGGCGATGTATTTTTAGGAGGACTTTCTTTATTTGTGATGAGTTTTGGTATGGGTATGCCTTTACTTTTAATAGGATTTGGAGGAAGTTTTTTAAAAAGCGGAGCTTGGATGCTTAAGATAAAAATTTTCTTTGGTTTTATCATGCTCATCATGGCAGTTTGGATGCTAGAAAGAATACTTAGTGCAAATATCATTTTAATGCTTTATGGGATTATAGGGGTATTTTTTGCTAGCTTTATGGGGCTATTTGATGAAGCAAAAACTAATTTTGATAAATTTAAAAAAGCAAGTATGATTTTAATTTTAGCTTATAGTTTAAGTCTAATTTTAGGCGGCTCAATGGGTTCAAAAAGCTTACTAAAACCTCTTGAGTTTAACCTTGTCTCAAAAGAAAATAGCTCTAGTTTAAGTTTTAAAACCATTAAAAACTTAAAAGAACTTAAGCAAGAATTACAAAATTCTACCAAACCGGTTATGCTTGAATTTACAGCCGCTTGGTGTGAAAACTGCAAACTTTTAGAAGAATATACTTTTACAGATACGAAAGTACAAAATTTGCTTGCTAATTACACGCTTTTAAAGGCAGATGTAACACATAATAACCAAGAAGATTTATCTCTTATGAAAGAATTTGGAGTTTTTGGGCCTCCTGTAATGATATTTTTTAACAAAGGCGAGGAAAAAGGACGCATTATAGGCTATGTAGATGCAAATGATTTTTTAAGTAAAGTTCCTTGATGAGTTCTATTAAATCTTTGCAAATTGGCAAAATCAAAAACTATAATAAATTTCACTCAGCATTTATCAAGGATATTTATTTAAATTCTTTGCAAATTTATACAGATTATATTCTTGATAATGAAATAGCTGATAAAATTCATCATGGAAATTTAGAAAAAGTTGTTTTTGCAAATAGTGTGCAAAACTATACTTTATGGAATAATTATTTAAACAAATACTTAAATTTTGGAGAAATGGGAGAGAATTTAAGTATTGATGGTTTAAACGAAAATAATGTTTGTTGTGGAGATATACATGAGATAGGTACTTGTATTTTGCAAGTAAGTCAACCGCGCAAGCCTTGTTTTAAAAT
Organism: Campylobacter sp. 2352 PW; assembly: GCF_024723575.1. Classification (NCBI taxonomy): domain Bacteria; kingdom Pseudomonadati; phylum Campylobacterota; class Epsilonproteobacteria; order Campylobacterales; family Campylobacteraceae; genus Campylobacter; species Campylobacter sp. 2352 PW. Next base: position 28,936 of record NZ_JANQCX010000001.1, read on the forward strand.
TTCTAGCATACACAATCACTTAAATTTCACTCAAGAAGTTTTCAAAAGTGGAAGAACTGGATGGTATTATAGAGTCTTAAAAGAAGGCATAATAGGCAAAAATGACAAAATCAAAATTTTACAAAAAGATGAAACTAATTTAAGCATTATGGAGTTAAATCAATTATTTTTTAATCCTTTTAAAAATTCAAATTCTTTAGAAAAATTAGAAAAAATTTCCACCCTAGCAAAAGGATGGAAAGAGAGTATTCAGGCTAGATTAAATCATGCTTATGATGATTCTTATATGTTTATTTAAAAAATCCTTTTATCCCTATAAGCTGATATTGCCATAGTTTTTCTATAAAAATTTTAAGTTTTATTGCCAAAAGACCACTAATTGGCTTATGCAAAACTGTGCCAACTGCATAATCATTTCCGATTGAACAAACGGTATTTCCACTTATAAAAGAAAATTCTTGCTTAAATTCTTTCTCATCAATCATAGCCATTAAAGCTTTGGCTACATAAGCTCCTTCTCTTAATGCAAGCTGGGCTGTTGGAGGATAAGGAGTGTTGGTTTTAGGATTTTTAAATAAACTATTATCACCTATAAAAAAGTATTTTGATGGATTTTCAATATTTAAAGGATGCATGAAAGCATCTACTTCTATACGCGATCTTACACTTGAAAAATCAGAGCTATTTTCTATAACGCTATTACCCCTAACCCCTGCAGTCCAAATGATAGTATTAGCTTTAACAAATTCTCCCCCATCAAGTCTTATACCATTTTTTTCACATTCTATGATTTTAGATTTTTCATATACTTTTACACCAAGTTCTTGTAGCCTTTGCTTTGCTTTTAAAGCCATACTTTTATCAAACATAGGTAAAATTTGATCCATAGCCTCAATAATAGAAAGCTCTAATTTCTCATAAGCAATTTGCTCTTTTTGGCAAAATATTTTAAGCTCTTTAGCTAAAGAAGCTATAAATTCAACCCCGCTTAAGCCCCCACCACAAACTGTGATTTTCAAATCATCTTCATTTTGAGTGGTTTTATGATTTTTTATTTTCTCATATATTATTTCATTAATTTTTAAAGCATTTTCATAATTATCTATACTCAAAGCATATTCTTGCATACCTTTAATACCAAAAGTTTCTTTAGCAAAACCAAGCCCACATACTAAAATATCAAAGTCAAATTCATTATTTTTAGTAAAAACTTTGTCTTTAGAAATTTTTAAAACTTCATCTTGGATAAAGTTAATTTTTGGATTTAACAAAGGCAAAAGATCATATTTTGAACTATAAATATCTTCATTGGAAGCTACTTTGTGTAGTAAAATAGTATGATAATGATAAGAATTGTTATTAATCAAACTCACTTGTGCTTTTTCAAAAAACTCATCAGATAAGGCTTTTATAGCCGATAAAGTAGCATATCCTGCACCTAAAAACAAAATTTTCTTTTTTTGCATGGATTTTCCTTTAATTTGATAAAAAAATAAATAAAAATTTGGCATAATGGTATTATTTTTTATCTTAAAATATTTTTTATTTAAATTTAGCAAGGAAAAAGTATGCAAAGACAAACTTGGAGCAATACGCTAACTTATATCCTTACAGTAGCAGGAGCGACTATTGGTTTTGGAGCCACTTGGCGTTTTCCATACTTAGTAGGTGAAAATGGAGGCGGTGCTTATGTTTTAGCCTTTTGTATAGCTATGATTTTTATAGGAATTCCTGTGATTTTGGTTGAAAATGTTATAGGAAGACGCAGAATGCTAAATTCAGTCGATGCTTTTGGTGGAAAAACAAGCGATGGAGTTAAAATATCTAATTCTTGGCAAGGTGTTGGCTACATGGGGCTTTTAGGTAGTTTTGGAATCATGGCTTATTATATGGTAATAGGTGGATGGGTTTTGGCTTATATTTTTAAAATCATCATAGGCGATTTTAATCTTTCAAGTCCCATTAATGCTCAATATACAAGCGAATTTTATAACTCAACCATAGAAAATAATCCTTTATTAATAGGAATTTTTACTACTATATTTGTGATAATTAACTGGATTATCTTAAAAAAAGGTGTGATTGATGGCATAGAAAAGTCAGTAAAATACCTTATGCCATTTTTATTTATCTGCCTTTTGGTTGTTGTTGCACGTAATTTAACACTTGAAGGAGCAAGTGAGGGCGTGAAATTTTACCTTACTCCTGATCTTTCCAAAATCACTCCTAAATTGTTTATAGATGTTTTAGGACAAGTATTTTTTGCCCTATCTTTAGGCTTTGGTGTAATGATAACCTTATCATCTCACCTTAATAAAAATGAGAATTTAATCAAAACTTCTGTTTATACAGGAATTTTAAATACCCTCATAGCAGTACTTGCTGGTTTTATGATTTTTCCTGCTTTATTTAGTGTAGGTTTAACCCCTGATAGTGGACCATCTTTGGTTTTTAAAACCTTACCTGTTGCATTTTCACATATACCTTTTGGAAGTATAATTTGTGTGTTTTTCTTTTTACTTTTAATCATCGCTGCACTTACTACAAGCTTGCCAATTTATCAAGTAATCATCAGTGTTTTGGAGGAAAAATTTAAACTAGCTAAAAATACTGCTATTAATCTAACACTTGGAAGTATTTTTGTCTTGGGAAATTTACCATGCATACTTACTTATGGTCCTTTAAAAGATATTACTATCATCAAAGGAAAAAATATTTTTGATAGCTTTGATTTTATTAGTGGAAATATATTCTTTGTTTTAACCGCATTTTTTTGTTGTATTTATGCAGGTTGGGTACTTAAAAAAGATGCAATTTATGAGCTTTCTAATCAAAATACCCTAAAAGGAAGTATTTTTAAACTATGGTATTACTATGTTAAGTTTATCATACCTTTGATTATCTTAGTGATTTTTTATTTTGGTATTTTTTAATTTATATTCATAACGCTTTAACATGCTTATATTTCCTTCAAGGCCTCCTTGATGGATATATAAGATTTTTCCACCAAATTGCTCTTTATGAGCTAATAAAGTTTTAAAACCCACCATATCATAAAGCAAATCAAACTCTACTCCACATTCTTTTTTTAGATCTTGATAAAGCTCATAAAATTCTAAATAAGGCTTAGCAAAATGATATTTTTTTGGTGGATTTAATATGGTTAAATTATCAAAATCATAATTTGCTTCTAAGTTTAAAATTTGCTCTTTTAAATACGCACTATCTCCCACACAAGCACATGTAAAAACTTTAAATTTGCTATGTTTAGCCAAAAAAGCCGCAGAAGTTCCTGTACCTGAGGGTAAAAAAATACTTACATTTTCATTCAACTGTTCACTAAGCTCTAAGGCTAGTTGTTGGTATCCAAATTCAGCTTCTTTTATAGCCACACCCTCTTCTATAAAAACATCATCATCTTTTTTTAAGGCTAAAGCTTGTAATCTTCTTGTAGGATAGTTTGTATTTTCTATCAACTCCACATTATGTTTTAATGCAAATTCTAAATTTCCATGGGGATTTTCTTTTAAAAAAGAACTCATTTTTTCACAAACAAAAATGAGCAAAAAATCATTTTCGTAACAAAACTTAGCTAAAGCAACTAAAGCATTACTTTGAGAAGAACCAAAAGAAATAAATCTTTGTCCTTTTTTAAATAAATGTTTGTTTTTTTCAAAAAAGGCTAGTTTTCTAGCCTTATTTCCATTGATATAACCTAATAAATCATCTCTTTTGAGTAAAAATTCAAAATCTTTGTATTTTAAAACATCAATTCTACTTGCTATCAAGGTATTTTTCAACCTTTTCTAAAGCATTATTTGTATTGATATTAAACTTAATCTCTATTCTACGGCTTGCTTCTTTATCTTCTTTACCATCTTTCATAATTACATCAGAATAAGACCTACCGCTTGCCATTAAAAGTTTTTGCAATCTTGGATCTTTATAAAATGAGTGTATAAAACTCATCACAGCATAAGCTCTTTTTTGCGATAAATCAAGATTATATATATAAGAACCTGCGCTATCTGTATGACCTTCTATGACTATATTTTCTATGCTATTTAAGATATTTTCATCTTTTAAAATATTGTCAAAATACTGCGTTAAAATCGCTTTCAAATTCTCTTTTGCATGTGCTTTTAGCGTAAAAGAATTTGTATCAAAAAGCACTTCAGAAGGTAAAACTATCGCCCCTGTATTAGAATCTAAGGTAATATTAGTATCAAATTTTGCTTGAAGATTTTTAATGGTATTTTCTTTGATTAAACCTAATTCTTTGATTTTACTTTTTGCCTCATCAAAATTACGCTCTAATTCTTTGATTTCTTCATCTTTTTTGTTTAATCTCTCAAGCAAAGCAAAAATTTGTTGATCTTTTTCATCCAAACTTGAATTTAAATCTTGATTGAGTTTAGTAATATTAGCCTCTAAAGCCTGTTTTTGCTTATTAACATCATCAAGCGTGCTTGAAGTATTATTTAATTTTTGGCTAAGATTTTTTAAAATATCTTCTTTTTGGTTTAATTCTTCTTTGTTCTCTCTTAAGCGCTCTTCTTGTTTTTGCAGATTTTCTTTTATGATTTGCAAATCACTTTGAGTTAAAACATACTTAACAACTATAGCTCCAATAAGCAAAATAAATATAAAAAGCAAGCCCGCCATTAAATCTGCATAAGCGATCCAAAAATTATTTTCTTCATTGTTAGAATTATTTTTTATCATCTATTTTTTCATCTTCTTTTTGATTTTCAAGCTTTGCAATAACTTGTGTGGTTTGCTCATCTAATTCTTTGCTTTCTTCTTTAAATTCTTGCATTAGTGAAATTTTTTCATCGATATTTTTTTCATCTTCATAAGCTTCTTTAAAAGTATGCATACCTTCTATAATACTTGCCCTAAAACCTTCAAAAAGCTTAGTTTGATTATCTAGCATAAGATTTTGATATTTTTCAATATTATTTGAAAAATTATTCACCTTTTCATCTAAAGCACTCACGCTTTTATCTAAATGCACAATCTTATCAGAACTCACATCCAAAAGTCTGTTGTATTGCTCTGAAATTCTTAAGGTTAAATCTTTTATGTTTGAATTTAGCATATTTACCGCATTTGCAATCTCGCTGTAAGTTTTAACTATATCTTTTTGCTCTCTTTGGGTTTTAGATAAATCACTCATAGTTTGTTTTACATGCTCACTGCTTAATCTTACAGCTTTTTCCTCAGCATTTACAAGCTCTTGAAAAACTTTGAATTTTCTATCTATTGTATTATCTAATTCTTTAAAAAATTCCTCATTACTTACATGCTCAAAAATCGTGCCTATTTTTTCAAAATGTTGCAAACTTTCTTGAAGATACTTTCTATCAATTTCTTCTTTAGACCAGAAAAAATCGCTTGTTGCATTTTTTTGACGATTAAGAAGTTTTTGGAATTTACTGCTGCCGTATTTTTCAAAAAATATCCACCAAAGTGCTAAGAAAATTCCATAAATTGATACATAAAAGGCTGTTCCTACTCCATTTAATAAAACTGAAATTTCTTGTTCTAAACCTGCTGTGTCGCTTGAATTAAAATTTGGCATAGACATGGCTATACTTATAAAAGTTCCTAAAATACCAAGCATAGGAAAAATAGCTGCACCTACAGAAGCAAAATTTTCATTTCTCAAATCTTTCACATAAGCATAAGCAAAATCATCAAAACTAGCGTTTGACTTTGTTTCTTTACCTATAACTAAAAAATGCTTCATAATATAGCGTTTTAATATAAGCTTAAATTCATCTTTTTGTTGCTCAAAAATACTTGAAGCATAATCAGCACTGTGTCTAGCAAAGATCAAAGCTACCAAAAAGATAATCCCTATCATTACAACACTATGTAATTCTACTTTAAAATCAATCTTTCCAAAATATCCTAAAAGCACTAAAATATACAATATAGCAGGGATAAATATAATCTTTAAATAAGCAACAATTCCAGTACTGCCTTTTCCCTCAGGCAATACAAGATCAGAAAAATCATCAGTTGTTTTAACTTCCATTTTATAAACCTTTGTTAATTTTGCTCTAAAAATTTGAAATCTTCACAGGAAAATCAACTAAGAGTTATAAAACTCTTAGTTTCTATCGATACAATTTAAATCGCTAAAAGCACACTCTAAGCGTTTGATCATGCTCTCTTCGCCCGCTCTAAGCCATACTCTTGGATCATAGTATTTTTTATTTGGCTTATCATCTCCATCTGGATTGCCAATTTGTCCTTGCAAATAAGCTTTATTTTTAAGTTCATACTCTCTAACACCATCCCAAAAAGCCCATTGAGTATCTGTATCGATATTCATCTTAATTACACCGTAGCTAAGTGCTGCTTTGATATCTTCTATATCACTACCACTGCCACCATGGAAAACAAAATTGATTGGTTTTTCTTCACCAAGATTGAATTTTTCTTTTACATAATTTTGAGAATTTTTAAGAATTTCAGGTCTTAAAATCACATTTCCTGGTTTATATACTCCATGTACATTACCAAAGCTAGCTGCGATTGAAAATCTATCACTAATTTTAGAAAGTCTCTCATAAGCTAGTGCTACATCCTCAGGCTGGGTGTATAATTTTGCATTATCGATATTAGTATTATCCACCCCATCTTCTTCACCGCCCGTACATCCTAGCTCAAGCTCTAAAGAAATTCCAAGTTCAGACATTTGTTTTAAATAATTTTCACAAGTGTTTAGATTGCTTTCTAAATCCTCTTCACTTAAATCAATCATATGAGAGCTAAACAAAGGCTTGCCTTTTTCTTTTTTAAACTCAATATTTGCTTCAATCAAAGCATCGATCCAAGGAAGTAATTTTCTAGCAGCATGATCTGTGTGTAAAATCACCGGAACTCCATAAGCTTTTGCCATTAAATGTACATGTCTTGCACCACTTATAGCACCAAGTACATCAGCCTTTGGGCAAGCTTTCCCTGCTACAAATTTAGCTCCTCCATTTGAAAACTGAATAATCACAGGTGAATTAACTTTTTTAGCACTTTCTAAAACCGCATTGATAGAATTTGTCCCCACGACATTTACCGCAGGGATAGCAAATCCTTCTTTTTTTGCATGATTATATACGATATTTAGATCATCACCACTTAAAACACCTGGTTTAACAAGATCTAATACGCCCATTATTTGTATTCCACTTTTGCTTTTTGAAGAAGTTCTTGAGCTTTTTTATTCATAAGTTCTTTAAATTCTTCCATTTTGATATTGCTTTCAATACCTGCTTTTACTTCATTATAGCTCATAGTACTTTTTGCTCTAGCATCTTCTTTTAAGATAACATGATATCCAAAATCACTCTTTACAGGTGTTTTAGAAATAGTACCTTTTTTCATAGAAAAAGCTGCATCAGCAAATGGTTTTACCATAGTTGATTCAGCAAACCAACCAAGATCACCACCTTGAGCTGAAGAACCTTTGTCGATTGATTTTTCTTTTGCAAGTTGAGCAAATTTATCATTTAAAGCTTTTCCACTTAGCTTACTAAGCTCAGCAATAATATCTTTAGCTTCTTTTTCGCTAGTTACCAAAATATGCTTAGCTTTCACTTGAGCTGGTTTAGTAAATTTATCTTTATTTGCTTCATAGAATTTTTTAGCTTTAGCATCATTATTTTTAATTGAATCAAAAATTTTCTTTTGGTAGATATTTACCAAAATAGCTTCTTTAGCACGCTCTAATTCTTCTTTATATGAAGGATCATTTTCTATTTTTTGAGCTTTAGCATCTTTTAATACAAGTTGTTGAACGATATATTGATCAATAATTGCTTTTTTTTGCTCAGCTGGTAAATCAGTGATTTTAGCACCTCTTAACATAGGAGCAAAAAATTCATTCACTTCTGTATCGCTAATATTGTTTCCATCAAGGGTTGCAACCACCGCAGCATTTAAACTTAAACCTGTTAACAAAGCCGCAGCAACTAAAGAAATTTTTTTCATTGTTTTTCCTTTTGAAATAGTTTTGTTGATTTTATTATATCTAAACTTTATTTAAAGCCGATTAACATACAATAAGTTTATGAAAAGAAATTTAGAAATTAAAAAATTATTTTTAGAGCATTTTGGACAAGCAAAAACAGAATTAGTTTTTAGTAATGCTTATGAACTTATAGTTTGTGTTATGCTTTCAGCTCAATGTACTGATAAAAGGGTTAATCTCATCACACCGGCTTTATTTGAAGCTTATCCTAGCGTACAAGATTTAGCTAAGGCAAACTTATCATCTTTGAAGCTTTTGATTAATTCTTGCTCATTTTATAATAATAAAGCACAAAATTTAATCAAAATGGCTCAAGCAGTTTGCGAGCAATTTAATGGTGAAATTCCTATGAATGAGCAAGATTTAAAAACTCTAGCAGGCGTAGGACAAAAAACCGCACATGTAGTAATGATAGAATGGTGCGGGGCTAATTGTATGGCTGTAGATACTCATGTATTTAGAGTTTCACACAGACTTAATCTTAGCAAAGCCAAAACCCCTGAAGAAACAGAAAAAGACTTAACTAAAATTTTTAAAGATAATCTAAACTATCTTCATCAAGCTATGGTGCTTTTTGGACGCTATACATGCAAGGCTAAAAATCCTTTATGTAAAGAGTGTTTTTTAAATCATTTATGTAAGAGCAAAGATAAAAAGTTAATCTAGCACTAAATTAGTGCTAGATGATTTTAATGAAAGAATGGTAGATATAAGAAAGCATTAATCACTAAAGCATTTACTATATCTATGAAAAATGCACCTACTAAAGGCACAATAATAAATGCCATATGGCTCATACCATAGTGATTTGTTACAGTTTGCATATTTACCATAGCTGTTGGAGTAGCACCTAAACCAAAACCACAATGTCCTGCTGCTAAAACTGCCGCATCATAGTCTTTTCCACATATTCTAAAGGTTACAAATATAGCAAAAGCAGCCATCATAGCAACTTGTACTACTAAAATTACTAGCATCGGTAGTGCAAGGGTTACTAGATCCCAAAGATTAATAGTCATTAGTGCTAAAGCTAAGAATAATGACAAGCTTACATTACCTAAAACTGACACCTCTCTATCAAATACATGGTGAATTTTTGTAGCTGATAAAACATTTCTTAGAACAACACCCACAAAAAGACAATACACAAAAGTTGGTAAAGTAAAACCTGTATTTGCTTTGATATAAGTAGATAAAGCATTACCTATTAATAAACATAAAGCAATCAATGCTAAAGACTCTATAAAAGAAGATGGAGTGATCAATCTTTCTTTTTCTGGAGATTGGAAATTTAAAATCGCATCTTTATCATCATTTTGTTTTGGAACTACTAATTTGTGTTTATTAACCAAATATCTCGCAACAGGCCCACCTATGATACCACCTGAAATAAGTCCAAAAGTCGCACAAGCAATCGCAACGGTAGTTGCGCTAGAATACAAATAAGGTTCTTTAATAAATTCAGCCGCCCAAGCTGCACCTGTACCATGACCACCACTCATTGTAACAGAACCTGCTATAAGCCCCATAAGCGGATTTTGTCCCATGGCAGTTGCTACACCTATACCAACTATATTTTGCGCAAATAGTAAAGCTACAACTACAACTAAAAAAACTGCTAATTTTCTACCACCTTTTTTTAATGAAGCAAAATCAGCTAACAAACCAATACTTGAAAAGAATGCAAGCATTAACGGATCTTTCATAGATTCATCAAATTTAATGTCTAGTGAAAAAGAACTATGTAAGATTAAAAGAATAATCGCAGCTATTCCACCACCAACAACTGGCTCAGGGATATTATAATCACGAAGAAATTTTACCCTTTTAATGACAAAAACGCCCAAAAGCAATACTATAACCATAGTAACTAGCGTTGCATAAAAATCAAATTTCATACCTCTCCTTTGTTTGATTTACTTATCAATTGTAATCTAAATGACTTTAAAAACAACGCAAATAAACACTACTCTTTACTAAGATATTACAAAATGAAACATTTTTAAGTCTATTTTACTCTGAAATCAATACTATATTATGATACAAATTAATATTTTTAAGTAAAGACAGTTTCGCTCTACTAAGCTCTTGAAGTGAATTAATAAGCAAAGCATCCGCATCAAGATAATCTTTTAGCTCATTACGCCCTAATTCATATTTTTCAAAATATAATTGTGTAATTTTTGCTTGGTTAGTATTAATATCTTTTACTAAATTTAACAAATCATTATAGTATTTATCATTTTCATAACAAAGTTTAAACTCATGAATAGCTCTTTGTAATGCATCTTTATACTCATATAAGCGTGCTTGGTATGCAAATTCAGAAATTTTTACATTTTGTCTTACTCTATAAAAGTCCAAAAATGGTAAGTCAATAACAACATTACCTCCTAAGATTAAAAATTTAAAACTCTCTTCAATATTCTTATCACTCCCATCTAAATTTCCCAATATTTTTATACTAGGCAAAATACTTTTTTGCACACTTGCATAATCCTTATAAGAAGCCATAAGTTGATTTAGTTTTGCTTGAACTTGTGGTCTATAAGCAAGCATTTTTAACTCTATATCAAAATTAATTTTTTGCAAAGAAAAATCTTCAAGAGTATAATTTAGTATTTTATTAATCAAAAATCCATCATCTTTACCTAACAAATCTTTTATATTTTTAAGTGTTAAGTCTTTATTTTGCAAATTTGTAATGATGTTTTGTTTAGTGTTTAATAAAGACTTTTTGATATTTAAAAGATCAATATATTCAACCTTACCATAATCAAATTTAGTAGTATAAATTTCTAGCATTTGCTCAAGATTTTTTAAATGATTGTTGAGCAAGTGATCTACATCATTAAAATAAATCAATTCAAAAATGCTATTAATCGCTAAATTAATCGTATCAAGCTCTAAAGAGCGTAACTCATATTCGCTTGCTTTTGCTAAAAATTCAGAACTAGCAACTTGATCTGAAATTTTTCCATATATATCAAGCTCATAATTTAACATAATACCATTTGAGAAACTATGTATTTCTGCGCCATTGTTTAAATTTTTTCTTATGTTTGCACCTAAATTTCCACTCAAAGTAGGATAAAGATCTAAATTTAAAAGCTTATATCTAGCTAAAGTGCTTAAAAAATTAACTCTTGCTACATTTAGATCTTTGTTATTGTCAATAATAGCTTTTAAGATATTATTTAAATCTTGATTATTATATTTTTCCCACCAAGCCTTGCTTGCATTAAAATCTTCAAAATATTCTTTTTTTATTTGATCTTGGGATACTTGTTCTAATTTTACTCCTACGCAAGCATTTAAAAAAAAGACTATAAAAAATAATAAAAATATTCTCATCTCATTCCTTTGATAAAGCACTAATAGGATTTAAATTTGCTGCATTTTTTGCCGGAAAAAATCCAAAAACCACTCCGATTAAAACCGAACTTAAAAGCCCTAAAAATACTGAATTTAATGAAAGTATCATCGTAAAACCAAAATTTAAAGAATTAAATACTTCAATGATAATAAAAGAAAGCATTACTCCAAAAATAGCTCCTAAAGAACAAATCAACACAGCTTCAATTAAAAACTGCATCAAAATATCTTCTTTTCTAGCTCCAATAGCCATTCTAACTCCAATTTCCCTTGTACGCTCACTTACTGAAACAAGCATGATATTCATCACACCAATACCACCTACTATCAAAGATACCACCGCAATAGAAGAAATAAGTAAAGTCAAAGTAGCAGTATTTTCCTCAATAGCATTTTTAATCGCATCAGAATTTATAGTGAAAAAATCTTTTTTTCCGCGTTTAATCTCTAAAATTTTTACCATAGCCTCTTCAGCTAAAGCAGGATTTACCTCATCTTTTACCTTAGTTACTATAGCTCTTATTTGTTTATCCCCTGTGATTTTATTCATCAAAGTAGAATAAGGAGTGTAAATTTTAATGGTATTTTCATCAGCTCTAAAGCCTTTATTGTCTCTTTCTTTTTTTAAAACACCAACTATAGTTAAAGGCTGTTTGTTAAAAATCACACTTTTACCTAAAACATCTTTAGCGCTGATATTATCAAATAAAATTCTCAAAGCATTTTCATCTATAATGCAAATATTGGTATTATCTTTTATATCTTCATTATTAATAAACCTACCATCTACCATCACAAAACCTCTAAGCCTTAGATGATTTGGCCCTACTCCATAAATTCTAGCTTGCAAAGAATTATTCTTATAAGTTACAACCCCTACTTTACCCACATCTGCTTCTACTGCTTCTAAATAAGGCAAAGAACTTAAGGTTTTTAAATCACTTAAATTTAGCCTTGTTCTACCTGATCGAATATCTCCCAAGCCTCGTCCTGAAACAACTTCTATAGTATTAGTTCCAATAGAGCTAATAGAAGCAAGTATATTTTGTTGGGCTCCAAGTCCTAAAGCAACCACGCAAACTACTGAAGCTATGCCTATGATAATACCAAGCATAGTAAGCAAAGAGCGTAGCTTGTGTGCTACAATGGAAGTTATGGACATTTTTAAACTTTCAAAAAGCTGATTTTTAAGCAAATTAAAGCTTTTTTTCTCTTTTGGCATTAACTTAGCTTTTATTTCGTCTGCTTTTTTTGCACCATTATCGCTTATAATCTTACCATCTTTAATTTCTATAACTCTTTTTGCTCTAGCAGCTATTTCTCTATCATGAGTGACTAAAACTACAGTGTGTCCTTGATCGTTTAGTTTATTTAAAATTTCTAAAACTATCTTACCGCTTTTAGAATCAAGCGCACCCGTTGGCTCATCTGCTAAAATAAGCTCACCACCATTCATCAAAGCTCTTGCTATAGAAACTCTTTGCTGTTGCCCACCACTTAGTTCATTTGGCTTTGATAATTCTTTATGATCAAGCTCTAAAAAAGAAAGTAATTCCTTAGCCTTTTGCGATCTTTCTTGTTTGTTTTTTCCTGCATAAACAGCAGGTAAGGCTACATTATCTTTAGCATTTAAAAGACTAAGTAAATTATATCTTTGAAAAATAAAACCTATTTTTTCACGTCTAATCCTTGCTTTTTCATCTTTGCTTAAATTAGTTACTTCATATGCATCTAAAAAATATTTTCCACTACTTGGCTCATCAAGTGTTCCTATAATATTTAAAAGAGAGGTTTTTCCGCTACCTGATTGCCCTATAATAGCTACAAATTCCCCTTTTTGAATATAAAGATTAATATTTTCTAAAATAGTTGTGTTATTAATCTTTTTTTGTATATTTTCTAAGCGTATCATTTTTTATTTTTACCTATGATAACTAAATCACCCTCATTAATACCATCTAAAATTTGAGTATTTAAACTATCTTTAATACCTAATTTAACAGGTGTTTTTACACTTATATTATTTGCTTTTAAAATTTCTACATAATAACCACTTGCATCACTTTTTATAGCCAAAGTTGGTATAACTAAAGTATTATTTTCTGTTTTAATAGCAATTTCATTTTCTGTGCTCATACCTATGCGTAAAAAATTATTATCATTTTTTACAAAAACCCTTGCATAATAATACACAGCACTAGCGCTAGTACTTGAGTTTGAGTTTAAATTTGTATTACTTGTTGCATCGCTTATAGTAGTATTTGCTGGATCTATGCTTGAAATAGTTGCTTCGTATTTTTTATCAGGTTCATTTAAAATACTAAATTTAACTTTTTTTCCTACACTAATTTTATTAATATCAGCTTCAGCTATTTGCATACGAATTTCCATTTCACTTAAATCAGCCAAACGCACTATACTTGGTGTATTTTGGTTTGCATTTACAGTTTGACCTTCTTCAACCGCTACATTAATAATCTCACCCTTACTAGGTGCAGTTATAGTAGTATAAGCTAAATCTTTTTGAGCATTTTTTAAAGAAATTTCAAGTTGAGTAGTTTGAGCTTTTAAATCAGCCACATTTGCCCTTAGAGCATAAAAAGTATTTTTAAGATTTTCAAGATTTTCTAAGGAAGTAGCCTTTTTAGTATAAAGCTTTTGTTCTCTTTGGTATTGTTTAGTAGCTATATCAAGAGCGATTTTTTTACTTTCTAAATTTGCCTTTGCACTTTCAAGCTGAGCTTTGGTAATATCTAAATCATTTTGTTGCTTATCTTTATCAATTTGTGCGATTAAATCACCCTCATTAACATGATCACCTAATTTTACATAAAGTTTAGTAATTTGCCCACTAACTTGAGCACCAACATCAACTTGTGTTTTTGCATAAACTTCGCCTATTGCTTCTATACTTTGAGTAATATCTTGTTTTTTAACTTCATAAGTTAGATAATTATATTCTTCCTTATTTGCAAAAAAGAAAAAATACACCCCTATAATGAGTATAATCAAAAATATGCTTAAATAAATTATTTTTTTCATTTTAATCCTTTAAAAATCATATAATAAAACATTTGTATGAAGTAAAAATAAAATTGTAACAATAAAATATAATTTTAACAATTTTAAAGCTTATAAGATATAAGATAAATCAAAAAAAGGAAAAATAATGCAAGATTATTTAAATTTAATGCAAAATCGCTCTTCTATTAGAGCTTACACCCAAGAAAAAATTTCTAAAGAGAATTTAGAATATATCTTAGAATGCGCTAGATTATCTCCTAGCTCCTTAGGACTTGAACCTTGGAAATTCTTAGTTTTTCAAAAAGATGAACATAAAAAAGAAATTGCCAAAATAGCTAATAATCAAAGCCATGTAGCAAATTGCGCTGCTATTATAGTTGTAATTTCAAGGGCTGATTTTAAAGATTATTTTGAAGAAAAACTAAAAAAAAGAGGTTTAAACCAAGAAGAATTAAACAAACGCTTGCAAACTTATAAGCCGTTTTTAGATGCAATGAATTTAGAACAAAGTTTTATTTATGCTAAAGAACAAAGCTATCTTGCTATTGCAAATATTATCAATGCTGCTTATAGTTTAAATTTAGGCTCATGTATTATCGGTGGCTTTGATAAAGATAAAATCAATCAATATTTAAATTTAGACACCACTAAACAAAGAGTTTCTATGCTCATTACTTTAGGACATACCCAAGAAAATACTAGCGTAGAAAAAGTTCGTTTTGCATTTGATGAAGTGGTAGAATTTAAAGATTAATCAAATATCAAAACTCCATTTAAATTTTATATAATAAAATAATATTTTTAAAATAAAATGGAGTTTTAAATGCAAGGAAATTTCTTAAAGATTTTTGGCGTATTGCCATTTTTAGCAGTAGCTTTTATTAACGCTTTTGTGGATTTAGGACACAAAATCATTATACAAAACACTATCTATAAATTTTATGAAGATAGCACCCAACTTTTTCTAACTGCTATTGTTAATGCTTTGATGCTTTTACCTTTTATCCTTATGCTTTCACCTTCTGGATTTTTAGCAGATAAATTTCCTAAAAATAAAATCATGAAAATATCTGCATTATTTTCAGTAATATTAACTTGTATTATTTGTTTGTGTTATTATCTTGGAGCATTTTGGCTTGCTTTTATAATGACTTTTATCATGGGAGTACAATCTGCCTTATACTCTCCTGCAAAATATGGTTTTATAAAAGAATTAGTAGGAAAAGAGCTTTTAGCTATGGGAAATGGAGCTGTAAATGCAGTAAGCATTGTGGCTATTTTAGCGGGTATGGCGGTATTTTCTCTAAGCTTTGAAATGCTTTTTGATCCAAATTTTAACACTCCTTCGGATATTTTAACACAAATTGCGCCTTTGGGTTTTGTATTAATAGCTTTTGCTTTATTAGAACTTTTTTTAGCTTATAAGCTTCCTAGCTTAAAAGAAGAAGATAAAAATTTAAGCTTTGATAAAAAACAATATTTCCAAGGAAAGCTTTTAGCCTCTAATTTAAAAACAATATTTTCTCATAAAATCATTTGGCTTTGCATTGTAGGAATTTCACTTTTTTGGGCCATATCACAACTTTATTTAGTGAGTTTTCCTGTATATGCAAAAAATGATCTTTTCATAGAAAATACCTTTTATGTACAATGCTCTTTAGCTTTTTCTGGTATAGGAGTGATTATAGGATCGCTTATTAGTGGTAAGTTTTCTAAAAATTATATCGAATTAGGTCTTATACCACTAGGTGCTTTAGGAGTTTTTCTAATGAGCATTTTAATGCCATTTTTAGAAAACTTACTAAGTTATAGTGTGGTATTTTTTATTTTTGGTTTAAGCGGGGCATTTTTTATCATACCTTTAAATTCTCTCATACAATTTCATGCAAAAGAAAATGAACTAGGAAAAGTCTTAGCGGGTAATAATTTTATACAAAATATTTTTATGTTAGGCTTTTTAGCACTAGCTACTTTTGCTGCATATGCTAAATTTGAAGTGATAAATTTGTTTTATTTTATCATCGCTGTGGCATTTTTTGGAAGCATTTATGTGCTAAGTAAATTGCCTTTTTCTTTGGTGCGTTTATTAATGAGCATAGCGTTTTTTCAACGCTATCGTTTATTAGTAGAAGGTTTTGAAAATATTCCTGAAAAAGGTGGAGCATTATTGCTTGGTAATCATATATCTTTTATAGATTGGGCTATTGTACAAATGGCTATACCAAGAAAAATTTATTTTGTTATGGAAAAAAGCATTTATTCTAAGTGGTATATTAAAATTTTTCTTGATAAATTTGGAGTTATCCCTGTTTCAAGTGCTTCTAGCAAATCAAGCTTAGAGCTTATTGCTATGCATATTAAAAATGGAAATTTAGTTTGTCTTTTCCCAGAAGGAGTACTTTCACGCCATGGACAGCTTAATGAATTTAAAGGTGGATTTGAGTTAGTTTGCTCAAAATTAGAAGAACAAGATGGAGTGATTTTGCCTTTTTATATTA
Organism: Campylobacter sp. 2352 PW; assembly: GCF_024723575.1. Classification (NCBI taxonomy): domain Bacteria; kingdom Pseudomonadati; phylum Campylobacterota; class Epsilonproteobacteria; order Campylobacterales; family Campylobacteraceae; genus Campylobacter; species Campylobacter sp. 2352 PW. The sequence goes on from NZ_JANQCX010000001.1 coordinate 45,871, forward strand.
GAGGACTTTGGGGAAGTGCTTTTTCAAGAAGTGATGAAGAATTTTCAGCAAGAAACCGCAAAATAAGCAAAAGAAAAATCGCTATTGCTTTTGGAAAAAGCTTACCAATACACACTAAAAAAGAAGTGGTTAAAACAAAAGTTTTTGAACTTTCTTTTATTGCTTGGAAATCTCAATGTGAAAGTATGCATACTATAGCCAGAGCTTGGATAGATAGCGCTAAAAGAAATTTAAGTCAAATAGCTATTGTTGATCCTTTAATAGGTGGTATTACCTATAGAAAAATGCTTGCTTTAAGTTTAGTTTTTAGCTCTTTCATAAAAAATATATCGCATGAGCTAAATATACAACCTACCCAAGGAAGCTATGCTCCAAAAGAAGAATGTGTGGGAATTTTACTCCCTGCTTCTATGGCTAGTTCTCTTTGCAATCTAGCTGTATTGCTTGCAAATAAAATCGTAGTAAATTTAAACTTCACAGCAGGTATAAAAGCAATTAATCAAGCCATTCAAAGCTCTCAAATTCAACAAATTTATACTTCTAGAAAATTTATGGAAAAATTAGAAAATAAAGGTATAAAACTAGAATTTGAAGAGCATGTTAGAATCATTTTTATGGAAGATATTATCGCAAGCTTTAAAAAACAAAAACTCAAAATCTTTTCTATGCTTGCTTTAGTAAGTATCTTACCTACTTGTTTAATAAAAGCATTATTTGCACCTAATAAACAAAACCTTGCCATAGCTGCTATATTATTTAGTAGTGGTAGCGAGGGAACACCAAAAGGAGTAATGCTAAATAATCGTAATATTTTAAGCAATATAGCTCAAATTTCAGATGTATTATGTGCAAAAAATGAAGATGTTGTCTTATCTTCTTTGCCACCTTTTCATGCTTTTGGATTAACTGTAACTACTTTTATGCCTTTATTAGAAGGGATTAAAAGCATAACACATGCTGATCCAACAGATGCGCTAGGTGTAGCAAAAGCTATAGTAAAAAATAATGTTAGTATTATGTGTGCTACTTCAACTTTTCTAGGTATTTATGCAAGAAATAAAAAACTTGATGCGATTATGTTTGAAAGCTTAAGGATTATCGTTTCAGGTGCTGAAAAACTCAAAAGCGAAGTAAGAACTGCCTTTGAAATGAAATTTAAAAAACCTATTTTTGAAGGCTATGGAGCCACTGAAACCACTCCAGTTGCAAGTGTAAATTTACCAAATAAATTTGATCCTGACTATTGGGTTTTACACCGTGCAAATAAAGAAGGTAGTGTAGGTATGCCTTTACCAGGAAGCGCTATACGCATAGTAGATCCATCTACTTATGAAAGTTTAAATCATGGAAAAGATGGGTTAATACTCATTGGTGGCCATCAGGTTATGGTGGGTTATTTAAACAATAAAGAAAAAACCGATGAAGTTATCAAAGAAATCGATGGCATACGCTGGTATAATACCGGCGATAAAGGTCATGTAGATGAGGATGGCTTTTTATATATAGTAGATCGTTATTCTCGTTTTGCAAAAATTGGTGGTGAGATGATATCTTTAGGAGCTTTAGAAGAAGAAATTGCTAAATTTATTAATACAGATATAGTAAAATTTTGCGCAGTTGCGCTAGATGATGATAAAAAAGGTGAAATGGTATGCTTATTAGTAGAATGTCAAGAGCAAGATTTTGATGGAATTTGCGAAGCGATTAAAAACTCTACTATGCCTGCTATTTTTAAACCAAGTAGATATTTTAAAGTAGAACAAATTCCACTTTTAGGTTCTGGCAAAGTGGATTTAAAAGGTGCTAAAGATTTAGCTAAAATCTTGCAAGAAAATTAATTCCCAAAGTAATTTTACTTTGGGAAATTTTACAAACTATTTCTTTTAGTTTTATAATCATATTTTTTATCAAAAACAAGTTTATCGTTTTCTTTGACTGCTATTTTTCCCTTAATATAAAAATACTCCAAATCACTAGTTTGTGTTAAGATTATATCAGCCTCCATCATACAACCCTCACGTCCTATTTGCATTGTTTGAGTAATGGTATATTGCGCGCTTAATGGGTTTTCATTTTGAAGTTTTAATTCTCTTTTTAAATTATGCTTTACTAAAACATCAACCTCATCAAATCTATAAACACCTTCTCCAAAAACTCCGCCAACACCATCTGTAATACAAGTCCAAGTATCATTTAAAATATCATAAGAAATGCTTCTATCTACCCTACCTTCTTCTAAAAGTGTTATTGGAGTTAAAGGAGCACTTTGTGCTTGCATATTGATTTTATTACTATTTTGTCCATTAAAACATGGCAAATTAAATTCACACTCATTTAAATCCAAAGTCAAGGTTGAAATTTTTGGCATAGGCCAAAACATAGGCCAAAAAGAATTTGCTAATGATAATCTTATCTTAGAACCCTTGCCAAATCTATATCCACAAGCATCAAGTTTGATTTGCTTTTGGATAAATTCATCTTTTTTTAAAGGTATAAATTGCTCTTTATCATCACTTAATGCAAGATTGATCACTCCATAACTTACTCTTTTTACAAAACCATCAGCTCTAACTTCACTAAGCTGAGCAAAGAGCATAGCTTTTCCTTGATCACTTGCAATTTTTACATTTAAAACCGGAAAACCCAAAATATCTAAATCTTGTTCTAAAAAATCACTTTCAAAAACAACTGCCATCCCATCATCCAACCTTTGATCACTAGGACTTTCTCCTAAAACACCAGCCCCCATCCACTCTCCGGATAAAAGCCCATGATTTAATGGAGTGTTAATTTTGATAAATTCACTTGATTTTTTGCATGTTAGTTTATACGGATTTAAATAGTATTTTTTATAGCTAATATCATTTTTAAAATCATTTAAAGCAACAAAACGACCTTCTACTTTCTCTGTTTTTGAATTTGGCTTAGAGCTATTTTCAATATATGCTTGTATCATAGGAGCTTCAAGCACATCGTTTTCTTCATTTTTAAGCCATTTATCCCACCATTTAAGTGCTTCTTGTAAAAAACCCATTGCAGGCAAAGGAGATCCATCATGAGGATAAACATGAGCCCAAGGACCAACGATAGCTTTTTTTGGAACTTTCAAAGCATTCATTAGAGTAAAAACAGGATTAGTATAAGAATCAGCCCACCCATCTAATGCAAAAACAGGAACTTGTATATCATCATAATTTTCTCCAACAGATCCATGCTTCCAATAGTCATCTTTCAAAGTATGCTCAAGCCACAATGCGGGCCATAAAGGCATATTCTCAAGCCTATTGAGCCATTTATTTCTACCATTTGAATCAATTTTTGGATCAACAAAACGTGATTGATATGCAAGCATAATATTACCCCACCAAAAATTATCATTAAGTAAACATCCACCTTTATAATGAATATCTTCATTAAATCTATCATCGGTAAAACCTACCACTATAATAGCTTTTAAATTTTTGGGTCTTCTTGCTGCAACTTGTAAAGAATTAAATCCACCCCAAGATTTACCCATCATACCAATATTTCCATCACACCATTCTTGCTTTGCTATCCATTCAATGACTTCTAAGGCATCATCTTGCTCTTGCTTTAAATATTCATCTTCTAATAAACCATCAGATTCCCCACTTCCTCTAATATCAACTCTAACAACCGCATAACCATTACCACTAAAATATCCATGCATAGGCTCATCTCTACTTCTTGTTCCATCATTTTTTCTATAAGGAATGTATTCTAATATAGCAGGAACTTTTTCTTTAACCTGAGGAAGCCAAATTCGTGATGAAAGCTTGGTGCCATCTTTTAAAACTATCCATTCATTTTCTATCACTTTAACCTTGTTTTTAAAATCAAGAATAATTTCTTTCATTCTATCTCCTTTTTATTGTATTTTTTAATCCAAATCAAACAAAACATTACACCCAAAATAGCCATAGCTATCATAATAGTAAAATATATATGAAAACCTTTTACACCTGGATATCTATCCAATAAATCTCCAGCAAGCAAAGGTGCAAAAACCTCAGGTAAATATCCAAAAGTAGATACAATACCTATGGCCATACCTGCTAAATGAATAGGAATTTTTCCCTCACTAAGTAAAGAATAATAAATTCCAAAATTAGAATACATAGCTACATAAATTACCACACAAGCAGAAGTTAAAACGCTCATTTGCAAAAATCCATTTAATTTTGAACTAAGCATTAAAAAAATAACACCAATTCCCATTAAAATAAAGCCTATCATCATTATTTTAGCCTTTCCATATCCATCTGCTATAAACCCACCTACCACAGAAGAAACAGGACGAATGTATTGAGCTAATACTGTTAAAATAGCTGCAAAAACAGCAGAAGCTCCTATCACATTACTTGCATAAGGAGTAAAATAATAAAAGCTCATATTAAAAAAATAGGTACAAAAAGTAATAGCAACCACAAGCCAAAGAGCAGAATTTTTCAAAAGAAAAACTAAATCTTTGATTTTAATCTTCTCACTTTGTTCATTAACCTCATCTTTTAAAAGAAAAAATAATAAAACAGCACTTGCAATAGGAGCTATAGAATAAAAAATAATAACCATTTCTATACCTTGCGCGGCTAAAGCTTTTGTTTGAAAATATCCAAAAATACTTGTAGCTATAGCCAAATGCGCAGCACCAACAACACCTCTACCACCTTCAAAAATTCCATAAGCTTTTGCTTGTTCTTTAGAATTTGCCAAGCTTCTTACTATTTTCATCAAAGAAGGCCAAAAAGTTAATAATGAAGTAATCCCCCAAATTCCATAAATAATCAAAAGTGCATTTAAAGAAGTAAAATATAAATGCAACAAACCACCAAGCCCTGTAGCAATTAAAGAAAAAATCAATAATTTTTTTGGCGCAAAACGATCTGCTAAATACCCTCCTAAGGCATAAGAAAACAAACCAAGCAATCCATAAGCACTACCCAAAAGCCCCATTTCAAAATTATTTAAATGATAAAGACTCATATAATCATCATAATAATATTTTCTAAAATAAGGCAAACCATAAATAATAGATCCACAAAAGGATAATAACAATAATGTAAAAAAATTATTTTTTAAACTTTGCTCTTTATTTTCATACATTAAAAACCTCCTTTTTTATACTATATATGATTTTTTTATTTTTTAATCTAAATATAGATAATTTTGCATAAAAATTTTAAATTGATATATTTTTTTACACACTTAAGATAATTTTTAAAAATTTTTTTTAATTAAATGAGTTGCAATAAAAACAAAAACTCTACAAAAAATTAAAATTATCTATAAATTTTTATATTTCATTATCATTTTTTTGATACATTTACACATTAAAATACTAAAAAAGGGAAATAATGAAAATTTTTGATATGGTAGTTATTGGTGCTGGCCCTGCAGGTATTGCAGCGGGAGTAGAAGCTAAAATAAAAAATAAAGAAGTTATTGTTTTAGAAAAAACTGATGCGATTTGTCAAACCTTAGTAAAATTTTACAAAGAAGGCAAAAGAGTAGATAAAGCTTATAAAGGTTGTGATAGCACAAATCACGGGCATATAAATTTTGAAGATGGAACTAGAGAAAGTACGATAGAAACTTTCCAAAATGCTATCAAAGAGCATAATCTTGAAGTAAAGCTTTCTAGTGAAGTTGAAAGTGTTAAAAAAGATGGAGAAAATTTCATCGTTAGCACCGCAAATGAAAATTATATTTGCAAAAATGCAGTTATTGCCATAGGTAGAATGGGTAAGCCAAATAAGCCAAGCTATACTTTACCTATAACTTTAACAAAAATCATCAATTTTAATGCAAATTCAGCAAGCCAAGGTGAAAAAATCTTAGTTGTAGGAGGTGGAAATTCAGCAGCAGAATACGCTATAGATTTAGCTAAAAATAACGATGTAACGCTTTGCTATAGAAGAGAAACTTTCTCAAGATTAAACGATATTAATCTAGAAGATATTCAAAAAGCTTTTGAACAAGGTAGTGTAAAAGCAAAACTTGGCATAGATATAACTGGCATTAAAGATGAAAATGGCAAAGCTAAAGTAAATTTCACTAATGACACAAATGAAATTTATGATCGTATTATTTATGCTATTGGGGGTTCAACTCCACTTGATTTCTTACAAAAATGCTCTATAGAAGTTGATGAAAAAGGTGTGCCAAGCTTTGATGAAAACAAAGAAAGCAATATAAAAGGATTATTTGTAGCAGGTGATATAGCGAGTAAAAACGGAGCTTCTATTGTAGTGGGTTTAAATGATTCATTTAAAATCTGCAATCATCTTTATAAATGCTAAAACTCTTTCAATACTCAAAAGGCTATCGTTATAATAATGATAGCCTTTTGCTTTTTGACTTTTTATCTAAAAATAATTTAAAAGGAAATATCCTTGATATAGGATGTGGTTGTGGAATTTTAGGACTTTTAATAAAGCAAAGATTTCCAAATTCAAATGTTTATCTACTAGATATCCAAGAGCAAAATATCAAACTAAGTTATAAAAATGCCAAAGAAAATAAACTTGAAATTCAAGGCATTTGTGAAGATTTTTTAAACTATAAAAGTGATATAAAATTTGATTTTTTAATCTCTAATCCTCCATTTTATAAAAAAAATACACAAAAAAGCCAAGATTTGCATTTATGTATATCAAGATATCAAGAATTTATGCCACTTGAGAAAATGTTTGCTAAAATAAATACTTTAATCAAACCAAATGGTAGTTTTTTTATGTGTTATGAGGCAAGTTTTTTAGATGAAATTTGTGCTTATTTAAAACAATTTAAATTAAAACTAGTTTCACTTCAATGTGTTCATACTAATGCACAAACTAACGCAAGACTTGTTTTAATGCATATTAAAAAAAATAGCAAAAGTCCGTGCTCTATAATGCCTACACTTTTTATGTATAAAAATGATGTTTTAAATCCAAAAATTAGTGAAATTTATGAAAATACAGGAACTATAAGCTATGATGTGTGAAAAAGGTTTTGATTATTCTTTTGATGAAAGTGTTTGTGAAAAATGCGGTGGGAAGTGTTGCACTGGAGAAAGTGGGTATATCTATGCTAGCAAAGAAGAACTAGAAGCTATTGCTAGTTTTTTAAATTTAAGCTTTGAAGCCTTTAAAGAGCAATACCTCATCAAAGTTGGGTTTAAATATAGCCTTAAAGAAGCAAAGTATGAAAATGGCTATCGTTGTATTTTTTTTGATACAATGTATAAAAAATGTTTAATTTACAAGCATAGACCAAAACAATGTAGAACTTTTCCATTTTGGGAGTATTTTAAAACACACAAAGAGGAGTTAAAAAAAGAATGTATAGGGGTTTGCTTTCACTAATTATAATTTTTATCCTAACAAGCCTTGCTTTAGCTAAAGGTGAAGATAAAATCCTACAAGCACTTATTTATGAAGAGCATGGACAATTTCAAAAAGCATGTGATATTTATACAAATTTATTTCATAAAAATAATGAAAGTATTTATTTGCAAAAGGCTTTACTTTTAGCCTTAAGTGCTAATTTAAAACAAAAAGATGAGCTTTTAAAAGCTTCTAAAGACTTTTTAGAACACACAGCTATTGCAAGATTAAATGCTTTATATTTTTTTGAAATAGGAGATTATAAACAAGCTGAAGCTATACTTTATAAACTCATTAAAGAAGAACAAGATTATAGAAATTATGAAATATTAGGCGATATTTTTGCCAAAAAAGCTTTATATACTAAAGCTTTAGAGCAATACAATCTTGCTTATAAGCTTTTTGAGCATGAAAATTTATTACTTAAAATAGTTGAAATTAATATCAAAAATAAAAATATCAACCAAGCTAAAAAGGCCTTAGAAGAATTTGTAAAAAGTTCACAATGCACCCTTAAAACATGCACCCTACTTTTAAAAATTTATCAAGAGCAAAAAGATCACAAAGCAAGTATCCAAACCCTTGAAAAGCTATATAAACTCAACAATGATATTAAATACATCTACGCTATGATAGAATTACTAGTACAAGAAAAAAATTATACTCAGGCTCTAAATTTAACCCAAAAATATAACATAGATCCTGATACCAAAATTTTCTTATACACACAAACAAAAGATTATAAAAAGGCCTATGAAATAGCTTTAAAACATTATGTACTTAGTAAAGATAAAAAATATCTTTCTATGGCAGGTGTTTTAGAATTTGAAATTCATATGGATCCTAAAAGTAAAAAAGTCACGGATCCAAAAATTCTAGCCTCTATCATGAAAAAATTTGAACAAAGCGTAGATGTGCGCAGTGATGCTTTATATCAAAACTACTATGGCTATGCTTTAATTGAATATGATATTGATATAGTCAAAGGTATGGAGCTAGTAGGCTGGGCGCTTGAACAAGAACCACAAAATCTTTACTATCTAGACTCTTTAGCTTGGGGGTATTATAAACTTAAAGATTGCAAAAAAGCTTATGAAATTTTACAAAAAACACTGCATGATAAAGAATTTTCAAGCTCAGATGAAAGCAAAGAGCATTTAAAGGCTATCGAAAAATGTTTAAAACAATAGATTTAAAAAATCATTTTTCAAAAACACAAAAAATTCTTGAAAGTAAAAAAGAAATTTTTCCTTATGATATGTTAGGTAGAAGTCTAGCTTCTAATGCCTTTTATCCTAAAGATATTTATACACTTTTACTTGAAAGAAAACTTTCACATTTTTTATATTCTAAAGATTTAAATTTTGATCATGAAAATTTTGATGCCATCATCTTGCCAACAAGCCCTTTGCTTAATCAAGACATACAAAATTTAAGTCTTTTTAGACGCTATCATGAAAAACCTATTGTGCAATTTGATTTTATTTTTGATGAATATCAAATTTTAGAAAGCTTAGTATATGGGGCTGATGCATTTATTGTATTTCCTAAAATGCTAAAAACCATGCAACTAAAAAAACTTTATAATTTTGCAATACATCTTGGCTTAGAAGCCATTTTTTACCTTGAAAGCAAAAGTGACCTTAATAATGCTATTTTAGCAGGAGCTAGAATTTTTTTACTAGAAGATGAAAAGCTATTACCTTTAATACCAAAAAATAAAGCTCTTATAAGTAAAAATATTAAAAATCTACATGCTTGCATAAAGGAGAGTTGATGGAGTATTTATACGCACCTTGGAGGGATGTTTATTTTAACAATAAAGATAAAAATTTTTGCCCTTTTTGTCATTGTAAGCATGAGCTTAATGAAGATGAAAAACTTAGGGTGATTTTTAGAGCTAAAGAATGTTTTGGCATTATGAATAAGTACCCTTATAGTCCGGGTCATTTTATGATTATCCCTTATGAGCATTTAGAAAATATAGAAGATTTAAGTAATGATACATGGCTAGAAATTAGCCATTTTGTGCGTATTGGAGTTAAAATTTTAAAAGAAAACTTTCACGCTAAGGGTGTTAATATAGGTATGAATTTAGGCAGTGCAGCAGGAGCTGGCATAGCACCACATTGTCATTATCATTTAATCCCAAGATGGCAAGGGGATACAAATTTTATCACCACCATAGGACAAACTAGAGTTTGCGGGAGCGATTTGGAAAAAGTTTATACCACCTTATGTAAAGCTTTTAAAGACTATGTATAAAGAAGTTGATTTTGAAAATTTTTTAAAATTTAATTTTGATCTTTTAATTGATGCAAGAAGCCCCAAAGAATACAAACTTGCTCATATAAAATCTGCGCAAAATTACTATGCGCTCAATGATAATGAATTTGAAGAAATAGGCACACTTTATAAGAAAAATAAAGGCTTAGCTAAAGCAAAAGGTGTAAGTTATATTTGCAAAAATATGAGTGAGCATATTAATAAAATTTATCAAAATTATAAAATAGGCTCTTTGGTGGGAATTTATTGTGCAAGGGGTGGTAAAAGATCAAAAACTATTGCTTTAATCTTAGCTGAACTTGGTTATAGGGTTATAAGATTAGAAGGTGGATACAAAGCCTATAGAAGTTATGTGAGTGAGTTTTTTAGAAAAGATTTAAATATTGAGTTTTTATGCCTTTGTGGTAATACAGCAAGTGGTAAAAGTGATTTAATCCAAACTTTAGATAATGCTTTAAATTTAGAAAAACTAGCCAACCACCAAGGATCTAGTTTTGGTAAAATTTATGGAGAACAACCAAGCCAAAAAGCCTTTGAAGATGAATTGTTTTATTTTTTAAAAGATTATACTTATAAAACTTGTTTTATAGAAGCTGAAAGTAGACAAATTGGAAATTTAACTATCCCGCTAAATTTATACAATAGCATGCAAAAAGCTAAGAAAATTTGGTGTGAGTGTGATATGAATTTACGCATTCAAAGAGTTTTAAAAAACTATACTCCAATGGATAAAAAAATATTTTATCAATGTGTTGAAAAAATATCACCTTATATTAGCAAGGATTTTAAACTAAGACTTTGTCAAAATTATGAAGAAAACAATTTAGAACTTTGTGTAAAAATGCTTTTTGAATATTATGATAAAGTATATAAAAAACTTCAAAAATTGATTATTTTATCAATAGTTCTAATTTAGATGAAGCTAAAAAACATCTTATGAGTTTAAACTCATAAGATTGTATTTACAAAAATAATAAAAATAATACTTGAAAGAATTCCAGCAACTGGTAAAGTAATCACCCATGCTAAACCAATAGGTTTCATCATAGCCCATTTAGCATCTTTATTAAATACCCCTATACCTAAAATAGCACCGATTAAAATATGGGTTGAGCTAACTGGAATTCCAAGTTGGGTAGCTAAAAGTATAACGATACTTGCACCAAGTTCAGCACTAAAGCCTGTTGTTGGTTTAATTTCAGCAAGTTTTGAACCCACAGTTTGAATAACTTCTTTACCCAAAAACCAAAGTCCAATAACCAAAGCTATACCAAACATAAGCATCACAGCAAATGGCACTGGCGAGCTAGGATTAATGGTGTTATTTTTAAGTACGTCTAAAATAGCGGCAAATGGCCCAAGAGCATTAGCTATATCATTAGCTCCATGTGAAAAAGCAAAACTTGAAGCAGTAAAAATTTGAAACCATGAAAAAATCTTTTCTATGGTTTTATTAACCTGAGTTTTTTTCATCAATCTCACAACTGCCAAAGTAACAATATAGGCAAAAATAGAAATAATCGATACTATCCATAAATTTTGCATTACATCTAAAGTAGAAACATTATTTAAACCCTTAAATAAAAACATAGAAGCAATAGTTAATGCACCTACACCTGCTATTAAAGGAACGTGAAATTTCATTCTTGAGAAAACATCTATGTTTTTTTCTTTTTCTTTTAACTCTTTGATTTTTAACTTATATTCACTTCTTTTTTCATCATCATCTAAAACAATAGCACTAAGTTCTTTGATTTGCTCTTCTTGGCTTTTGTTTTTTAAATTTTTAAAATATTCTTCTTTAAATGCTTTTTTTTCTTTTTTAATTTCTTTTACCACAAGAGTTATTTCTTCTGATGGCTTTAGAATTTTTTTATAAATATAAGCATAAATTAAATACGCCACAAGCCCGCCAAGCAAAGGCGAAATAACCCAACTCATAGCTATTTTATAAATACCATTCCAATTTACCATAGATAATGCTTGATCTTGATCAAAAAATACAAAGCCCATAGCAATACTTGAACCTACAATACCTCCTATAATACTATGAGTGGTAGAAACTGGAAGTCCTTTTTTAGTCGCTACAAAAAGCCAAATTCCTGAACTTAACAAAGCTGAGAGCATTACGCATACAAATACCATAGGATTAATCCCATCAGGTAAAACTACTATACCACTTCTTATAGTATTTGTTACTTCCCCACCTGCAAACACAGCCCCGCTTAATTCAAACACCGCTGCAATAATCAAAGCTTGTTTTATAGTAACTGTTTTAGCGCCTACGCTAGTACCAAATGAATTTGCTACATCATTACCACCAACGTTAAAGGCCATGAAAATACCAAATATACTAGCAAGGATAAATAATATCATGGAATTATTAGGAATATAATTATATCCCCAAACAAAAAAGCATAAAACACTCACAATAAAAATAAAAAATGCAATAGCATTATCTTTACTCAAGCATTCTCCTTAAGAATTAATTTTAATGAATTAATTTTAGTAACTTTTACTTAGTTTTTTCTTTGATCTTTAAAAATTGCAAAGCAGATTTCACTGCTTGCATATAACTTTGTAAGTTTATTTTTTCATTTTTATAAGCCCTATCATAAGCTGTACCATGATCAACACTAGTGCGAATTATAGGTAAATTTAAACTTACATTAATACTTTTTTCAAAATACAAAGCCTTTAAAGGCGCTAAGCCTACATCATGATACATACTCACTAAATACTTGCATTTATTTAACGCAAAAGGGGTAAAAGCACTATCAGCCACCAAAGGCTCACTTAAATAAATATTTTCCTTATAAGAAAGTTCTTTTTCTTTTTGACTTAAAAAATCTTCATTTTCTAAATTTTGTAAATTCAACGCGTAATCTTTTAAAAATACATTTACCATTCTTATAGCTTTTTTTATTTCCTGCTCTTCTTCTCCACCTATTACACCATTATCACTTGCATGAGGATTAAAACTTAAAACTCCAATTTTCTCAAATAAAGTGCATTGATAAAAATTAATTAAAAATTGCGCAAGCTCAAAAGCCTTAATCTCTTTAAAAACATCTCTTAAAGCCATATGCTCAGTATATAAAGCCACAAAAAGCTCATCACACCCTAACATCATAATAGCATCTTGTTTGAAAAAATCTCTTAGTGCCTCAGTATGACCTTTATAACTCACTCCCCCCATTTGCCAAGTCTTTTTATTAATCGGTAAAGTTACCAAAGCATCTAAAAATAAATGCGTGCAATAACTAGCTCCTTCAAAACTTAAAAAAGAATAAACCCCGCTTTTAGCGTCTAAATTCGCAGGATTTAACTCAAAATCAAAATCAATAATTTTACTAGCTTGATATGAAAACTCATAAATTAAAAAATTTTCTTTTTCTTCTTTAAAGATAAAATGTGGTTTTGAAGCATTAGAAATTTCAACTAAATTGATTTTAGATTTAGGATTTATTTTCAAAAGTTTATTTGCTTTTTGAAATAATTCATAATGCACAAAATAATAAGGTTCGCAAATTTTTACTAGCTCATCATGACAAGCTAATAAAATTTGCATACCTATACCATTTAAATCCCCTATGCTAATAGCAATTTTTTTCATCTTTTAATCAAAGCTTTCATTTGCAATATAGCTTTTTCTAAGCCTACAAAAACCGATCTTGCTACTATACTTTGGCCTATATTTAACTCTTCTATTTCTAAAATATCTACAATATTTTTTACATTTTTATAATTAAGCCCATGTCCAGCTGCCACTCTTAAATTTAGACTCTTAGCCAAACTTGCACTTTGTCTTAATCTTTGAAGTTCATTTTCTAAAAGCTTTTTGAGTTCATTCTTACTTAAAATTAATTCAGGCAATGCATAAGAAGTTTGATTGATATTGGTATATAATGCATTATAAATATTAGCATATAAGCCTGTATGAAGCTCTATAAAATCAGCATTTAAAGAAGATGATTTTTTAATATCTTCTAAATTTGGATCAATAAACAAAGAAACTTCGATTTGCTCTTGCTTTAAAACATTAATAGCTTCTTGTAGTTTTTCATTGTCTAAATTTAAACCACCTTCTGTTGTAAGTTCTTGTCTTTTTTCAGGCACTAAAGTAACGCGTGAGGGTTTGTATTTTAGAGCATATTCTATCATATCAATAGAGCATTCTAAATTCACTACACATTTGCAATATTTTAAAATATTTTCTAAATCAAACTCATTAGCATGGCGACGATCTTCTCTCACATGGATAGTGATTTGATCAGCTAAATTTGCACTCAAAAACGCAGCTTCAAGCAAATCAGGATCATTTACTTTTCTAGCTTCTCTTAAAACTGCTATATGATCGATATTAACCCCTAAAAGCATAAGTTTTCCTTATAAGTTTTTTGCTATTATACTTTAAATTTTTTAAGGAGAGCTAGTGCTAAGTATTGATATGGGTTCAAATACATTGAGAGCTGTTTTGATGGATGAGAATTTTAATAAATTAAAAAGCGAAGAATTTATCATAGGGGCAGCTAAAAATATGCAAAATGACACCATTAGTGATGAAGCTATAGAAAGAATTTTTAGCGCCTTGAAAATCTTAAAAGAAAAAAATTATAACTTAAGTCAAGCTAAAGCAGTCGCCACAGCTGCTTTTAGAAAAGCAAAAAATACTAAGCTTATTTTTGAAAAAATTCAAAAAGAATTTAAACTTGATATAAAATTAATCGATGTAAAAACCGAAGCAAAACTAAGCGTTTTAGGTATGCAAGAGCGTCTTAAAGCTCTTAAACTTTTTAGAAAAGACTTAAGTTATTGTGATTTGGGCGGTGCTTCTTGTGAAATTTCAAATGATAAGTTTAGCAAAAGTTATGATTTTGGAATCATTAGTTTTTATGAAAGAATGCATTTTAAAGCTATAAAATCAAGTGCTTATGTAAGATTTTTTAAAAAATACCCGCAAAATCTTGCACGTATTAAAGATGAAAAATTAAAAATTCATCTAAGCCCCTACCCTGCACATTTAAAACAACTTGCCCTAAAAGCTTTTAATCTTAGTAAAGATATAAAATTAAAAGGAAATTTTTTCATACTAAATTCAGGAGTACCCACCACACTTTGTGCTTATAAACAAAACATAAAATACAAAGATTACTTAGAAGAAAGTGTAAATGGTAAAATACTCAAACGCAAAGATTTTTTTGATTTTGCTTTAAAAATTTGGAATTTAGAACAAGAAAAAGCTAAAATTTATCTTGGAGAAAATAGAAAAAAATACCTCATAGCAGGCTCAATGATACTTTTTGCTTTATTTAATAAGCAAAAGCTCATTGTGATTGATGATGGTGTTAGAGAAGGTGTGTGTATAGCACATTTTAAAAATATCAAATTTTAAAGGAGAAAAAATGAGTTTAAAAGATCAAATTTTAGAAGATATTAAAGAAGCTATGCGTAATAAAGATGATTTTAAAAGAAACACTTTAAGAACTCTTAATGCTAGCTTTAAACAAATAGAAGTTGATGAGAGAATTACGCTTAGTGATGAAAGAATATACAAAATCATTGCGAGCGAGATTAAAAAACGAAATGAAGCAGCTTTGGCTTTTTCTAAAGGCTCTAGAGAAGATTTAGCACAAAAAGAACTCCAAGAAGTAGCTATTTTAAGTGCTTATTTGCCAAAACAACTTAGCGATGAGGAATTAGAAAGCGAGCTAAAAAAACTTATAAATAAATTACAAATTAGCTCTTTAAAAGAACAAGGTATTTTGATGAAAGAAGCTAAAGCAGCTTTTGGCGCAAGCGTTGATGGTAAAAGACTTAATGAAATGGTAAGAAAGCTTTTAGCATGAAAAAAGTTTTAACGCTTTGCGCCTTAGCTTTAAGCTCTTTTGCTTATACTCAATATGAATTACATCCTAGCTTTAAAGCTTATTTTAAAGACTGCTCTTTATTGATGGATAAATATTATTATATTAATTGTTATGATTATAATTATAAAAGCACTAAGGCTATTGCTTATAAACTAGAAGCTAAAATTTTAAATCAAGGACACATCAAAAAACGCCCAAGATTTCAAGAAGATACCAATATTCCTAAAAAATATAGAACTTATTGGGAGGATTATCTAAGAAGTGGTTATACAAGAGGGCATGTCGTGCCAAATCAATCCATGAATGCGACCCCACAAGCTCAACTTAGTACTTTTTTAATGAGCAACATAACTCCGCAAAAAAAAGATATTAATGCAGAAATTTGGAATGAAATCGAACAAAGAGAAAGATATTTAGCAAAGAAAAATAAAGAATTAGAGGTCTTAAATTTAGTACTTTATGATGATAAGCCAAAACGCATTAAAAACAACATAGCTATTCCTAGTTTTTATGTCAAAATTCTTAAGGCTAAAAATTTCAGCGAATGTTATAAAGTGCCAAATAATGATAATTTTGCAAGATTTGATAGAAATTATTTTAAGGAAGATTGTAAAAAATATATTGATTAAACTAGAAGCGCAAGGCTTCTAGTTTAGTTTTTACTCAACTTCAGCATCGATTACATCATCGTCTTTTTTCTTTTGAGCATTTGGCTCTTCTTTTTTATACATATTTTCTGCTAATTTATGAGAAACTTCGCTTAAAGCTTTCATTTTGCTTTCAATTTCTTCTTTAGAAGCATTAGCATTTTTCAATGTCTCTTTTAACTCATCTAAAGCTTTTTGAATATTTGCTTTATCATCATCACCTACTTTATCTCCAAGCTCACTTAAAGATTTTTCTACTTGATGCACTAAGCTATCAGCAGCATTTCTAGCTTCTACTGCTTCTTTGCGTTTTCTATCTTCTTCTTTGTGAAGCTCTGCATCTTTTACCATGTTATTGATCTCTTCTTCACTTAGTCCACTTGAACCTGTGATTTTAATCTCTTGAGCTTTACCTGTAGCTTTATCTTTTGCACTAACTGTTAAAATACCATTTGCATCAATATCAAAAGTTACTTCAATTTGTGGCATACCGCGAGGTGCTGGTGGAATTCCTTCAAGATTGAAATTTCCCAAAGATTTATTATCACGGCTAAATTCTCTCTCACCTTGTAAAACATTGATAGTAACTGCGCTTTGATTATCTTCAGCAGTTGAGAAAACTTGCTCTTTTTTAGTTGGTATAGTTGTACCTTTTTCGATGATTTTAGTCATCACCCCACCTAAAGTTTCAATACCCAAAGAAAGTGGAGTAACATCAAGCAATAATACATCTTTAACATCACCTTTAATAACCGCACCTTGAATTGCCGCACCTATTGCAACAACTTCATCAGGATTTACTGATTTATTAAGCTCTTTTCCAAAAGCTTTTTTAACTTCTTCTTGTACCAGTGGAACACGGGTAGAACCACCCACCATAACGATTTCTTTTACTTCGCTTTTATCAAGCCCTGCATCTTTTACTACTTCGTTAATCTTACTAATAGTTTCAGCAACTAAGCCATCAATCATACTTTCAAATTTAGCTCTTGTTAGAGTTTTAGTTAAGTGTTTTGGACCACTTGCATCAGCTGTGATAAATGGTAAATTAATATTAGTTTCATTAGCTGAACTTAATTCTTTTTTAGCATTTTCAGCTGCTTCTTTTAATCTTTGTAAAGCCATTACATCGTTTTTAAGATCAATACCTGTTTCATCTTTAAACTCATTTGCTAAAAAGTCGATTAATTTATTATCAAAATCATCACCGCCTAAAAATGCATTACCACCGGTTGCTAAAACTTCTACAACATTATCACCTGTTTCAAGCACAGTAACATCAAATGTACCACCACCTAAATCATAAACTACAATTTTTTCACTTTCTTTTTTATCAAGTCCATAAGCCAAAGCTGCTGCAGTTGGTTCATTGATAATTCTTAATACATTTAATCCTGCAATTTGTCCTGCTTCTTTTGTAGCTTTTCTTTGTGCATCATTAAAATACGCTGGAACAGTAATAACCGCATCTTCTACTTTTTCACCCAAGAAAGCCTCTGCATCTTCTTTTAATTTCATTAAAACTTTTGCTGAAATTTCTTGTGGAGTATAAATTTTACCTGCTATTTCAATCGCACAAGCCCCATTTCTTTCTGTGATATGATAAGGTAAGCGATTTTTAGCTTCTTTTGCTGCTTCTTCATTGATCATTAAACCCATAATTCTTTTTATAGAATAAATAGTTTTTTCAGGATTAGTCACAGCTTGACGCTTAGCACTATCTCCAACTAAAACTTCACCTTTATCTGTAAAAGCAACTACTGAAGGAGTAGTATTTTTACCTTCTTTATTTGGGATAACCTTACTCTCACCTCTTTCATATACACTCACACAAGAATTTGTTGTACCTAAATCTATACCTATAACTTTTGCCATTTTTTATCCTTTTTATTAAATTTTATTTTGCAACACTAACTTTTGCTGATCTAATCACTCTATCATTCATCATATAGCCCTTTTGTAAAAGCTGAACGATATGATTGCTTTCATGATCAGCACTTTCAACATGAAACATCGCCTCATGTAAATTTGGATCAAACTCACCATTTGCTTCTATTACCTTAACCATATGTTTTTCAAGTTTTTTCAAAAGCAAATCTAAAGTGTTTTGAACCCCTTCTTTGATTTTTAAACTTAATTCATCATTGGCTTCTACATTAATAGCCGCCTCTAATGCATCAACTACATCAAGCAAATCTTTAGCAAAACTTTCATTTGCATAAATTGTTGCTGCAATTTTTTCTTTTTCCATTCTTTTTTTGATATTTTCAAATTCAGCATTTGCTCTTAAATAAGTATCTTTTAACTCATTATACTCTGCTTGAAGTTTTTCTAATTCATTGTTTTGACTTTCTGAATTTTCCACTGTTTCTTCTTGCATTTGCTCATTTTGCTTTTCTTCGCTCACGCAGCCTCCTTTATAATATTTAACATTGTTTTAAAATCAGAATACACACTACCGGCAAAAACCATATTAGATTCTTTACCTAAAAATGTACTCTTAAGCTTTAACCCCATAAAACCCTCTTCAAATAAAGGATCAAATTGCAATTTATCGTTAAAATAAAATCCAATTTGAGGAGATAAAAGCTTAGCAAATTCATCATTTTGATAAATTTGATAAGCTTTACTCTCATTATATCTATAATAAACCATAGCATCTTTTAACATGGCAATTTTCTCTGACAACTCTTTAAACTCAACCCTAAAAGCTAAATTTTCAATACTTTTTAGATCAAGTCCTATAAGTCTTTGTAAGAAAATTAAACTATCTTGACTAAATCTTAAAACCAACTCATTTTGTCCAAAATCAAGTATGATAAATTTATCATTAACCTTAGTAATATCTTGCAAAATAAGCTCATCACCACCATAAACTAAGGTATAAATTTCAAACTTATCAAGCAAAAACTCTAGCAAAGCAAGATCGTTAATCACAATCTCATCTTCGCAAAGTTGCTCATACCAATAAGCCTTCATAGCAGTAAAAGTTGGTATGCGACCACTACTAATGTGAAGTTGTGTTAATACACCCTCATCACTTAATTTTTTAAAATAAACTCTTATAGTAGAAGCAGGTATGCTAACTTTATGATTTAACTCATTAGAACCCACAGGATTATTACCCTCTAGATAGGTCTCAATGATGGTTTTTAAAATTAAATCTTTTTTACTATAAGACTTCACTATAAAACCTTAGTTTTTAATTTAGCACTCAATGTTTTTAAGTGACAAAATAATTATACAACTTTAGTATAATAATGTCAAGTTATTTTTAAATAAAAATATTTAAAATTATTTAGTCTATATAACTAAAGTTTATTTAGTTATTTATATATAATATATAAAAATTTATTTTTCAGTTTTTTTAAAAGAAAAGATAATATAATTGCATCTAGCAATATTTTTTAAAAGGTTTATAATAATGAAAAATCTTACTTTAAGAGAAAAGCAAGATCTAGAAGCTTATGTGTTTTCTAATATAGAAAGAAAAAAAATGGCTTTAAGTAGAATTTTAAAATTATATTATTTAAGATTTTTTAGATTAGTTTTTTAATTTATATTTTTTCATACCCTCTTTTGTGAAAGATAAGTCTTTAAAATCAGGAGATGAGATTAACTCCATACAAGTTTTATCTAAATTTTCCATTCCGCTTATTTGCATACTAGCTTGCAAATTTTCATCTAAATATAAATCAAAAACTACACAAGCTTGATTATTAACCTTGTAAAGAATTTTTCCACCTTTTTTCTCATCTAGTTTATACGCTTGTAATTTATCATTTTTACTCATTTTTTTAATTTCATTTGCAAAAGATTGATGTAAGGTATAATAAATCATAAAATCACGCATTATATTTTTAATATCAACAATTTCTTTTCTTAGTTTTGATAAATCTTTAGTGTATAAGCTTATAAATTGCGTATTTAAGTACTCATTTAGACTTTTTTCGTTTAAATTTTCACATAATGGATAAATTTTAACCACAAAAGCCTTATCTTTAGCAAGTACTATATCCACACAAGCTTGTTTGTTTTGTTTGTATTCTAAAAATAAAGCTTGACTTGAGCTTAAATTTAGCGTGTTTTGTTTATTGTAAGCAAAATCACTTAAATCTTCATAGATATTTGCATAAGAAAAAATTCCCGCAAAAAGCAATAATAAAATTTTCATTCAAATAAATCTTTATGGTGATTTTTTAAGTACTCTACTACTTCTAAGATCTCATCAACTCCTTCTTTTTGAGTATTTTGACAAACCTCATCAATACAATCAATATAAAGTCCAATTGCTTTTTCTAATTTTACTCTTTTTACCCCAGCAAACAAAAGCATTGCCTCTAAAACTATGCTTAATTCATATTGTAAATTTTCTATTTCTTCTTTAAAATCATGATTTGTTTTCATTATTTTCCTTTAATTCTTTGCTTTTAATTAAATCTACAAATTGTGCTTTTATGAAATCATAATTAGAGCTATCTTTATACGCAGCAAACAATCCACCGCTAGCGTTTTTATGCCCTCCCCCATTGACCAAGCTTTTAGCCATCAAACTCACATCGATTTTATTATTTGCTCTAAAACTTAAGGTTTTTCTCGAACTAAGATCAACAAAAAAATCAAAATCGGGATTTTGCATTAAAAAATCATTTCCAATTACAGAAGTATTGCCTATATTTGAAGTTAATAAACCTTTACTTCCTTTATAAAATACACTAAATTTTTCTTTATTTACACTTAGTCTTTCTACCACAAATTTAGAAATTAAATTGCTTAAGGTGTCATCATTTTCTTTTTTAAAAAAAGATTTTTTTAAGCCATGCAAATCATCATCTAAATTAATATGAGCATTTTTTTGATGAATGTATTTTCTACAAACATCAAAAAGATAAAAAAGATATTTGATATTTTCTTGTGCAAACATTACCCTATTGATTTCTTTTGCTCCAGAAACCATACCAAGCAGTACTTTTCCAAGCTCAAAATTCTCATCTTCACTCAACCAAATATCTACTGCATTTACCACATCCACAAATTCTGACAAAGCCTTATTTTCACCATAACATTTACTAAAAAAATCATAAACAATCTTAGTAGCACATCTTTTATCATCTAAAAAATACCAAGGATATTTTTGCATACATTCTAAGCCACTTTGATGATGATCTAAAAGTAAAAGTTTGATTTTTTTGCCTTCTATAGCTTTTTGAAAATCTTCACATTGGCTTAAAGTCAAATTTAAATCCGTGATTAAAATCACAAATTCTTCATTAGGATTTTGCTTTAAATCTTCCTCTATATTTTTAAAAATCACATTAAAATTTTCATTAATCTCTTTACCATAATTAGAATTATAAAAATAACAATTCTTAAAATAAAAATCTAGCACATACTGACAAGCATAGCCGTCTAAATCTGTATGTGAAAGATGATAAATTTTCATATTTTTCCTTTATAAATTATCAACTTTTATGATACCTTCTGTTTCAAATTTGGTATTTTCTGCAATCTCAGCAAAACTCAAAACCGTAATATTAATACCAAAATTAGAACAAATATCAGCAATAAATTTTCTAAGTTGTGGCTCAACACAAAGCAAGAAAGGTTTAATTCTTGTATTTGCTACACTTGCAAGTTCAGCTTTTAAAGCTTCTACTAAAGCACCAGTTTGAGCTACATTTATCATTAAATGATACGAACCATCTTTAAACTGCACATGCTCCATTAATTTTGCAGCAGCAGCAGCATCAAAAATATAAAAGCTAATTTGCCCTTTTTCATCCACATATAAATTTGTAATTGCTCTTGCTAAAGAAGCTCTTACATGCTCAATAATCATATCCAAACTCTTACTTACTTCAGCTATATCACTAATTGATTCTAAAATTGTAAGCATATCTTTAATAGGAATATGCTCTTTAAGTAAAGCTTTTAAAACTTTTTGGATTAAACCTATGCTAGCAACTCTTAAACAATCATCTACCACGATAGGATAATCATTTTTGATTTTATCCAATAAATTTTGAACCTCTTGTTTAGTTAAAAGCTCTGAAGCATTAGCTTTTATAAGCTCACTCATATGGGTTGAAATCACACTTGCTGGATCAATTACAATATAACCATTTAGCGTTGCCTCATCTTTTAAAGATGATTCAATCCACAAAGCATCAGAATTAAAAGCAGGTTCTTTAGTAGCTATACCCTCGATAGGTTCAGTTATAAAACCACTATCCATAGCCAGATATTTATCTGGATAAATTTCAGCACTAGCTATACCCACACCTTTGAGCTTGAAAGTATATTCATTAGGCTTTAATTGCAAATTATCTCTAATTCTAATTTTTGGCATCAAAAAGCCTAAACTTTGAGCTATATTGCGTCTTGTTGATCTAATACGCTCTGTTAATTCACTTTCTGCTAATTTAATAAGTCCATAGCCTAATTCTAATTCTAAAATTTCTAATTTTAAAATATCTGTGATTTTGTTTTCTTCTTCTTTTAAAATTTCTTCCTCACTGCGTTTTTGAGGTTTAGCTTGCTCTTGCTCATCAGCTTCTTGGGATTTTTTAGCCGAAATTGTATTGATTTGAATTTTACCTTCTTGCACTTGTTTTATCATATAACCAAGACCCAAAAACACCAAAGCCATAAAACCCAAAGAAAAATGCGGTAAACCAGGTACTAAAGCAAAAATAAATAAAACAAAACCTACAATTAATAGTGTTTTGTATTCTCCTAAAAGCTGATTAATAGAACCTTCAGCAAAATTATCCTCATCTTTACTAGCACGCGTGATGATAATTGCAGTTGCTGTTGAAGTGATAAGCCCAGGAATTTGAGAAACAAGTCCATCACCTATTGTTAATATAGTATAAGTTGAAGCACATTCTCCAAGCTCCATATCATGCTGAAAATAACCTATCATAAACCCACCAATTAAATTTACAATGGTGATGATAATCCCAGCAACAGCGTCCCCTTTTATAAATTTAGAAGAACCATCCATTGCTCCATAAAAATTTGCTTCGGCTATAATTTCTTGGCGTCTTGCGCGTGCAGTTTTTTCATCAATCAAACCTGCATTTAAATCCGCATCAATAGCCATTTGTTTACCTGGCATTGCATCAAGGGTAAATCTTGCTTGAACCTCAGAAACCCTTGTACTACCTTTGGTTACAACCATAAAATTAATCAAAACCAAAATACAAAAAACAACCATACCTATAACATAATTGCCACCAACAACAAATTCACCAAAACTTGCTACTATATCACTAACAGCTGCTGGACCTTGATGACCCTCACTCAAAATCATACGCGTTGTAGCAATATTAAGTGAAAGCCTAAAAAGTGTGATGATCAAAATCAACGTTGGAAAAGTTGTTAAATCCGTAGGCTTTGGTATATACAAAGAAATTAAAATAATTAAAACTGAAATGGCAATACTTAAAGCAAGAAAAAAGTCTAAAACTATACTTGGTAAAGGCACTATAATAATTGCTAAAATTGCAATAATTACGGCTACTATAGTTAAACTTTTTGCCTTTAAAATAGGTGCAACAAGCGGAGCAACCCAAGGCAATACTAAGCTAAAAATATCTCTTTTAGCCATTATTTTGAATAATATCCTCTAAGGTAATAGAAACTAAAAAATCATCTATCTTATTTTGAAGTTTCACTAAAACTGGCATAATTTTGCAATTATCCTCTTTTTGAGAAGGACAAATTCCATTACTACATTCAAAAACATTAATAGATTTTTTCTCTACGCTATTGATAATTTCTTTTAAAGTGTATTCACTCGGCTGCTTAATAAGCGCAAAACCACCCTTAGCTCCCTTGTAAGACTTCAAAAGTGCATCTTTAGCAAGAGCTTGTAAAATTTTTGCTAAAAAACTTTTAGGTATATCTAAGACATTTGACATAGTATCTACATCTTGTGGTTCTTGGGATTTTGCTATATGAATTAAAGATAATAAAGCATATTCGCTAGCTTTGGTAAATAACATTTGTTCCTTTCAAGTTATAAATAAAATATATTATTGGTTATTAATAAAAATTTTTATTATATCAAAAATAAGTATCGATAAATATTAAATTTCATATTTTTTAAATTTCAGCATTCTTTTTGGTTTTTTAGTTATAATTACACTTTTTATTTTAATACCGCTCAGGAGGTCTATTATGGCTTTAGATTCGGCTAAAAAAGCAGAAATAGTTGCAAAATTTGCTAGAAAAGAAGGAGATACAGGTTCTCCAGAAGTTCAAATCGCACTTTTAAGCGCAAGAATTTCAGATTTAACAGAACATTTAAAAATCTACAAAAAAGATTTTTCTTCTCGCTTAGGTCTTTTAAAGCTTGTTGGTCAAAGAAAAAGACTTTTATCTTATCTAAAAAGAAAAGATTATCAAGCTTATTCTAAATTAATTAGCGAATTAAACTTAAGAGATAAATAAGCTTCGTGCTTATTTATCTTTAATATATTTTTTATTACATTTATTTACTACTACTTTAATTTAAGTTTTCAAAATTTCATCGTTTTATTCACAAGAGTTTCACAGTGTGAATTTACCTTCTAAGCACCTAAAAATAGCACTTTAAGTTTTAAACTAAAAAACATTTTTCACATTTAATTTTATTGATTTTTAATATTTTTTCACTTTTGCTATAAAAAACCCATCTGCATAGTCATCTGGTAAAACTCTTTTAGCAAATGATAAATCAAATTCATCACTCTTTGCACATATAAAATCAACATTAACCAAATTAAAATCAAGCAATTCTAATTTAAAATTTTCATTTCTTAATGCATTTTCTAAAACTGCTTCATTTTCTTCTCTTAAAAATGTACAAGTGCTATATACTAATTCTCCGCCATGTTTTAAAGCTAATAATGCTGAATGCAAAAGCTTTTTTTGCAAATTTGCAATTTGCTTAATTTCTTTTGTGTTTTTTTGGATTTCAAAACCTATTTTTGCAAAAGTTGAGCAAGGTGCATCAAGTAAAATTTTATCAAATTTCAAAGGACAAGCCTTGCCTATAATGCGTGCATCTTTTAAGAAACATTTTGCAATTTTAACTTGATAATTTTCCATAGTTTTTTTTAAGGTAAAAAAACGTGTTTTAGATAATTCACAACTTGCCAAATAACCCTCATTTTGCATAAAATTAGCCAAATTTAAACTTTTTCCACCAGGAGCTGCACACATATCTAATACACTCTCACCAGCTTTAACACCCAAAGCTTTAGCACATAAATACGAAGAATAATTTTGTATATAAAACTTGCCCTCATTAAAAGCTTTCAGTGAACTTAGTTTGCTTTTGAAGATACATGGAATTTTATAACAATATAGATCAATTTTTTCAAATTCTATATTTTCATTATTTAAAATTTCTTCTAATTCATCATTATCAACAAGCAAGGAATTTCTAAAAATATTAATATATTTTTCTTGATTAAAACTTTGAAGGATTTGTTCTTTTTGCTCTTTTGTATAAATTTCATCTAAAGCTGTATTTAAATCAAGTAAGGCCATAAAAATCCTTTAAAAACAAATACGCAGCTAAAGAATCAAGTTTGCCATCTTTTTTCTTTAAATTCACCATGCCAAGTTCTTGTGCATTTTTAGAACTAAAACTCTCATCGACAAAAAAAACTTCTTTGTCAAAATCAAGTAAAGATATGAAATATTCCACCCTTTTTCGCATTTCATCTTCACTAGATCCACCTAAAGGAATTCCTACTACTAAAGTATTTATATCATACTCTTTGATGTACTTTTTTACCTCATTTGCTGCTTGGTTACGGTTTTTTCTAATAATAGCTTCAAGTGGCATAGCTATACTTTTATTAACACACAAAGCAACACCAATACGCTTTAAGCCTATATCTAATGCTAAAGTTTTCATATGCAAGATCTTATTTTCACTCCAGATATTTCTACCAAACCCTCAAGTTCATACTCATAAACTCTATCGCCAAATTTTTTCAAAACTTTTTCTAAATCATCTTCATGTTTTAAAAAACTTAACAAATCATCTTCACTTTGCTCATAATGAAGCTCTCCAAACATTTTTACAAATTCATCAAAATCATGAATTAAATTTGCCTTTTTTGTAGCTAAAAGCAAATTTGTTCCTTCGCTTTCATTTTTCCTATGAGGTAATACATATATAGGTTTATTCATACCTAAAGCAAGTCTTGCACTTTGCATAGAACCACTTTTTAAATCAGCTTGAGCTATTATAACAACCTCGCTTAAAGCAATAATAAGTCTATTTCTTAATAAAAAATCATAGGGCTTTGCCTTGTAATTTCCTTCATTTTCACTTAAGGCTAATGCATTTTTATAAATATTTAAAATTTCATTTGTGTTTGCTTTTGGATAAATCTCATCAAGCCCATTAGCAAATATAGCTATGGTTTGAGGGTAAGCTATTTTAGCTGCTTGGATATCAACCCCCAAAGCCCCGCCACTTACCACACAAACCTTAGCTTTTTTTAACAAAGTCACCAATTCAACAAGACAATTTTTGGTATAAACACTCATTTTTCTAGAACCTATAACAGCTACTTTTCTAGCATTTAAAAGCTCTAAATTGCCTTTATAATAAATCTTTGAAGGTGGATTTAAAAGATTTTTAAAATCCTCAATATTTTCAATAAATTTCATTTAAATACACAAGCTCAACTGATTTTAGCAATTCTTTACTTTGTACCAAAGCTTTAAAAGTCTTTTCTCTTGGATGACCAATAGCGATAGCAAAACCTTTCTTTTTTGCCTCTTCTACTGCTTGTTTGAGTTGATTTTTAATATATGTTATATCATCTTCATTATCCAAAAAAACATCTCTAGCTATATAAGGCTGATTAAACTGATTTGCTAAGTTTTTTGCTTTAGATTTTCCTATGGTTCTTGAATCAACAAAAATAAAATCGTTTTGTTTAAAAGCATTAAATAATTTTTCCATAGCCTGCTTATTTGCAGTAAATAAACTTCCTGTGTGGTTGTTAATAAATTTTGCTCTTGGAAATTGCTCTTTTACAAAAGCTACACGCTTGCTTATTTTTTGCATATCATCGCTAGGGTGTAAAGTATTTAATTCTGCCTTGTCATATTTTATAGCAGCAAGGGGCAAATGCACCATAAAAAAGTCAAAATCCTTTGCAAACTCAGCTGTATAAGGATGGCGTTTATCAGGCGGGAAAAAAGATGGGATTAATTTTAAATTTGTTTTTTTAAGCATATCTACATGAGTGTGACTTGCCATATCATCTATGATAATTGCTAAACGAGGTTTGGTATTTTTTTGTATTAGAATTTGAGTTTTATTATCCTCATTTTTATCTGATATATTTTGCTCTTCATTTTTTGATTCTTTGCTTGCATTTTGATCTATTACTTTTAAAATTGAAGTTTGATTATCTTCTTTAGTTTGATTTAACTCTGTATTTACAGGGTTTAAATTTAAAATTTCACTAATATTTTTATCTAAAAATTCTAAATTTTCATTTTCTAAAGTCAAATTTATATCATTAAAACTAAAATTATTTTCTTGCTCTTTTGTGGGTAGTAATGATTCTTTTTTGTTTATTGTTTGATTGTAATCTAAACCTTTATTTTCTTCTTTTTTTAAAAACAAAGCTCCAAATGCAAAAAGAAAAATTCCAATTACAACAAGACAAAGTGCTAAAAGCACTTTGTATTTTTTGTTTATAGTTTTCAAATTAGTTTTTATCTTTATCAACTAATTTTTTAGCACTAATCCAAGGCATCATAGCGCGAAGTTCGCGTCCTGTTTTTTCTATCAAAGAATCATTCATTAATTTACGCTCTGCATGCATTCTTGCAAAATTCGCTCTTCTTTCTAAGATAAAATCTTTAGCAAAACTTCCATTTTGTATATCTTTTAAAACACCTTTCATAGCCTCTTTAGTTTCTTTGGTAATAATCTTAGGCCCTGTGATATAATCTCCATATTCAGCAGTATTAGAAACAGAATATCTCATATCAGCAATACCACCTTGATAAATCAAATCTACAATTAATTTCATTTCATGCAAACACTCAAAATACGCCATTTCAGGCTCATACCCTGCTTCAACTAAGGTTTCAAAACCAGCTTGAATTAAAGCACTAAGTCCTCCACAAAGTACTGCTTGCTCACCAAATAAATCTGTTTCAGTTTCAGCTTTAAAAGTTGTTTCTATAATACCTGTTCTACCACCACCTATAGCACTAGCATAACTTAAAGCTAAATTTTTAGCATTTTTACTCTCATCTTGGTGGATAGCAATTAAACAAGGAGTACCCCCGCCTATACTAAATTCATGCCTTACAGTATGACCTGGAGCTTTAGGAGCTATCATAATCACATCTATACCTTTTGGAGCAACAATTTGTCCATAATGGATATTAAATCCATGTGCAAATGCTAGAGTTTTACCTGTTTTTAATTCAGGTTTAATTTCCTCATTAAAAATTTCACTTTGAATTTCATCAGGAGCTAAAATCATAATCAAATCTGCTTCTTTAGTAGCTTCTTTTACACTTTTTACTATAAAATTTGCTTTTTGAGCTTTTGCCCAACTTTGCCCACCCTCTTTTAAGCCTATGATAACATCTACACCACTATCTCTTAAATTCATAGCATGAGCATGACCTTGAGAGCCAAAACCTATAATAGCTACTTTTTTTGATTTTATTAAATTAATATCACAATCTTTATCATAATAAATTGATACAGCCATTATGCACTCCTAAAATTAAAATTAAAGCAAAGATTATAACTAAAAAATATAAATTTAATCCTTTTATGATAAAATTTAAGTTTTGAAAAATTACTATAAAGAGTCTTATGAAAGAATTATTTAATCAACTAAGTTATGGTCTAAATGCTAATGAAATTACCAATAAAAACAAGCAAATAATTAGAGAATTATTAACTTGTGATATTATTAAATTTTATAAAAACAAATACTATTTAAAAGATGGCTTAACTTTTGGTAAAATTGATATTTCTGTTAATGGAACGGGATTTTTAGAAAGTTTTGATCCTGCTTTTAAGCGTGATTTGCTCATAGAAAATAAAAATTTAAAAGGAGCAAATTATGCTGATATAGTTGTGGCAAAATTACTCCCTCTTAAAAAAAAGCGCCCAAGTGCTAAAGTTATTTTAATACTTAAAAGAGCCTATGAAACATCTTTGGTTATGACTAAAAAATACGGCGAAGCAGTCCTTGGAGTAAATATTCAAACAGGACTTACATGTGCCTTAAAAGCCTCTCAAAAATCCTTAAAAGCTCTGCCTTTAGGAACTATTTTAAAAATAGAAAATCATGATAATAATATCACTGAAGTGATAGGGCATATTGATGATGATTTTGTAGATGAAAAAATTTCCTTAGCACTTTTTAATAAAAATGCAATTTTTGATAATTTATGTGAAAATGAAGCAAAAGCTTATGGAGATAAAGTTGATGCAAGTATGTATCCATCAAGAAAAGATCTTAGAAATTTAAATTTTTGCACCATTGATCCAATTGATGCAAAAGATTTTGATGATGCAATTTATTATGATAAAAATGAACATGCCATTTATGTAGCCATAGCTGATGTAAGCGCTTATGTGCATGCTTATAGCGCCATTGATAAAGAAGCAAGATCAAGAGGCTTTTCGATTTATTTTCCTCATATTGCTATACCTATGTTGCCAAGAGCTTTGAGTGAAAATATTTGCTCACTAAAACCTAATGAAGATAGATTAGCATTTTGTTTTAAAATAAGCTTAGATCAAAATAATGAAGTGGTTAAAGAAGAGCTTTTTGAGGCTATTATTAACTCAAAACGCCGTTTTAATTATGATGAAGTTGATGAGTATTTACAAACGCAAGAAGATTTAGGTGCAATTAATTGGCTTTATGAAGTTTTTAAAATCACTCAAAATTTACGCAAAAAACGATTAAGAAATGCTTGTGAATTTAAAACCCAAGAGCTAAGAATGACTTTAGATGAAAATAATAAACTCATAAAAACACGCCTTGAAAATGACACGGCCTCGCATAATTTAATCGAAGATTGTATGCTTTTAGCTAATAAAGCTGCAGCAAAACTCATTGATATAGGAGTTTTTAGAAATCACTTAAGTCCTGATTATAAAAAAATAGATCAATTACTAGCTGATCTTTCGACGCTTAGTATAGATATTAATCCTAAAAATAATGTCATAGAATTATTTAAAGACATTCAAGTCTTAGCAAATGAGCTAAATATAAGAGAAGAAGTAGATAAGCTCATCATCAAAGCACAAAAAAAGGCAGAATATTCTAGTGAAAATGCTGGACATTTTGGCTTAGGTTTTGATAAATATACCCATTTTACAAGTCCTATTAGAAGGTATTCTGATCTTATTTTACATAGACTTTTAAAAGCCAAAATCAACAATGATGAAAAAATGTTTAATTATTTACTTTTAAATATACAAAGCACTTGTGAGGAATTAAGCTTACTAGAAAGAGAGGCGGATAAAGTTGCTTGGCATTTCATGGATAGAAAATTTGCAAGATGGGCAAAAGAAAATATAGGAAAAAGATTTAAGGCTTTAGTGGTAGAAAATCAAAGTTCATTACAAGTAAAATTAAATGATGAAATTAAAGGAGCTTTGATTACCATCATAGGTTCAAGGGCAAATTTATTAGAAAATGTAGAAGTAGAAATCACTGAAGTAGATATTGTTAGTGCTAAAATTTTTGGCAAAATTACCAAGCATTTTAGTTTAGAAAGAAACCAAAATGTATAAAAATCAACTCCAAAGCTTACTTAATAGCAATAGTTTTCCTAATTTTTTCTTACTTTATGGAGCGGATAATTTCCAAATAGAGCTTTATGCTAAATTTATTAAAGACAAATACTCTTTTGATGAGAGTTTAAGATTTTATTTTGAAGAATATGATTTTAAGCAAGCTTATGATTATTTATCTAGTGCTTCCTTATTTAGTGAGAGAAAACTGCTAGAAATCAAAACTCAAAAGAAAATCCCAAGTAAAGAACTCAAACAACTTTTACAACTTTGTCAAAATTCACAAGATAATTGTTTTTTACTTGAAATTTATGATGAAAGCTCCAAACAAAGCGAAGCGGAAAAAATTTTTGCTAATAATTTTTGTAGATTTTATAAGGTAAATTCAGCTAAAGAAGGTATGGAATTACTAGCTTTAAAAGCTAAAGAATTAAATATTAACATCACTCAAAATGCCCTTTATGCTCTTTTTTATAATTTTAATGAGAATTTATATTTAGCAGCTAATGAGTTAAATAAATTTAGTGGTTTAAATATCGATGAAAAAATTATTCAAGAGCATTGTTATAGCTTAAGTACTATTAGCTTTGAAAGTTTTTTTGATAAATTAATGCAAAAACAAGATTTAAGAAACGAACTTGAAAATATTTTAGAAAATTATAATGAAATAGCACTGATTAACGCCTTATATGCAAATTTTTATAGACTTTTTAAAATTGCTTTACATGTTAAAATTTATGGAAATTTAGACTTAAAAGAAATTTTAGGCTATACCCCGCCTATTTCTGTGGCACAAAATCTTCAAAAACAAGCTCTTGTGATCAAAATATCACAATATAAATATATCTTTTTAACACTTTGTAATTGCGAATATGAATTAAAAAAGAATTCTAAAATAGAAAAAAAAGAGTTTTTAATCGCAACACTTTTACAACTTAGCTCCATATTAAAAAGTTAAATTAAGAAAACTTATGGTAAAATAAAATTTGCATTTTATGCAAAATCCTTGCCTAAAAATTTTAGGCTTTATATCCATAAGGAGAAATTAAATGAGACATTATGAAGTTTTATTCATATTAAAACCGACACTTACAGAAGAAGAAGTAAGTGCTAAGTTGGAATTCGTAAAAGAAGTCCTTACAAAAAATGGCGCAGAAATTGAAAGCGTAGTTCCAATGGGAACAAGAAAACTTGCGTATAAAATTAAAAAATACGAAAGAGGAACTTATTTTGTGATTTATTTCAAAGCTCCTACAAATTTAATAGCAGAGCTTGAAAGGGTATTAAGAATCACTGAAGAAGTAATTAGATTTTTAATCGTAAAATATGAAAATAAAAAAGAAATTGCAGCTTGGGAAAAACTAAGCAAAGGTATCAAACAAAATAAAAAAGAAATCAAAGCTAGTGAAAATACAGAAGGCTAATTAATGTTTAATAAAGTCGTTTTAGTAGGTAATCTTACAAGGGATATAGAGATGCGCTATGCTCCATCAGGTAGCGCGATAGGCTCTTCTGCTATAGCTGTAACAAGAAGATTTAGTACAAATACAGGAGAAAAAAGAGAAGAAACCTGCTTTATCGACATTAGTTTTTTTGGTAGAACAGCAGAGATTGCTAATCAATACCTTAACAAAGGTAGTAAAGTTTTAATTGAAGGTCGTTTGAGATTTGAGCAGTGGAGCGATCAAAATGGACAAAATAGATCAAAACACAGCATTCAAGTTGAGAATTTAGAAATGCTAGGTTCAACTGTACAAAATAATCAACAAAACAATTTTGACAATCAAAATTATGGCTATAATCAAAATTTTAACCAACAACAAAGTTTTGACCCTTATGCTCAAGTACAAACTAGAACAAACCCATCTAATACTTATCAAAATCCTCAAAAGGAAGCTCCTATGAAGGAAATTGATATTGATAAATATGATGATGATACAGAATTACCATTTTAAAGGAAAAAACATGGCAGAAAAAAGAAAATATTCACGTAAATATTGCAAATATACAGAAGCTAAAGTTGATTTTATAGACTATAAAGATACAGCATTGCTAAAACATGCTTTATCAGAAAGATTTAAAATCATGCCACGCCGTTTAACAGGTACTAGCAAAAAACACCAAGAAATGGTTGAAGTTGCTATTAAACGTGCAAGACATGTAGCACTTATCCCTTATATCGTAGATAGAAAAGAAGTTGTTACTAATCCTTTTGAGGGACTATAATTATTAAATCAATCCCAAGCTTAAAAGCTTGGGAAAATAAAAGGTTGTCTTATGTTTTCAGATATAGAATCTGAAATTTATGCTATTTTACTTGCTTCTGTTGCTATTATAGCAGTCTTAAATCCTTTTGGAAATCTTCCACAATTTATCGCAATGACTGAGGGCTTAGATGCTGATACGAGAAAAAAACTTTTTAGAAATATCATTTATACTGCATTTTGTATTGTTTTAGTTTTTTTACTTTCTGGACCGTTTATTATGAAATATTTATTTAAAATAGATATTAATGATTTACGAGTTGCGGGTGGTTTGATTTTAATCATTATGAGTACTAGAAACTTACTTTTTACTCCATCAAGTTCTCAATTTCAACATTATCAAGGATTAAGTCATAAAGAATTATTGAAAAAAAGTATAGTTCCAATGGCATTTCCTATGCTAGTAGGACCTGGAACACTTTCAACGATAGTGGTTATTTCAGAAGATCAAAATTTAGCTATAGCTATAGCTTCTGTACTACTTACCTTTGCTTTTATTTTTGCTTTATTTCACTTTTCAGCTACCATTGAAAAAGTCATAGGAAAGCTTGTACTTTATGTTTTTTCACGTATTGCTTTAGTTTTTATTATGGCTATGGGGGTAAAAATGATAGCTATTGGAGTTCAAACTTACATTCAATCTAATTTAGGATAAACAAAAAAACTTTTTTGTAAAAACACTTCTTCATTTACCGCTTTATTATCATTTAGCAACACACTAATATTTACCGCTATAATGCTTTTTGCATTAGCATCATTTGCTATCAATTTATATCCTTTACACTCACCCAAAGGATAAGCATAATCAATTCGTATTTTTATATTATTATATTCAAAATTATATTCATTTAAACATTCTTTACCCTCTAAATAGGCTTGATATAAAAAATATTTAGAAAGCTCTTTTGTATCATAAAGCAAAATCTTTCCTTGAGTATAAAGAGTTAAATCTTTCATAATTCTTGGAGAATATGAAGAAATTTTTATTATAAATACCATAACAAAAGAGATAAATAAAATAAAAGATATTGTATAAACCATAGCAAACGATTTTTTCATAAAAACATCCACTTAAATAAACATTCATTTTGACTTTTATCGCATATTAAAACTTTTAGCGCCTTATCATCTTGCTTGAAAATAAGCTTTGAAATATTTTGAGCTAGTAAAAAAGATCGTTTGTTATGATTTAAATCATCTATTTGCATATAAATATTTTCATTTTCTAAATATACTCTAACATAAGCATATAAAATAGTATAAAATCCACTAAATTTCTCATTATTAAAATGGATTTTCTCTCTATCATTCACTAATGCTTTATAAATTTTTGAATTTTTATATCATAAAAATACATATAATCATTAGCATATATTTTTAACTTTTTTTCGCTATGGATATCTTTATAATTACTTACAATTCCTTTAGAATTTCCATTTTCTATAAAATGTAAATTGCTTTTTGGGCTAAAAAAACTTTCATTGTTTTCTAAAATAATGCCACTAAAGTTTAATTTTTTCAATGATACATCATAAAAAATATCATCATTTGCACTCATATAGCACTCAAAAGAACTACTTGTCAATGTCGCATTTAAACAAGAATGATAAATTTTTTCCATACTAAGCAAAGTTTGATTTAAATTTAAAAATACTGTGTTGGAATTTTTAATTTTGTAACTATGATTATAAAGATGTATAGCCGGATTGCTTAAGATAACAATCAATACACCCAAGATAACAAGGCTTAGCACAAGCTCTAATAAACTAAAAGCTTTTTTCATCTATAAAGGCTTCTTTATAGGATAAATCTTTTATTTTTAAAGATTTGAGTTTAAACTCATCACTAGTGTATTCTAAAAAGTTATAAGTATTTATATTTACTTCTTTTGCTTTATATGAAGGATTTTGCATAAATAATTCTTTTTCTTCATTAAAAAGGATTTGATTTTGCCATATAATATTTAAAGATTTATTTGCAAATATAAGATAATAAGATCCAAAAACAAAAGATAAAATTACAATACAAAAAGCAAGCTCTAGGAGACTAAAAGCTTGCTTCATTTGTTTAAACTTACATTAAAAGCTTCAAAAAAAGCACCGCGCAAAGCTCTTTTTTCTAAAGCCTCAACTCCTCTTATAGTCACTCCTGCTGGAGAACAAATTTTTTCTTTAATAATAGCAGGATGTGTATGATTAAATAAAGCACTAAAGCTTTCAAAACAAGCACGAGTAAGCTCATAACTAAGCTCATTTTTTAGACCATTTTTCACACCTGCATTTGCTAAACTTTCTGCTACCAAAGCCAAAAACGCAGGAGCACAGCCACTTAAAACCATAGCCACATCAAATTCTTTTTCATTTTGCAAACCTATGGCTTTACCAAAAGTATTTAACAAAGATAAAATTTCATCTTTATATAAATCATTTTCCATCAAATACGCAGTCGCTGAGGCTTTAAATTCAGCTGCTGTATTTGGCATGATTTTTATATAATTTTGCGCATTAACACAATGAAGTTGCTCAAAAGTAGTATTTGCTAAAACTGAAATAAGCCATCTTGCCTTGCCTTTTAATTTAACAGCTACTTCTTCTAAAGCATAAGGTTTAAATGCTAAAATAACATTTTTATCTTCTAAATCAAATTCTTCATAAGATAAAACTTCTAAATTTAAGCTACTAGCTTTTTTTAAATCCCTAGCAACAATAACTACTTTATAAGTATCTTTTAAACCTTTAGCTATAGCACTTGCCATAGCGCCATTTCCTAAAATATAAATTTCAGACATTATTTTGCTTGTTTAATAAAAGCTGAAATCTTTTCAGATTGAAAATAATTAGGATATTTGCTTGTATCTAAAATCACTTGTACTAAAGAATTATTATCATAATTCATCACAACAGGCGCTAAAAAATTAACTGTAGATTCTTCTAATGGCTCATTAATAGCGACAATAACAAATACACCAAAATTAGTTTGTTCATTTAAAGCTAATAATTCTTGATAATAATCAGGTACTTCAAAATCATAATCGGGACGGATCATATAAGGATCAATCATCACAAAAGAAAAATCTTTACCATCAAGGCTTTTAAGTCTATAAAAAACCTCATCTATTTTATAAAAGTTCATATTTTTGGTATCTTCAAACCCCAAAATAGGACATTTAACCTCTAAGTTCATTTTGCCTCCTAAAATCTATTGACTAAGAAATTACAACTCATAAAGCAATTTTAGTTCCAACTTTTTAAATTATGCTAATTAAAACTTTTTGATTATAATTTTAATTCAAAAATTAACATTTTCATAAACATAAAAACACTATAATTATAAACTATATAAATTTACAAGGTAACATCATGAAAAAACTTTTTATTTTTTCGCTTATTATTGCAGGTTTATTTTTAGGGGCATGCAGCTCAAAAAAAGCCGAAGATTTGTATAATCTAAGTTCGATGGAATGGTATCAACAAATTATAAAAGATTTACAAGAAAAAAATCTTGAAGCAGCTGATAAACATTATACTTCAATGGCAGCTGAACATATAGCTGATCCATTATTAGAACAGACTTTGCTTATATTGGCTCAAGCTCACATTAGTGAAGAAGAGTATGAAATGGCAAATTTTTATCTTGATGAATACTTAAATAAATTTGGTGATTCACAAAATGTAGCTTATATAAGATATTTAAAAATCAAAGCCAAATTTGACTCTTTTGCTGTTCCAAATCGTAATCAAGCACTAATGTTAAAAACAATAGAAGAAATCAAAGAATACAATCAAAGCTATCCTAATGTGCAATATAATGATTTAATTGACACCATGCTTACTAAATTTAATCTTGCAGTTTTTTATCTTGATACCAGCATAGCAGAGTTATATCATAAAAAAAATAGAGAGCAAAGCTATGAGATTTATAAGCAAAAAATAGAAAATTCCGATTTTAATAAAATCGATATGATTAAACCAGAACTTCCATGGTATAGAAAAATATTTGAAGAAGGTATAATGTAATGAAATTAGAAAACACTCAAAACTATCCAACAAAACTTCCTGTTCTTGTGGAAGATGAGCTTTTTTTATACCCTTTTATGATAACACCAATTTTTTTAAATGATATGCAAAATATCAAAGCCTTAGATACTGCTTTACAAAATGAAAGCATGATTTTTGTAGCACCATCTAAGATTGAAGGTGGACGTGGTTTTGATGAAATTTATGATTGTGGGGTTATTGGAACCATTATGAGAAAAGTTCCATTGCCTGATGGTAGAATTAAAATTTTATTTCAAGGTTATGCCAAAGCTAAGATAGTTGAAAAAATTTCAGATGACCCCTTACTTGCTCTAGTTGATTTAATCCACCAAGAACCATTATGCAGCACAAAAAAAGAAGCAATCATCGAAGTAGTAAGAGAAAAAGCTAAAGCTTTATCTACTGTGAGTCATTATTTTCCACCCGATCTTTTAAGAACCATAGAAGAAGATGTCGAGCCTGGTAGAATTTGTGATTTAATACTAAATTCCATTAAAATCAAAAAACAACAAGCGTATGAATTTTTCATCGAAACTAATTTAGAAACCAAGCTTTTAAATTTAATTGATTATTTAGCTAAAGAAATTGAAGCAAATAAAATTCAAAAAGAAATCAAAAACAAAGTTCATTCTAAAATAGATAAAGTCAATAAAGAATATTTCCTAAAAGAACAGCTCAAGCAAATTCAAAGAGAGCTTGGAAGTGACATACAAAAAGAAAGCGAAGTAGAAGAATATAATAAAAAATTAGAAAAGAAAAAAGCTTTTATGTATGAAGAAGCTTATAAAGAAATCAAAAAACAAATTCAAAAATATGAAAGAATTCATCAAGATAACTCAGAAGCCTCTATGGTGCAAACTTACATAGAAACGGTTTTAGATATACCTTTTGAGCACTCCTCAAAGAAAAAACTAAATTTAAAAGATGTATCTTTACAACTCAATAGTGATCACTATGCCCTAGAGAAACCAAAAGAACGTATTGAAGAATATTTTGCAGTAAAAGAGCTTTTAGAAAAACGCAAAATTAAAGATAGAGATGGTGCAAAAGTTATCTTGTGTTTAGTTGGACCTCCAGGTGTTGGTAAGACTTCTTTGGCAAATTCAGTCGCAAAAGCATTAAAAAGAGAATTAGTACGCATAGCTTTAGGCGGTTTAGAAGATGTAAATGAATTAAGAGGGCATAGAAGAACCTATATAGGAGCTATGCCAGGACGCATTATACAAGGACTTATAGAAGCTAAACAAAGTAATCCTGTAGTAGTGCTTGATGAGATTGATAAACTAAGTCGCAACCATAGAGGAGATCCAAGTGCAGTTTTGCTTGAAATCTTAGATCCTGAACAAAATACTAAATTTAGAGATTATTACCTAAATTTCAACATCGATTTAAGTAAAATCATTTTCATAGCCACAGCAAATGATGCAAGTTTAATCCCACCTGCTTTAAAAGATAGAATGGAATTTATAGAGCTTAGCTCTTACACCCCTCAAGAAAAATTCCAAATAGCTAAAAACTACCTCATACCTGATGAAATAAAAAAACATGGTCTTAAAGAAAAAGAAATTAGTTTTGATGATGAAGCCATAGAATTAATAGTCAGTGAATATACTAGAGAATCAGGTGTAAGAAATTTAAGAAGAAAGATTGCTGAAGTTTGCAGAAAATGCGTTAAAAAACTTCTTTTAGAGGAAAATACTAAACACATTCAAATTAATACTGAAAATTTAAAAGATTTTTTAAACAAAAAAGTCTTTGAAATAGAAAAACATGAAAAAGAAAATAAAATCGGTCAAGTAAATGGACTTGCATGGACTGCAGTGGGTGGAGATGTTTTAAAAATAGAAGCTATTAAAATCAAAGGCAAAGGTGAGTTAACTCTTACAGGAAGTTTGGGTGATGTTATGAAAGAATCAGCAAAAATTGCTCAAAGTCTTATTAAAAATTTAATTGATGAAGAACAAATCAAAACACCAAAAAATCTTTTTTATAAAAAAGATGAAAGCATTTACAATCAATACAATCTTCATATTCATGTTCCAGATGGCGCAACACCAAAAGATGGGCCAAGTGCAGGTATAACAATCTCTACAGCTATTGCCTCTATTTTTAGTGACAAAAAAGTAAGATCTGATGTTGCAATGACAGGAGAGATTGACCTAATGGGTAATGTTTTACCAATAGGTGGTTTAAAAGAAAAATTAATTGCTGCTTATAAAGCTGATATTAAAACGGCTATTATTCCACATAAAAACTACGAAAGAGATTTAAAAGATATCCCAGAGGAAGTAATAAAAAATATGAAAATAATTGGGGTAAAAACTTTAAATGAAGTATTAAAAATAGCTCTTGTGTAAAAACTAGAAGCTTATTAAGCTTCTAGTTTATCCATAATTAATTTACTATCTTTTTCCAACTCTCTTATGTCACTAATAATTGAATCATAATCTTCTTTTGAAATATTTTCTTTTTTAGCTATTTCTATAGCTTTATTTGCAGAGTATTGTATTTTTTCACTCTTGGAATCCATTTCATTTTGAGAGATTAAAGGACAGAAAATACTTTTTGCATCTTCATCTTTACATAGACTAGAGATTGGATCAAGATTTTGTAGATTTTGCTGAGAACCATTAAGAGTTAGATAAACATCTGATTTATATAAAATATGATCTATTTTCATAGCCGATAAAGTCAAATCAGAAGCAAAATTAACAAATTCTTTTCCTAAATGAGAACTTTTATCCTCTAATTCTCTAAATGCTTCACTAAAATCAGCGATTTTGCTATTAGAAGAATTTGCGATATCAAATACCTTTTCACTATTTTCTTGTATTGAGCCAATTTCTTGATTCATTACTTGAATCGCCAAGGTAATCTCGCCAGTTGCTTTTTGTGTTTTTTCAGCAAGTTGTCTTACCTCATCTGCAACCACAGCAAAACCCCTTCCATGTTCACCCGCACGAGCAGCTTCAATAGCCGCATTTAGCGCAAGAAGATTAGTTTGATCTGCTATATCTCTAATAACTTCTACAATTGCATTAATACTCTGAGCATTAGATGCAAAAGTATCAACAGCTTTTTTACTCTCATCGGCCACTTGCATCATAGAAGAAATCGAATCTTGCAAATTGCCCACTTCTAAACCATTCTTTTGAGCAGTATCTGATATTATTTTAATATCACCAAAAACTTCCCTCATCAACTTAATAATACCATTTAAAGCCGAAGATAAGTCATTTAAATTTTTATTTTGGCTATTTAAACTCAAATCCATCAATTCTCTTGATAAAGCATTTTTAAAAACAGATTTTCCTGTTTTTTCTATATCATCTAAAGCTTTATTGATAAAGTTAATATTATGAACAAAAATTCCTTTTAAACCTTCAGGAATAGCTCTTCTAAAATACTCACCCTTTTGAGAACAAGCAATCGAGGTATTAATTTCTCTCAAATAAGCTTCTAAGCCATCTATAGTATTATTAAGATTATCTGCAATTTCTTTAAGTTTTTTATTGCTACATTTAATGTATACAATTCTTGAATCAAAATTACCATTTTTTAATTCTCTGCTAAGATCTAAGATTTTATCACTAAATTGATCTTCTTTTTTTAAAACAACAAAAGCAAAAGCAAACAATAAAAATAAAGCCAAAGAAAACCCAAAAGAAATAAAATCCATAAAATATATAGAATTTGCACAAGATAAAATACCCAGACCAATACCAACTAATACTATATTTTTCATCAACATCCTTTTATTTTTGAATTTGCATTATTAATTCATTGTAGCTCATCCCATAAGATTTTACTACAGCATTTAGTTCTTCAAGTCCTGCTTTTATACCACCTTCCTTTTCTTTTCTTATAAGAACTTTATAAATTTCCTCTATTGTTTTAACAGCTTCTGCTTTAGGCTTTCTTCTTACTGAATAATAATTTAAAATATTTTCATTAGAATCACAAGAAGCAGTTATGTTTGCAAAAACCCAATAATAATCATTAAATTTTGTTTTATTTTTTACAAAAGCAAAAACCTCTCTTTTCATTTGAATATTATCCCATAAATATTTAAAAACAGTTCTTGGCATATCAGGATGACGCATAATACTATGAGGTTTATATAAAATTTCATCAATTTTATAATCAGAGTATTTTAAAAAATCCTCATTGGCATAAATAATTTCACCTTTTAAATTGGTTTTTGATGTTATTAAAACATCTGAAGTTAGAACTTTTTCCAAAGACATAGATAAATTCCTTAAATTTAAATTAATCAGACTGATTATACTTTTTTTGTAAAAACATTTTTTAAATATTTTTATAAAATTATTTTTGAAGCTCTAAAATTAGCTGATTATAACTCATACCATAAGAATTAACTATCTTCATAAGTTCATTCACTCCAGCTTTTATACCTCCAGTTTTTTCAGCTTCTAGTAAAACCTTGTAAACTTGCTCTATAACCGATATGGCCTCTCTTTTAGGTTTTCTTCTTACTGAATAATAATTTATAATATTTCCTTGATTATCAAATGAAGCTGTAACATTAGTAAAAACCCAATAATAATCATTTTGCTTGGTTTTATTTTTTACAAAGGCAAAAATTTCTTTTCCATCTTGTATATAATTCCACAAACATTTAAAAACCGTTTTTGGCATGTCAGGATGACGCACAATATTATGTGGTTTATACAAAATCTCATTCATTTTATAACCAGCATATTTTAAAAAATCATCATTAGCATAAATGATATCTCCTCTTAAATCTGTTTTAGAAGTTATTAGTGTATCTGGTTCTAAAATTTTCTCTTGTGACACTTTTACCCTTTTTTTGGTTTTATTTAAAAAATATTATATTTAATATATCATAAAATTTCATTAAAATTAAAACCTTTATCATAAAGTATCTTTCTAACTAATTCTTGATGCTCTTTTCCTTTAGTTTCTAAGGTAATTGAAATCATTGCATCACCATATTCAAGCTTGGTTGAAAATCTATCATAGTCAATTTTAACTATATTAGCCTGAGCTTCCTTAATTGCATCACTTAAAGCACTTAAAGCCCCTGGTTTATCAACTAAAGTAACATTAATAAGCATTTTTCTAAAAGCTTTAAATAAGCCTTTTTCTATAATAATATTTAACATTTGTACATCAATATTTCCACCACTTAAAACCACACCGATTTTCTTATGATTTTTTAAATCTATTTTTTTATGCAAAAGTGCAGCTACTGCTGATGCTCCTGCTCCTTCAACTGTTATTTTGTGTTTTTCAAGTAAATACAATACCGCATTAGCTATTTCTTCATCATCAACTTGAATAAAATCATCAACACATTCAAGAATAATATCAAAATTAATTTTATTCACATCACGCACTGCTATACCATCAGCTATAGTTCTAACAGCTTTTGAATTAATCATTTTTTTACTTTTAAAACTCTCATACATCGCAGGAGCTCCCTTAGCACTCACTCCGATAACTTTTATAGCAGGATTAATTTGCTTAGCAGCACTTGCCACTCCACTAATCAAACCTCCCCCACCAACTGGAGCTAAAATCATATCCAAATCACTTATTTCATCAAGCATTTCAAGCATTAAAGTGCCTTGTCCTGCTATAATACTTTCATTTTCAAAAGGATGAATGAAATTTAAATGATGTTCTTTGGCATAATTTAGCGCATAAGCATAAGCCTCATCAAAATTATCTCCTTTTAAGATCACTTTTGCGCCTAAATTTTTAG
This sequence comes from Campylobacter sp. 2352 PW, assembly GCF_024723575.1. Taxonomy (NCBI): domain Bacteria; kingdom Pseudomonadati; phylum Campylobacterota; class Epsilonproteobacteria; order Campylobacterales; family Campylobacteraceae; genus Campylobacter; species Campylobacter sp. 2352 PW. Next base: position 88,915 of record NZ_JANQCX010000001.1, read on the forward strand.
TCGCACTTACTTTTAATAAAGGCGTAGCTTCAGGCATAACAATCACAGCTTCTATGCCAAATTTTTTAGCACTAATTGCTACTCCTTGCGCATGATTTCCTGCGCTTGCAGCTATTACACCTGCTTGTTTTTGTTCTTTAGTTAAATTAGCTATTGTATTATAAGCTCCTCTGATTTTATAAGCACCTGTTTTTTGCAAATTTTCACATTTTAAAAAAACATCAGTTTCCAAAAACTCACTCAAAAAAGAAGAGTGCACAAAAGGGGTTTTTAATACAAAATCTGCAATTTTTTGTTTTGCTTGATAAATTTTATTTAATTCAACCATGATTATCCTTTTTGTAGTTCTATTTTAATGCAACGATCTTGAACGCAATTTATACCATATTTTTTACATTTTTGCATTATTTCTTCATTGGCAATGCCAAGTTGCATCCAAAAATTTTTAATCTTTTTACTCAAAAGATCCTCAAAAATTTCATTTGCAAAACTTGCTTTTCTAAACATTACAACCGTATCAACTTCAAAAGGGATTTCTTTTAAGTTTCTATAAACTCTTTCATTTAAAATAAAATCTTCTTTAGGATAGATGGGAAAAATTTTATAATCTAAATCTTGTAAATATTTACTTACAAAATGAGAAGGTTTATCTTGATTAGGGCTAAGTCCTATGATGGCTATATTTTTCATAGTACTTAGTATTTTATAACTATCACACAATGCTTTTTCCTTTTTAAAGCATTGTATCTAAAATCAAATTAATAAGAAGCTTTTTTTGTAACCAATAAACAATACAAAATCAAAGCCATTGCAACTAATAAAGCACAAAAAGCATAAACATTAGTAAAACCTATACTTGGCTCTATAATGCCTAGCAAATAAGGACTTACTCCTATACCAAAATCTAAGGCTATAAAAAATGTAGAATTAGCCAAGCCCATTTTTTCTTTAGGTGCAAGTTTTATAGCTAAAGCTTGAGCACTTGAAGTAGCATTAGCATAACCTAACGCACAAAAAACTCCAGCTAAAATAATCATATAAAAATTTAATGCAAAAGCAAGTAAAAGCAAGCATACTATAAAACTCAAAAAGGAAAAAATCATCACAATATTAGCACCATATTTATCAAACACTTTACCAGCAAGTGGTCTAAAAATCATAGAAAATCCAGCATATATCACAAAAAACATAGATCCAGCAAAAGCTAAATTTAACCTTTGGGTATAAGCACTCATATAAGCTATAATAGCGCCAAAAGGGCATGCAAGCAAAAAGGTTACCAAGGCTAAATTTAAAACTGATTTTTCAAAATAATTATAAATACTAAATTTTCTTTTTATATGATGATGTTTTTTAAATCTTCTTACTTTTAAAAAAATAGACAAAACCAATGCAAAGACAATACTCAAACAAGCTATTAAAAAACTAAGCCAAAATTGATTGATAGAGTCAAGTTTTATGGCCAAAAAAGGACCTAAAGCTGAAGTTAAAACAACACTTGTAGCATAATATCCTATACCAACTCCTCTTTTATTGCTAGGTATTATCCTAGCAATAGCTGTCCCACAAGCACAAGAACAAATTCCATAGCAAATCCCTGTTAAAAAGCGTATCAAAATCAAAAAATATACATTATAAAATTTCAAATACATTAAATTAATAAAAAGATAAAACAAAAGCGAAAACACTATAACCTTTTTTATATTAACATCATCAATTATAGAACCAAAATAAAGTCTAGATAGCAAAGCGCCTATAACAAAAGCTCCCATAATAAGACCTGCGGTGCTAGTTTGAAGGTTTAAAACACCTAAAACATAATCTGTACTAGAAATAGTACTCATATAAAAAACAAGACAAATAGCAAAATTTATCCCAAAAATACAGAAAAAATTTATATTAAATAAATTATATTTTTTACTTAATCCCATGAAAAAACCTTTTAAATTTTCTCATTGATATAATCAAGTAATTTTAAAAGTCTTTCTTGATCTTTTGCATCTAAGATATCTAAAATATTTCTTTCATATTTTCTTATATAAGCATTTGCATCTAAAAAAATTTCCTTACCTTTAGTGCTTAAAGTAATGATTTTTTCTCTTTTATCATCTGCTTTTAAAAACTGTATATATTCAAGTTTTACTAATTTAGAAACAACTCTAGAAAGTATAGCTTTATCCATCTGATAAAACTCACATATTGGAGCTAAAGTACTGTAGCCATGCTGATTTAAATATACAAAAACCCTCCAATCACTTGATTTTAATCCAAAGGGTTTTAAAATTTCATTGACTTTATAGAGTATTTTTTTATTTGTATAAGTAATTTTTTGAAATAAAATAAGAAATCCTTTATAAAAATTAATTGATTAAATCAACTATTTTTATAATAACAAAGCTTGTATAAATTCTAACTTATACTAAGCTTTTATTTTTAAATGCACCCCACATTCAAGATGAGGAGTATTAGCAAATTGATCAAAAAAGGCTAAATTTAAAATTTCATGACTTTGACACAAGATTTCAAGATTTTCTTTTAAAGTGATAGGATTACACGAAATATAAATGATATTTTCATAATTTTTAATAAGTTCAATCACGCTTAGATCAAGCCCTGCTCTTGGAGGATCAACTAAGACATGAGATATTTTAAAGCTATCTAAATCTATGTTTTTTAAACGGTTAAATTCTCTTTCTTTTTTCAAAGCTTGACTTAACTCTTCACTAGAAAGCCTTGTAAAAGTTATATTTTCAATAGAATTTAAAACACAATTTTTTAAAGCAAATTCGATATTTTTTTTAGAAATTTCAGTTGCTAAAACTTTGTTAAAATTTCTTGCTAAAGCTATGGTAAAATTTCCATAACCACAGTAAAGCTCTAATAAATCTTGCTTAAAATCACTTCCAATGCAAGATACAACCCATTCAATCATCTTTTCATTGATAAAAGTATTAGGCTGGATAAAACAATCATTATTAAACTCATATAAAAATTCATTTGTATTAATTTTTAAAGCTTGTCTTAAATTTTCTCCATTAAATACAAGTTTTTTACCCCTGCTTCTTGCTATGAGTTTGAGATTTAATTTTTCTGCTAATTCTTGTAAATCTTGTACAATTAACTCTATATTTTTATGGAAAAGCAAAGTTATACTTAAATCTAATTTTGTAGCTAAAAATTCTACTCCAAAAAGCTTATGTTTTAAATTTTCATTTAGATTATTTAATAAAATAGGCATACGGTCTTGAATTTTTTCATCTGCTATATCAAATTTCTCAATAGGAATTTTTTTCTTACTTTTAAACATTGCATAAGAAATTTCCCCATTTTCATGATGATATATAGAAAATTCTGCCCTAGTTCTATAAGCTTTTAAAGGTGATTTAAAGCACTGAATTTCTTTATCATATAAAGAAGAAAACAATGCTTTATTTAAAGCAATTTTTTCTTCAAAATGCATCTATGCATCTACCTTTTTGCCAACTACAAAAAGTAAAGCTATCATAGCTAAGATTCCAAAAACAAGCCCTAGCCATACATTAAGTCCTAGTGCTACCGGTAAATAACCACAAAGTATACTAATAGCACAAACACTCAAAGCATAAGGCATTTGCGTGCTAACATGAGCTAAAAGATCACACTTACTTCCCATAGATGAAAGTATAGTTGTATCAGAAATTGGCGAGCAATGATCTCCAAAAATAGCTCCTGTTAAAACCCCTGAAATATTAATAATCATATATTGGTGCAACTCTGCTCCACTTAATTCATTATGAACCCCAACAGCCATAGCTAAAGGAATAGCTAAAGGCATTAAAATACCCATAGTCCCATAACTAGTCCCTGTTGAAAAAGAAATAATAGAAGCAAAAATAAAAATTGCTGTAGGAAGCAAGTAAATAGGTGTTTTATCTGAAAATAAATCAATTAAATATTTAGAAGTTCCTAAATCCTTAATCACAGAAGCTAATGACCATGCACAAAGTAAAATAATCACAGTCATAATCATAGTTCTCCAACCATGAGTCCAAACTGCAATAGCTTCTTTTAAAGTAAATATTTTTCTATACATTCCTAAAATAATAGCTACTATGGTAGCTAAAAGTGCTGCTTGAAATAATACAACCGAAGCATCAGCTGCGCCAAAAGTTTCTCTAAAAGCAAATAAACTAAATGGTGCTGCATCAATTTGTGCTTTAATACTCGCATCATCTAGAGCATTATAACCACTAAAATAAAAACCTATAAATGAAAATACAATCAAAACAGCTAAAGGTATAATAGCATTAGAAGCTTGTAATTTCACATGCTCTTTTGGCTCTAAAACCTTATCTTCTATATTATCAATTTGCTCATGACCATGAGAAAATTTACCCGCTCTAGCTCTAAGCTCAGCTTTTAACATAGGTCCAAATTCTCTACCTGTATAAATAGTTAAAACAACAAAAATCAGCATAAAAAGATTATAAAATCTATAAGGTAAGGTTTGTACAAAGATTTCAAAAGCATTGATTTCTTCTTTTACTATACCTAGATGCGCAAAAGTTGCATTATCGATTAAATCATATCCGCTACGAATTAAAGAAATTTCAAGTCCTATCCAAGTAGAAATGATAGCAAGACCAGTAATTGGCGCTGCGGTTGCATCCATAATAAAAGCAAGTTTTTCACGGCTTACTCTAAATTTATCTGTCACTGGACGCATGATAGGACCTACAATTAATGAATTAGCATAATCATCAAAGAAAATAAAAATCCCCATACACCAAGTAGCAAATTGTGAGCTTTTTGCCTGCTTAGCTTTAGTAGAAAGCCAAACAGCCACAGCTTTAGTACCACCTGTTTTAGTAATAAGAGCTACAACCCCACCTATGGTTAAAACTTGTAGTAAAATTCCTGCATTACCAGGACTTGCCATGGCATTTACCACTTTAGAAATAAAGCCTGTAAAAGAAGCAATGATAGCATGATAAATGCTATTTTCAATAAGTCCTAGCATAAAAGTACCACTTAATGCACCAATAAACAACGAAAGCACTACATCTTTAGTAATAAAAGCTAAAATAATAGCTATCACCGGTGGTAAAAGCGTCCAAACTCCAAAAAGTTCTGCATTTGCTTGTGCATCAGCAAATAACAATAAAGGAGCTAATAATAAATAAAAAATTTTCATATTTTTCCTTAAGTTTTTATATTTTCTCGCTAAAAGTTCCTGCCCATGTTTGAGTCACAGGCATAAGTTCAATTTCGTTAATATTAATATGCTCAGGCAAGCTAATAATAAAAGTAATAATTTTTGCTATATCTTCAGCTTTAATATATTTAGTATTTTCATAAACCTCATCAGCCTTTTTAATATCACCTTTAAATCTCACTTCACTAAATTCAGTTTTACAAAGCCCTGGAGCTATATTTGTTACCTTTATATTACTTCCGCGCAAATCCGTTCTTAAAGCTTTAGAAAATTGTGCCACAAAAGCCTTAGTTCCACAATAAACATTACCTCCATAATAAGGCACATTTGCCGCAATTGAACCAAGATTAACCACATGAGCATTTTTTGCCTTTCTAAGTAAAGGTAAAGTAGCTCTTGCTATATATAAAAAGCCTTTGATATTAGTGTCTACCATGGCTTCAATATCTTCAATATCCAAAGAATCAAACTCATTTAAACCCAAAGCAAGACCTGCGTTATTAACAAGTAAAGAAATATTTTGTAAATCTTGAGGTAAATTTTCAATTGCTGTAAAAACCGCTTGTTTATCCCTAACATCAAGCACGATAGGATAAATTTTATCCCCATAAAGCTCTTGTAGTTTTTCTAACCTTTCTTTGCGTCTTGCTATGGCTATAACCTTATAATCAAGCTCTATCAAAGCTTTTAAACTTTCTAATCCAAAACCTGAACTTACCCCTGTTATTAAAGCAATTTTCATGGTTTAGCCTCTTCATATAACATCAAATTTTCATTTTCTTTTAAACCAAGTTTTTTTAAAAATTTAATATTTTCTTCTTTTTTTGCAATGATAGCAAAATCAAGAGCATTAAATCCTAAATCATCTATTTCTTTATAATTAGCTTTATAATCTATAAGCAACTTAAGCATTTTTACATCAGCATAATTTGCTCCATGCATAAAGATATTTTTAGAAGTATGCTCAAGCGCACATAAGGTGATAAAATATGGCGTATTGCTTCCCATACTGGCAATAGAAAGTTTTTCATTATCATTAATGTATTTTTGATTTACATTTGCACCATTTTCAAGCAAAAGCTTGGCAATCTTATAGTTGTTATATTCAACAGCATAAAACAAAGGTGTTTTTCCAAAAGAATTTTTATAATCAACCACCGCTTCATTTTCAAGCAAAAGCTTAACATTTTCTGCATTATCTAGTGCAAAAAATAAAGCAGACTCATAACCTTCATTTATTTTTACACCCAATTTAATAAATTCTCTTATAATCTCACTTTCTCTATTATTTAACAAGGCTGATTTAAAACCATTGTTTAATTCTAAATTACTAATTTTTTTAGTATAAATATACTCTTTAATCTGCTCTAAAGAATTATTTTTATTAGCTACAAATTTTTCAAAATCTGAAATATCTTTAAAGATTTTAGTCTCGCCAACCGCCCAGTTTAAAAATTCATTCAAAGCATTACTAGCAAAATAAATTGCACTTGCTTTATCTAAATTAAATTCCTTTTGAAAATATCTTGTTAAAGGATTAATCGCATTATTATATTCTTTCCAAAATTCCTTAAAAAGTTTAAAATTTCCAATGCTTTGATAAGCCCAATATCTAAAATACGCTTTTAATTTTGCAAATTTTTCTTCAAGTATTATAGGATCTTGTAAAGTCTTTTGATAGCCTTGTGGATCAAGTGCAATTTCTAATAATTTAAAATCAAATTTTCTCAAATCACTAAAGTATTCTCCACCCATACAAGCACTATTGCTTCCTCTAATTTCATTAGCAAGTTCATATAATCTTTTTGTGATTTGATGATTTTTTAAAGAAAAAGCGCAATTTAAATCCACTTGAGAAAAATCTTGTGTATTTTTTGGCTCAAACTCTTTAAAAAAATCAGCCTTATTTTCCTTAACATACTCACAAGTATAATCCAAAGCTAAAGCATTTAAACTTATAATCAAACTAAATAATAAAATCTTCAAATATTTTCCTTGAATATAAATTAAATCACTATTTTAACTAAATTTTTGCTTTAATAACAATTAATTAATTTAAAATTCATACAATGCTTGCTTTTAAATAAGGAAAAATATGTATCAAAGTTTTTATAAAGCTAGTTTTGCTTATATTCTTTTACAAAGTGATAAAGATAAGCTTATTAATGTTGATTTTGCTATATATAAGCCTGATTTTACCAAAGATAAACACCCTGTTTTAGAACAAGCTTTAGAAGAACTAGACCTTTATTTTAACAAAAAGCTTTTTACTTTTAGCACTCCCCTAGCTCTTCAGGGAAGCGAATTTGAACAAAAGGTATATAAAGCTTTGATAAAAATTCCTTATGGACAAACTAAAACTTATCAAGAAATTGCTTCTTTTATCAATCATCCAAAAGCTTTTAGAGCAGTAGGCAATGCAAATTCTAAAAATAAACTTGCAATTTTTATACCTTGCCATAGAGTAGTAGCTAAAAATCACTTAGGTGGATACAATGGTGGTTTATTTATCAAAGAGGCTTTACTTAAATTAGAAGGCGTGCTTTAAAATGCCAAGTTTATTACTAGCAAGTTTTATTTGGGCTTTTTCTTTTCCATTAATTGGACATTTTATCACCTTAGAAATGGATAGTTTTTTTGCAGCATTTGCAAAAGTTTTTTTGTCTTTATTGGTATTTTTACCTTTTTTAAATTTTAAGATAAATTTGCATTTAAAATTAAAACTCATAAGCATTGGAGCTTTGCAACTTGGCGTGATGAATTTATTTTATTATCATTCTTTTTTATATTTAAGTGTAAGCGAAGTAGCACTTTTTACGATTTTTACACCTTTTTACGTTGTGCTTTTTTATGGGCTTTTTTCAAAAAATCTTAGATATTTATATTTCATAAGTATTTTTATATGTATTATGGGTGCTTTTGTAGTTAAATTTGATAATATTAACTCTAATTTTTTATATGGCTTTTTACTTATTCAAGGGGCTAATTTAGTATTTGGAGCTGGACAAAGTTTTTATAAAATTTTATTAGAAAAAAATACAAATTTAAGCCAAAAAGAAGCTTTTGCTTATTTTTATCTAGGCGCAACCAGTATAACCTTACCTGCTTTTTTATTTTTTGGAGATTATAATAATTTACCATCCAATTTAAGTTCTTGGATAGCCTTGATTTATCTTGGGACTATTGCTTCAGGACTTGGATATTTTTTATGGAATAAAGGCTCTACGGAAGTAGATAGTGGGGTTTTAGCCTTGATGAATAATGCCATTATACCTATAAGTATTTTTATCAATATGAGTATTTTTGGAGTAGATGTAGAGCTGCTACCTTTTTGTATGGGGACTTTAATCATTCTTTTTTCATTTTTTATACATAAAAAAATCATGCATTATTATAATAAGAAATCTTACTCAAATATAAACCACTAGCAGGAGCTAAAAATCTACAATGAGCTTTTTTAGCATTAATTTGCTCTAAAAGCTCATTTTTGCTCATTTTTCCTTCTAATACTTTTAAAATGCTTGCCATCATCATTCTAATTTGTGATCTTAAAAAGCCATTTGCTTCAAAATAAAACACAGTGTAATTTTTATAAGCATAAACTCTAGTTTTATACATTTTTCTTATACTTGTTTTATTATCAGAGCCTTCTTTTTGAAAAAGTTTAAAGTCATACTCTCCTTCAAATAAAAATGCAATTTCCTTGGCTAATTTAATATTTATTTTTGGATAAAAATGTACATAAGAAGCTAAAAAAGGATTGTATTTTTCATGACTTATAATATAGCGATATGCTCTTTTTTGCACATCAAAACGCACTTGGAAATTTTCTTGCATTCTTTGGATATGCTTTATATGTATAAATGGGTGTGCAAAATGATTGATTTTATTTTTTAAATATACAAAATCTTTAAAATGTTCTCCCGCTTTTACACAAGCGACTGCATTAAATGCATGTACACCTTTATCAGTTCTTGAAGCAAATAAAGGCTTTTCATAAATACCCAAATGCGACAAGGCCTGTGCTAAGGTATCTTGGACACTAAGCTTATGTGGCTGGGTGGCTGAACCTTGAAATTTAGAACCATCATAAGAAAAAGTTAATTTTAAAAGCATTAATACTTACTTGCAATTTTTGCTTTAAAATAAAACAAAGAAGTAATTAAAAAGCTTGAAAAAATCACAGCAATAGCTACGAAAGGAGGATTATAAAAACTAATCAAAAGCGTAAAATAAGCAAAAATAATCACAAAAATTCCAAAATAAGCAAAACCTTTTTCATAACGATAAGTTACTATACCAAAAGAGAGTGCAAAAAGCACACTAGCTAAAGGAAATAAAGCTATAAGAATATAAATAACAAATTCTTTTGCTTTTTCTTTATTGCTTGTTACATCAGACCAATACCCATAAAAACTTTGAGTATTTAATTCTTTAGAAGAAAGCTTGCTTTTAATTAATAAATTTTTAAAACTAGAAATATGCCAATCTTCTTCTTTAATCTCATAAGCCTTTCCCTCATCTAGCTTAAAAGTAATAACCCCATCATTTGTTTCTAACTTTCCTTCTTTGGCTAAAATCACTTGTTCTTTATCTTGTAGATTTTTCTTTGGATGATACATTATGATATTTTTATAAGTTTCATCAGAATTTTTAGCATCAATAAAAACAAGCCATTCCCCATATCTTTGTCCAAATTCTCCTGTTTTTATGCTTACTTTAGCGCTAATTTTTTTATAATCTACAAAATTATCAAAAAGTTCAAAAGATATAGGTATAAAAACCAAAACCACCACAAGCATAAAAGCACTTACCAAAGCTGCAATTTTTGCAAAAAAACTTGCTATCATGCTTGGAGCTATACTCAAAGCAAACAACACCGTGCTTTCATTTTCCCTAGAAAGCCTATAAAAGGCCAAAGTCAAAGCTATGAAAAAAGATATGGGTAAAGTAAAAATCAATATCTTTGGTAAAAGATAAATATATAATTTGATTAATTCAAAAAAAGTAATTTCAATATAAGCAGTAATTTTAGCAAGTTGTATAAAAAATATAATCGAAACAATAATAAATAAAGTAAAAAACAAAGACAACATTGTGCTTAAAAACTGATTAAGCAAATACTTATAAACTAGCTTCATAATATACTTTCTATACTTAGATTAATCAAAATTCCGCAAAATAAAAAAGGAATCATAGGTATTTGATAATCTTTCTTGGCTATTTTTATAAACATCAAAAGACTTAAAAAACTTGCAATAAATAAAATCAAAAAGCCTTTTTCATAGCCAAAAATTCCAAAAATCAAAGCTATTATTATAACATCACCTTCCCCTAAACTTTCTAAAATTTCATCTCTTTTTTTAAAATTTTTAATAAAATTAATTACACTTTTTAGTATGAAAATTAACCCCGCCCCAAAACACACGTGAAATAAAAAGCTATCTTGAAAATCCTCTAAATTTAAGCCATTTTGTAAAAAATCAAAACAAAAAGCTAAAATAAATAAAATCCAAAGCCAAAGCTCACTCACTGCTTTTAAATAATAATCCATCCAAGAAAGCGCTAATAACATAGCTAGCATACAAGCAAAAATTAAAATTTGAAAAACATCTTCGATTAAATAAAAAGCAAAGAAAAACAAACACGCACAAATAAATTCATTAAAAGGATAAATCAAAGAAATTCTTTCTTTGCAAAAAGCACATTTACCTTTTAAAAATACAAAAGATAACAAAGGAAAAAGATGATAGAATTTCAAAGTTTTAAGACACTTAGGACATTTTGATCTTGGACTTATTATACTTTCTTTATTAATCGTTCTTAAAATCAAAACATTGACAAAAGAACCCATACAAAGCCCTAGTAATAAAAAGAAAAATATCATTTACCAAAAGTTCTTTTGCGTTTTTTAAACTCAGTAATAATATTTGCGATTTCTTTTTTAGTAAGTGCAGGAAATAAGGTTTGACTAAAATAAATTTCTGCATAACTTGATTGCCATAATAAAAAATTTGAAATTCTTTTAGCACTCCCTACCCTTAAAAACAAATCCACATCCTCGCTTAAGTCAAGATTTGCTTGTATATTTGCTTCATTAATTTCAAGATTTTTTTCAATCACCTTTTTAACCGCTCTAACTATTTCATCCTTACCTCCGTAAGAAATAGCCAAATTAACGCATAATTTTGTGTAGTTTTTAGTTTGTTCTTGAAAATTTTGTATTTTTTTTAAGGTTAATTCATCTAAAAGACTTAAATTTCCTATGGCTTTAAAACGCACTTCATTGGCTACAAATTTATTTAAAGACTCATCAAGATATTTATTTAATAGTTTAAAAAGAAACTCCACTTCTTCTTTTGGTCTTTGCCAATTTTCTGTACTAAAAGCATAAAGGGTTAAATTTTGAATTTTTTCATCTATACATACTTCTATGATTTTTTCAACAACCTTAGCACCTTGACTATAGCCAATTTTTTCTAAAAGTCCATTTTTTCTAGCCCATCTTCTATTGCCATCCATTACCACAGCAAGATGTTTTAACTCATTCATTCTATCCCTTTATATCCATCAATCTTTTAAAAACAAACATAGGATTAAGCGTATTAACTACTTCAAATTTAAAATACTCATTTAAAAAATGCGCTACTTTGGCAAAAGGTGTTTGTATGCGTGTGATTTTACCATTATCAATTATAATTTTTAAAGCACCAAAAATTTCAAAATACAAATACACCTCTAAAATATTTCCATTTTTCTTAGCTTCAAACAAAGTCCTATTTCCCTCATAAACAAAAGGTATATGATAAATTCCTTCAAAAAATGCAAAAAACATTTCCTTATAAATTTCAAACTCATACGCACTTTTACTTTCCATAAGTCTTTGGATAATGAATTTTTTATACCAAGCTTTTTCATCACCTTCTTGCAAAAGCTTTTCTATAAGTTCAGCCCCTTCTTCAAAAAGTCTAATTTTAGGCTTTTTCAAAAGATTTTTAAAAGAAATCACGCCTTTATTTTCATAAACTTCAGCTAAATACTCCTCCCCTACTTCAAGCTCTATCAAACTTTTTGTTTCAAGCTTTTTAGTGTTCAAAAGCAATACATAGCGATTATATGCACGTTTTTCTAAAATTTGCATTCTTACAGGTAAGGTTGAATTGATGATATTCACCAAAGTTTCCTTAATTCTTGTGCTAAAATAAAACCAAGTTTTTCTTTGCTTTGTTTAGAACTTTGAGAAATGCTATCTTTAGTGATAAAACAAATGCTATTTTCATCACCTCCAAAGTTCATTTGCTCATTTAAGACATTTAAACACACCATATCTAAATTTTTATTAACTAAAGATTTTTTAGCATTTTCTAAAGCATTTTGCGCATCAAATTCCATCTTAAAGCCTATTTTTTTACCTTTAAAATCTAAATTTTTTAAGATGTCTTCATTCAACTTTAATTTTAAATCAAGTCCGTTTAAATGCTCATTTTTCTTAATCTTACCCTTATAAGCTTTTAGAGTAAAATCACTCACAGCAGCAGCCATAATTAAAGCATCAAATTCTTTGTATTTTTGCAATTTTTCTTTTAATTCTAAAGAAGATTTAAATTTTTCTAATTTATAAGGTGTTTTAAACTCTACTGAGCTAACTAACACTACTTTAGCACCTAAAAAATACAAAGCATCAGCAACCGCCTTTGCCATTTTTCCACTTGAAAAATTACTAATACATCTTACATCATCAATTTTTTCTTTAGTGCCACCACCACTTACAATAAAACTTTTATCTTTAAAAAAATCTTCCTGCATTAGACTTCTTTTTAAAGCATTTATAATACTATCAAGCTCAGCCAAAGCCCCCAAACCCTCATCTTTACAAGCTAGAGTTTTAACTATAGGATCAATGATAATATAGCCTTGTTCTTTTAAATTTTTTAAAGAATTTTGAGTACTAAAATGTAAATACATATTTGTATTTGCAGCGGGTGCAATTAAAAATGGTTTATTTTTATCTACTGCTATTAAAGTTTGAATAAATAAATTATCTGCTATACCATGGTTTAATTTATTAATAGAGTTTATACTAGCAGGCGCAAAAAGCACACAATCACAAGTCTTACTAAAGGCTATATGATTATTAATATTTTGCCAACTTTCATTATCTTCACATAAAATTTCATCTGCTAAAGCTTCAAAGCTAAGCTTAGTACCAAATTTTAAAACCCCCAAGCTTAGCAAAACTTTAACCTTAAAACCTTCTTTTTTTAATAAAGAAATAAGCTCATAAGCTTTATAAAAGGCTATACTTCCACTTACTGCTAGTAAGATTGTTTTCATTTTTTACCTAATTTTTTATAGTAAAAATCTTCTATGATTTGCACTTTTGCTCTATTGATATGTAAAGAGCCTTTTTCTACATCCTTACACACAGTACTTCCTGCTGCGATGATTACCTCATCTTTTATTTCAACCGGAGCGATAAATTGCGTATCTGAACCTACAAAAACATTTTTACCTATTTTAGTTTTATGTTTTTTAACCCCATCATAATTACAAGTGATAGTACCACAACCTATATTAGTTCCCTCATTTATCTCACAATCACCCAAATAACTCAAATGCCCTGCTTTAACTCCATTTAATAAAGCATTTTTACATTCTACGAAATTTCCTATATGGGTATTTTTAAGCTGGCATTTTGGACGCAAATGCGCCAAAGGCCCTACATCGCTATTTTCCACTATACTATCTTCAATCACACTTGAACTTTTAATGATAGAATTAATGATTTTTGATTTTCCTTCTATACGCACATTTTCATATACTTCACACTCACCTACAAACTCAACCTCATCTGAAATAAAAGTCGTCGCAGGCATGTGAAAAATCACGCCTTGCTTCATCCATTCTTTTTTAATCGCTTCTTGCATAAGATCTTGAGCTAGGCAAAGCTCTACTTTATCATTTACCCCCATAAAATCTTGCTCATTTACAAACACTGCATCGATTTCATAGCCCTTTTCTTTTGCTAAATAAACCGTATCGGTTAAATAATATTCTTTGGCTTTGTTATCATTTTTTATCAAAGGCAATACTTCTTTTAAAATTTGTGCTTTTATAGCATAAACACCACTATTGCAGATGTTTATAGCAAGTTCTTCTTTGCTTGCATCTTTTGTTTCTACTATTTTTTGAATTTTATTTTCTTTTAATACTATTCTTCCATAACTTTTTGGATCTTTTGCCTCAAAAACTGCCACATTAAAATCACTCTCATTTAAAGCTATTTTTTCTAAATCATCTGCTTTAACTAAAGGCATATCGCCACATAAAATCAATACTTTTTCATGCTTACTCTCATAACCCCTTAAAGCTCCTGCAGTACCTGGAAAATTTTGCAAGTCTTGTTCTAAAAAACGTGTATTTGGAAAATGCTCTAAAACAACTTGTTCAACCTTTTCTTTTTGATGAGAAAGCACCACACACACATCATCACTAATCTTATATGCTTGTTTTAAAATATGTAAAATCATTGCTTTTGAGCAAATTTTTTGAAGTACTTTTGGATTTTGTGATTTCATACGCGTGCCAAGTCCAGCAGCCAAAATAAGCACAGAAATTTTCATAATTTACCTTTGTTTTAAAAATTATTGCTTATTTTAACAAGCTAAAGTAAAAATTCTTATTTTTATAAAATCATTTTTATTCTTTTAAGAGTAAAATTGCTAAAATAACGCTTTTAATTTTAACCAAGGAAATATTTTGAGGGTTTTACTAGCTTTATTTTTATCAAGCTTGGCTCTTTTAGGCGCTGAAGCAACTATACCAACTGTAAATTTAAGCCTTAGTGCTCCAAATAGCCCACAACAACTCGTAACAACCCTAAATATAGTTATAGTTTTAACTATACTAGCTCTTGCTCCTACCATTGTTTTTGTAATGACTTCTTTTTTAAGACTTGTTGTAGTATTTTCTTTTTTAAGAACAGCCCTTGGTACTCAAACTATGCCACCAAATACTATCTTGGTTACCTTAGCTTTGATTTTAACTTTTTTCATTATGGAGCCTGTGGCTACAAAATCATACAATGAAGGTATAAAGCCCTATATCGCTGAACAAATAGGCTATGAAGAAGCTTTTGCTAAAGGCGTTAAGCCTTTTAAAGATTTTATGCTAAAAAACACTAGGGAAAAAGACTTAGCGCTTTTTTATAGGATTAGAAATTTAGAAAATCCAAAAACCATAGATGATGTGCCTTTAACAGTTTTAATACCGGCCTTTATGATAAGCGAGCTTAAAACTGCTTTTGAAATAGGCTTTTTACTTTTCTTGCCATTTTTGGTTATTGATATGGTGGTAAGCTCGGTATTAATGGCTATGGGTATGATGATGCTACCTCCTGTTATGATTTCTATGCCTTTTAAACTTTTGATATTTGTGCTTGTAGATGGATGGAATTTACTCATACAAAATTTAGTCAAAAGCTTTTTAACTTAGCAGAATAAAATGTATATTTTTTCTTCCTTATTTAGTATATTTTGTTTGCTTTTTGGTGGATATTTTGCTAAAAAAATCAAAATTTTAAAACAAAAACAAGCGCGCGCTTTTTTAGATTTTGCTATTATTTTTGCCTTGCCTTGCTTGATTTTTGAGCGTGCTTATCATTTAAATTTTGATTTTTCTTTGATTGTTATTATATTGCTTGGGTTGGGTTGTGCTATTGTTTCAGCATTATGTTGTGTATTTTTAGCTCTTTGCTTTAAATTTAGCAAAAGCACTCTTGTAAGTATTTTTTTACTTTCTAGCTTTGGAAATACTTTATTTGTAGGTATACCTATCATTAGTGGAATTTATCAAGATCCTCATTTTTTGGGAGAGATTATCCTTTATGATGCGCTTGCTACTTCTTTGCCCGTAGCTTTACTTGCTCCCTTTATCATCTCTTTAGCTAGCGAGCAAAAGGTAAGCTTTTTGCAAAATCTTAAAAAAGTTTTTACTTTTCCACCTTTTGTTGCTTTGATTTTAGGACTTTGTTTTAAGTTTACTGTACTTCCTGATTTTATCTTTGAACCTTTGCGTATGCTTGGAGCTAGTGCCACACCTATAGCACTTTTTGCCATAGGTTTAAATTTAGGCTTTTTAAGTATAAAAACTTCTTATAAAACAACTATAATAGTCATTTTTGGTAAAATGATACTCACACCTTTAATCTTTTTAGTGCTTTTAAAGCTTTTAAATTTCAAATTAAATCCTAGCTCCATCATTGCTTTACTTGAATCAGCTATGCCTACTATGACAATGGTTGCAGCTATGATTATGAAAGCAAAACTTGATACGAATTTAGCGGTTAGTTCTGTAGCTTTTGGTATAGTTTTTGCCTTTATTTCTTTACCTATTTGGGTATATTTTCTAAGCTAAGGATATAAATGGCATTTGCTATATTTGGAAAATATCTTTATGATAATCTTGTCTTCACTCTTAAAGCTCACACTCAAAAAGAAAGCAAAAAAGCTTTTAAAGCTATAGAAAAATATAAAAATCAATATTATTTTTTAGGTTATATCCAATATGAATTTTATAAATATCTAGAAGATAAAAATTATAAAAGCAAAGAACCTTTTTTATATTTTTTTGCTTTTAAAACAAGAAAAATCTTTACAAGTGAAGAAAAAAATTTAGACTTTTATCCAAGTTTTTCATCCAATTTAAACCAAGAAAAGTATTTTGAAAACTTTGACAAAGTTAAAGATGCTATAGCTAAAGGTCGAAGTTATCAAGTTAATCTCACTCAAGAACTACATTTACAATCAAATCTTAATATGTATGAGAGTTTTTTAAGCCTTTATCCTAAGCAAAATACCCCTTATAAAGCTTATATGAAAAATGAATTTTTAGAACTAGCTTCATTTTCACCTGAGCTTTTTTTTAAAATCAAAAATAAAAAAATCATCACAAAACCCATGAAAGGTACAATCAAACGCTCAAATGATCCAAAAGAAGATGAAAATCTAAAAAACTTTTTAAAATGCGATGAAAAAACCATTAGCGAAAATGTAATGATAGTTGATTTATTGCGCAATGATATTTCAAAACTCATCAAAAAACATTCTTTAAAATGCGAACTTTTTAAGGTTAAAACCTACCCTACCTTACACCAACTCATTTCAAAAATAAGCGGAAAATTAAAGCAAAAAAATGATTATTTTAAAATTTTCAAAGCCCTTTTTCCATGTGGATCCATCACAGGCGCACCCAAAATAGAAACCATTAAACTCATAGAAAATTTAGAGCAAAGAAAACGCGGGATTTATTGTGGTGCGATAGGTTTAATCCATAAAAACAAAGCAAAATTTAGCGTAGCCATACGCACTTTAGAGAAAAAAAATAATGATGATTTTTTAAGATATGGTGTGGGAAGTGGGCTTGTATGGGACTCACAAAAACAAGATGAATTTGAAGAATTAAAACTAAAAAGCAAAATTTTAGAACCTAACTTTTACTTGTTTGAAACAATGTATTATAAAAATCATTCTATTTTATTTTTCAAAGAACATTTACAAAGAATTTTAAACTCAGCTAAATTTTTTGGCTTTGATACTCAAAGATTAATACATGATTTTAAAAATATACTAGAGAGTAAAGATAAAAAATCTCATTTTAAATCTTTACAAAATTTTAATAATTTTGTTTTCAATCATCATCATTTTTTTACAAAAAGTAATTTTACTCAAAAAGGCTCAAAAGCTATTAAATTAAAACTTTTCAAAAATGGCCTTTATGAGTTTGATTTTAGCAATATACAAGAAAATTCAAGCAAAAAACTACTCATAAGTAAAGATATCGTAAAAGTAAATCTTTTAACACACCATAAAACTTCTCTGCGTAGTTTATATGAAGCAAATTCTCATCTATGGAAAGAAAATATTTGCTATGACATAGTTTTTTTTAATGAGCAAGGCATACTTTGTGAGGGTTCAAGAACTAATATTATCATAAATTTAAATGATGAGTATTTTACTCCTTATGCCAAAAACTGCCTCAATGGCATTTATAGACAAGCACTCTTAAAACACAAGCTCATCAAAGAAAAAGATATCACTAAAGATGCGCTTTTAAATGCTAAAGAAATTTATGCTATTAATTCTTTAAGAGGCTTAAAAAGGGTGTTTTTGTGAGAGTTTTGATTATAGATAATTATGATTCTTTTACCTACACTATAGCCTTTTATTTAAAAGAATTAAATATTACTTATAAAATCATCAAAAACGATAAATTTAAAAACCCAAAAAAACTTAAAAAATATGATTTTACTCATCTTTTAATCTCCCCTGGACCAAATTCTCCAAAAGAATCAAAGCTAAGCTTAAAAGCTATAAAATATTTTAAAAAAGATAAAAAAATTCTTGGAATTTGTTTAGGACACCAATGCATAGCACATATTTTTGGTGGTAAAATTTCTAAACTTCCAAACCCAACTCATGGTAATGTAAAAACTATAAAATTTAAACCAAACCCACTTTTTAAAAATCTTGAACAAAATTTTAAAATTTGTTTATATCACTCTCTTTATGTTAGCCATATAGGTAAAAAATGTGAAATTTTAGCCCAAAGTGAAGATAATATCACCATGGCTTTAAAGCATAAAAAATACGACATTTATGGAGTTCAATTTCACCCAGAAGCCATACTAAGTCAAAATGGTAAAAAGCTACTTAAAAATTTTCTTGCTTTATAATTACTTTAAGTTATATTTTCTATAATAAAACAAAAAGTTTAAAAATGAAAATTTTATATTTACTTTTCTTGCCCTTATTTTTGCTAGCTAATAATCTTAAAGAATTTATAGATTTAAGTTTAAACAATGAAAATTACTTACAAAAGCAACTTCAATTTTCAAAAAGTATTTTAGAACAAGAAAGCGTGCAAAATGCTTATTTGCCAAGTTTACATTTAGGTGTTTCTTATCTTGGCTCAAACAAAGATCGCTTTATCATAGAACCTCAAGAAAGTCTAATGAGTACTCTTTCGCTTAAATTTTTGCTTTTTGATGGGGGTAATAGAGAAGCAAAAATCGCTAGCATGCAAAGTCTAAAACAACTTGCTCATCTTGAAAAAGAAAACATGGCAAATTATATAGCGCTTAGTGCTAGTGTTTTGTATTTTAATTATCTTAGTTTAGAAAGTATTATAGCAAGTGATAAACAAAAAGAAATCACTCTGCAAAATCAACTCAAGCGCTTAGAAAATTTTTACCAAGCTGGACTTGCTAGCCAAAGTGAGCTTGAGAGCATAAGAGCAAAATTTGAGTTAAGCTCTTATGAATTGGCTCAAAATGAATTAAAACTATATGAATTAAAAAATGAAATTTATAATCTTAGCAAAACGCATTTTACGCCTTCTTTTCAAAATATTTTACAAGAACCAAGTGCAGAAAAAAACAAAAACTATGAAATAGCCCTTATGCAAGAAAAATTAAATTTAGAAAATTTAAAAATAGACTCTGCTAGAGCTGAGTTGTTTCCAAAAATATTTTTACAAAATAGTTTTAGTTTTTATGATATGAACTATAATCCTAAATTACCACATGAGCTAAAATCAACAAGCGAAAGCTTTTTAAAAGAACATGGACAAAGCAATCGTTTTATTTTAGCTTTTGAGTGGAAAATTTTTGATTTTGGTGCTAATCAAAAAGCTCTAGAAGCTCAAAAATATACAAGTAAAATCACTCAATTAGAGCTTGAAAAAACTAAAAGAAAAGTAGATATAGAACTAGATAATCTTTTACAAGAAATTGAAATTTCTAAAGTTAAAATAAAAGCATTAAATGCAAGTTTCAAAGCAGCTAATTTAGCTTTTGAGGCCATTGAGAAAAAATACACCGCAGGACTTTGCTCATATGTAGAATACCTAAATGTATTAGAATTAAAATACAAAAGTCAAAGTCAGCTTGAACTAGCTAAAAATGAATATGAAATCACGAAAGCAAGGTATTATTTTACAGCTGGAATTGATATAAAAACAAAGGTTTTAGAATGAAATTAGTATTTTTAATTTTATTTTCTCTACTCACTTTAAAAGCTGAAGAAATTTATGCTAGTTTTGATGTGCTTGCACAAAATCAATCAAAATTATCCTTGCAAAGTGCTGGTATAGTTAAAGCAATTTATGTGAATGTTAATGATAAGGTAAAAAAAGATCAAGTTTTACTTAAACTTGAAGATTCTAGTGAGCAAATAGCCTTAAAATTAGCACAAAATGAACACAAACTTGCCACTCTTGCACTAGAACATGCTAAAAGTTCTTTAGAAAAATTTAAAAAGGTACAAGAAGTTATAGATAAGCAAAGTTATGAAAATGTTTTATTTGAGTTTCAAAAAGCACAAAGCTTGCAACAAAAAGCCTTTTTAAATATACAACATTACAAAGACTTAATTGATAAAAAAACTCTAAAAGCACCTTATGATGGGATTATTTCTAACAAATATATCGACATAGGCGATGGAGCTAGGGGAATTTCTCATGTTTTATTTGATTTTTTTTCTTATCCAAAAGTAAAATTGCTTTTAAGTTTTGATGAGAAATTTAAAGATAAGGTAAAAATTGATGATATTTTTATTTATAAAATAGACTCAAATGAAAAAGAATATCAAGGTAAAATCACACTTATTTATCCAAGTATAGACATAAAAACACGAAAAATTTATGCAGAAGTTGAGGCCTTAAACTTTACTCCAGGTTCTTTTGGAGAAGGAAAAATCATCACCAAGGATTAATCTTGTATCGTTTTGCTATTAATAATCCTATTGCTGTTTTGATGTTTTTTATCGCTTTAGTGATTTTTGGTACTTTTTCTATTTTTAGTATGCCCATTAATCTTTATCCAAAAGTAGATATTCCTTTGATTAAAATTACCACCACTGCGAATGGAGATTTAAAATTCATAGAATCTAAAATAACCAAAGAAATAGAAAATGCAATTTCAGATGTACAAGGGATAAAAAATATCAATTCTACAAGTTATAATAATTTTTCTATTTCTGTTGTTGAATTTGAACTAGGCAAAAACTTAGAAGTAGCTGCAAATGATATTAGAGATAAACTTAATACTATTAATCTTCCAGCAAAGCCAACCTTAGAAAAAATATCCCCTGATGCAGGATCTGTTGTATCATTATTTTTAAGCTCCAAAGATCATTTAAAACTTATGCGTAAGATTGACAATGATATAAAACCATTTTTACAGAAAATTTCAGGAGTTGGAACGATCAATGATATAGCCTTTTTAAAACCACAAGTTCAAATCAAACTCCTGCCTAATGCCTTGCAAAAATACCACATTAATGCACTTGATGTAGCTAAAATCATCCAAAGTCATAATTTTAAACAATATCTAGGTGAGTTTGAAAATTCAAAAGATAATTTCACCATCAAAGGATATTTTGAAGCACAAAATTTAAAAGAGTTGGAAAATATACGCATTTTTAGTGGAATATTTTTAAAAGACATAGCAAATATTAGCTATGGCTTAGAAGATCAAAAGCAGTTTGCAATGCTTGATACAAAAAATGGGGTATTGCTTGAGCTTAATAAAATTTCTGGTTACAACTCCTTAAAAGTTATAGAAAATATCAAAAATTCTTTAAAAACATTACAAACAATAGTAGGCAATGAGGTAGAAATTAAAATAGTTTATGATAAAAGCCAAAATATCTTAAAACATATCAATCAAGTTATTTTTGATATGGTTTTTGGCGTGATTTTGACACTTTTAATAGTGTATGTATTTTTAAGAAATATCAGTGCGACTATTTTAGCTTTTATTGTTTTACCAACTTCAATTATTTCTAGTTTTTTTCTCATTAATCTTTTAGGTTATGATATTAATCGCTTAACCATCATAGCTCTTACTTTAAGTATAGGAATTTTTATAGATGATGCTATAGTTATTATTGAAAGTATAGCCAAAAAAGCAAAAACACTCCCTCCTTTACAAGCTTCATTTGAAGGAATCAAAGAAATAGGCTTTAGCGTTTTAAGCATTAGTGCGGTTTTATTGTGTGTATTTATACCTATTGCTTATATGAATTCAGTTCCTGGTTTATTTTTTAATGTATTAGCTACTAGCGTTGCTTCTGGTGTGATTATAAGCTATCTTGTAAGTGTATTTTTAATACCTACCTTAAGTGCTAGATTTTTAAATACTAGCGAAAGCACATTTTATAAAAAAAGTGAATTTTTATTTATAAAACTTGACTTATTTTATGAAAAGCTACTTTATAAAGTTTTAGCTAATAAAATTAAATTTATCTTATCAACGCTTGTTGTAATTATTTTATGTTTTTCTTTAGCTCCTAAAATAGGCTTAGATTTTCTACCTATAGAAGAAGATAGTGAAATACAAGTTTTATTAGAAAGCAAAAACGACTTATCTTTAGAAGCTATGAAAGAAAAAAGTTTAAAAGTATATGAAAATATAAAGCAAGATCCAAGTGTTGCTTATGCATATTTACTTATAGGATATAATGACGCAAAAGAAATTAAAAAAGCAAAAATTTATGTAAAATTAAAACCTTTAAATGAAAGAAAATTCAGACAACCTAAGCTTATTAGCCTTTTTCAAGAAAAATTAAACTCCTATGAAGGCTTAAAGATAAAAGTTTTAGAACTCCCTAAAATAGAAGGAGCAGGCATTGAAGATCCAGTTCAAATTCAAATTTTAGGTGATGATTTAAAGCTAATAAAAGAAGCTATTAATAGAATGAAAGAAGTGTTTTCAAAACACGAAGGCTTTGTTGCTATAGATGATAATGAAGGGGATTTAAAAGAAGAAATTGCTATTAATATCAATAGAGAAAAAGCTGCCAAACTTGGTATTAACCCTCAAGAACTTGCTTATGTCTTGGCTTATTCCTTTGGAAATTTAAGCATTGGAAATATGGATTATAAAAATTTTAAAGATGAAATTATCCTTAGCTTTGATGAAGCTTTTAAGCAAAATCCAACTAGTTTAGAGCTAATAGAACTTAAAAATCATAACAATGAAAGTATAAAACTTGCTAGTATTGCTAGTTTTTCTTATAAAAAAGATCTTTCTTTGATTAACAGACACAATAAAACTACTAGTATAAAACTCACTTCAAGCATAGAAAACATTTCTTTAGGTGAAGTAAGAAAAATTTTTGAGTCCAATTTAGCTTATATTTTAGGAAAAAATAACCTATCTTTTGCTTATTCTGGCTTTTTGGACTTTTTAGATGATACCATTAGTGGATTTTTGTTTTCTATATCTTTGGGAATGATTTTGATTTATTTAATCCTTGCTTCTTTGTATTCAAGTTTAATACTTCCTTTAATCATCATGATAAGCATGCCTTTGGCTTTTGGTGGAGCTTGTTTTGGAATTTTTATCACAGGAAATCACTTTTCTTTATTTGTGCTTGTGGCTATTATTTTGCTTTTTGGAATGGTAGGAAAAAATGCTATATTATTAGTAGATGTAGCTAATAAAAAATGCGATGAAGGTATGGAAGTAGAAAAAGCGCTAATTTATGCAGGAAAAAGTCGTTTAAGAGCCATTTTAATGACAACTTTTGCGATGATTTTTTCCATGCTTCCACTAGCACTTTCAAGGGGTTCTGGTTTTGAAGGAAATTCTCCTATGGCCATTGCTATTATATTTGGTCTTATTAGCTCAACCTTACTTACACTTTTAGTAGTGCCAGCTTTATTTAAATTTGCTCATAATTTAGATGTGAAAATTAAAAAAATCTACCAAAGAGAGAAAATTTAATTAAAAACTCTCATATTCTTTAGCTATAAAAACTTCATCATCTTTTACAATTAATGGGCGTTTTATGAGTGTTGGACTTTCTAAAATCATTGCTTTAATTTCATCTTGGTTTAAATTTTGAAGTTTTTCTTTATTTAAGCCTAATTTTCTAGCACTCATACCCGCTGTATTTACAAGCTCTAAAACACTCCTTTTGCTAAGCCAAAAATCTAAAGTTTCCTCATCTAGCTTTTTAATATCTAAAAATTCAAATTCAATTTGCTTAGAATTTAAATAATCCATAGCTTTTTTAACACTATTGCAATTTTTAATACCATAAAATTTTAACATTTTCTTGCCTTTTTAACTAAGTCTGCTATGATAAATGCTAATTCTAAAGCTTGGTCAGCATTTAATCTTGGATCACATTGTGTTTCATAACGTTTAGAAAGTTCTTCTTGAGTGATATTTAAAGAACCTCCTACACATTCTGTTACATTTTGCCCTGTCATCTCTAGATGTACCCCACCAGGATACACTCCCTCACTCATAGCTATTTCAAAAAACGCACGCACTTCTTGAATGATTTTATCAAATTCTCTTGTTTTAAAATTACCTGATTTAACTGTGTTTGCATGCATAGGATCTATGCTATAAAGTATATTAAATCCTTCTTGTTTTAACTCTTTAAATAATTTTAGCAAGGCATTTTCTATCTTATCACATCCCATACGAATAATGAAATTTAATCTTCCTGCTTCATTATGCGGATTTAAAATACTTACTAACTTTTTAATCTCATCTAAATCATAATTAGCACTAAGCTTAACACCAAGTGGATTTTTCACTCCACTTAAAAAATGCACATGTGCTTCATCTGCTTTTCTAGTACGCTCACCTATCCAAAGCATATGTGCTGAACAATCATAAATTTCCCCGCTTAAACTATCTACCCTAGTTAAAGCCTCTTCATAAGGCA
Organism: Campylobacter sp. 2352 PW; assembly: GCF_024723575.1. Lineage (NCBI taxonomy): Bacteria > Pseudomonadati > Campylobacterota > Epsilonproteobacteria > Campylobacterales > Campylobacteraceae > Campylobacter > Campylobacter sp. 2352 PW. Next base: position 113,854 of record NZ_JANQCX010000001.1, read on the forward strand.
AAAGCAAGGCTTCATGAGAAGTATAAAAGGCTGTTTGAGAAAGATTTGGAGTATCAGTGATACCACAAGCTTGCATAAAAGCTAAGGCTTGAGTGATTTTTTCACTAAGTTCATCATATTTTCTCCCAAGCTCTGCCTTTTTTAAAAAACCCAAATTCCACTTATGCACTACTCTTAAATCCGCTAAACCACCTCTTGAAAAAGCTCTTAATAAATTTAAAGTTGTAGCACTTTGATAATACGCTTCTAGCATTCTTTTAGGATCAGCTATTCTTGATTTTTCATTAAATTCAAAACCATTGATAATATCCCCACGATAACTTGGAAGCTTTACTCCTTCAATTTCTTCAAAATCACTACTTCTTGGCTTTGCAAACTGCCCTGCAACACGCCCTACTTTAACTATAGGGCAAGATCCTGCAAAAGTAAGCACTATAGCCATTTGAAGCATAACTTTGAACATATCTCTTATATTATCAGCGCCAAAATTTACAAAACTCTCCGCACAATCTCCTCCTTGGAGTAAAAATGCTTGAGAATTTACAACCTTAGCAAGGGATTTTTTTAATTTATCCACCTCGCCTGCAAAAACAAGCGGTGGTAATTTTTCTAATTTTTTAACAACTTCTTGTAATTCATTTTCATCAGGATATTGTGGTTGTTGCTGAATTTTATAATTTTTCCAAGAATCTTTAGTCCATTTCATAGCTTAACTTCCTCATTTTAGTAAGCTAAAATTATACAAAATGAGACTTAAATTAAGATTTTAAAACACTTTCAACACGTTCAAGACTATCTTGCTTATACAAAGTTAAGCGCACTATAGAATCTTCTAACGCTAAAAGATTATGGATTTCATGAGCTTTTAAACTTATGCTATCTAGTGTTTTAAGTAGAATTTTTTGGTTTAAAACTCCAAAATCAATGGAGCCTTTTAATACTTGTATAGTAATATCAAAAGGTGCTTTATGATCTTTCATAAAGCTATCTTTTGACATAGTTATGCAGATTTCTTTAGCATAAGCATTTTCTATTTTCTTAGATATATTTATGCCGTTTTGAATTTCTTGTTCCCAGGAAATTACTTCATATATTTGAGTTCTAAATTTCACTTTTATTTTTTAAGTTCTTTAATACGAGCAGCCTTACCTCTTCTATCTCTTAGATAGAATAATCTAGCACGGCGCACACGACCTCTTCTTAATACTGTAATGCTTTCTAAACTTTCACTATAAATAGGGAAAATTCTTTCAACGCCTACATTATTAGCGCCGATTTTACGTACGATGAAAGTTTCATCTACACCATTTCCTCTACGTGCTATACAAATACCTTCAAAATTTTGAATTCTTGTTTTATCGCCTTCTTTAATGCGAATAGCAAGTCTTAAAGTATCTCCAGCACGAAATTCTGGAACATTTTTACCTTCAATTTGTTTTTGCTCAAATTGTTCAATGTATTTATTTTTCATAACGATATTCCTTAAAATTTGCGTTCATGCTTTTGATACAAATCAGGACGAAAATATTTCGTTTTGCAAGACGCCAAAGTAGTTTTTAAAGCTGTGATTTTAGCGTGATTTCCCTTTAAAAACTCTGAAGGCACATAAAATTTTTTATTTTCCTTTTCAAAAATAAAAGGTTTGGAAAACGATGGGGCTTCCAATAAGTCATTTTCAAAACTTTCTTCACTTAAGCTTTCGCTATTTCCAAGAACATCTTGAATATTTCTGCTAATAGCATCACACATCACCAAAGACGCCAACTCTCCACCTGTAAGTATAAAATCACCTATAGAAAATACCTCATTAGCAAATTCTTCCACAATGCGCTCATCCAAACCCTCATATCTACTACTTACAAAGCAAATATGATCTTTCTTACTTAATCTTTTAGCATCAGTTTGTTTAAAAGTCTTAGCGCAAGGCAAAAGAAAAACAAAATGAACATTTTTATCTTGCTTTTTAATATGCCTTAAGCAATCATACAAAGGCTGAGCTTGCAACAAAAGCCCTGCGCCTCCTCCTATTTTATAATCATCTACTTTAAAGTGCTTGTTTGTGGTAAAATTTCTAGGATTAACAAAAGTAAATTCTAATATCCCCTTTTCTTTTGCTCTTGCTAAAATAGAAGTTTGGAAATAAGGCTCAATAAGCTCTGGGAATAAACTTACAAAAGTATATTTCATGAATTTTCTAAAATATCCAAAGCAGATCGTGTGAATATCTTTTTATTTTCTACATCAACTTTTTGAATATATTTATCAACATAAGGAATATAAAAGTTTTTAATCTTTGTCTGTAGTTTTTCATCACATTTTATACAAAATAAAAATCCTGCTCCATTTTCTAAAATGTCTTCAACTACACCTAATTTTTGCTCATTTTCAATAATATCACATCCAATTATGTCAAAATAAAAATACTCATCTTTTTTTAATTTACAAGTTTCTTTTGTAGCTTCAATAGTTTGAAAAAGAGTAATATTAGTTAAGGTTTTGGCAGCTTCAACACTCTCAAAACCTTCAAATAAAACTAAAGATCTAGTTTTATCAAAAGCCTTTATGGTGTAAATTTTTTGATTAATATCAAAAAATTTAGCACCTATTTTAAACTGCTCATAAAAATCACTAAGATTATGTAATCTTACATAACCTTTTAAACCAACACTTTTCCCAAGTTTAGCAACTTGGATCAAATCATTCTTCAATGGCTTTTACCGTTATACGATATGAAGTTGCATCTTTAACTTTATAAGCCATAATGACTGTTTTTATTGCGTTGATTAATTTTCCATTTTTTCCGATCAACTTACCAGTATCAGATGGATCGACATAAATGATAATTTCAGCAAAATTATTTTCTAAATTTTGTCTTTGTATATCAACTTTTTCAGGAAAATCAACAATTAATTTTGCGTATTCTCTTAAAAAATTTTCAACCATTTTTATTTGCTTGTAATAGCTGCTACTCTATCGCTTAATTTAGCACCTACGCTTTTCCAATAAGCTAAACGCTCAGCATCAAATTTTACCACTTCAGGTTCAACCATAGGATTGTAATATCCAATGCTTTCTATCCAGCTACCATCACGTCTTTTTCTACTATCAGTTACAACTATACGATAAAATGGTCTTTTTTTACGTCCCATTTTTGTAAGTCTGATTACTGTCATTTTAATACTCCTAAAAAAATTAAAATTTTGTTATAGATATTTTAACTCATATATCCATAAAAAAGCTTTAATTATTGCGGTCTTTTAGCTTGCTGCAACATATTCATAAAGTTTTCCATTCCTTTTTTGTTTGAAAATTTCTTTGCCAACTTAGCTGCATTACTAAATTGTTTTAAAAAGCGATTTACTTCCATTTGAGATAAACCAGCACCCTCTGCAATACGACGCTTTCTTGCATTATTTAACAAATCAGGATTTTCTCTTTCTTTTGGTGTCATTGATGAAATCATTGCCTTAATATGAATAATTTCTTTGGAATTATCCAAATCAATATCTTTAATATTTGCTGCCATAGATGATAAACCAGGTATCATACCAATGATTGATTTCATACTACCAAGTTTTTTAACACTTTCCATTTGATTTAAAAAGTCATTAAAATTAAATTCACCTTTTTTAATTTTCTTATTAAGTTTTTTTGCTTCTTTTTCATCTATAATAGTGGCAGTTTTTTCAGCCAAAGTCGCCAAATCACCCTCACCCATGATACGATTAACAATTCTATCAGGGATAAATACTTCTAAATCAGCTACTTTCTCACCAACACCAATAAATCTTAAAGGCACACCAATTTGTTTTGCTATACCTAGCGCAACACCACCTTTAGTATCTGCATCAAATTTACTTAAAATAACCCCAGTGATTTCTAAAGCTTCATTAAAGCTACTTGCTGTTTTAACTCCATCTTGACCACTCATAGCATCAGCTACATAAAATACTTCATCAGGATTTAAAATAGCTTTTACATCTTTAAGCTCATTCATCAAAGCCGTATCAATTGCTAAACGGCCGGCAGTATCTACAAGCAAAACATCATACATAGAATTTTTTGCTTTTTCCAAAGCTTGTTTAGCAACATTTAAAGGATTACTTTCATTTTCTATGAAAAATAAATCAAGCTCATTAGCTTGAGTGAGTTGTCTTAGCTGTTCTACTGCAGCTAATCTTTGCAAATCGCATGCAGCAATTAGTACTTTTTTATTTCTTAACTTTAAATAATTAGCAATTTTTACCGTAGTAGTAGTTTTACCACCACCTTGCAGACCACACATCAAAACAACCGTAGGTGGCTTACTAGCAAATACAAAACCTTGATTTTTACCTTTAACACTAAGAATTTCTTCTAAGTTTTTCTTAATTGAGTCTAAAAATTGTTTTTGACCTATACCATTAATTTTTACATCATTTTCTACTAAAGTAAGTAATTCTTTAGTAACTTTATGATGTACATCTGCTTTTAAAAGGGCTTTTTTTAAAGTATCAAGAGCATTTTTTAAAGCTTTTTCATCATCAACAAAACGAAGTTTATTAACTGCGGATTTAAATGACTCACTAACTATTTCAAACACTTTATTTTCCCTTTATTAAAATTTTAAAAAGCTAAATTATAAACCCTTTTAGCTTTAAACGCCTTTAAAAATTTAAATTTTTTATTTCAAAACCATAAGCATTGAAGCTCTCATCAAGTAAGGCTTTAAATTGATAATCAAAAATATGCGTTTCATATGAATGCAAATACATTCTAGAAGAGCTAATTTTTGCATATTTTTCATCACCTATAATACCATGTTTTACATGATTTAAATGCACTCTAATTTGATGTGTTCTACCTGTTTTAATGACTGCTTTTATTAAGGTTTTTTTAGCATTTACCATTAAAGGTATAACCTGAGTATGAGCTTCTAAGCCAAATTTATCGATTTTACTAAAGGCTCCGGATTTATTTTTTATAGTAGTTATTTTTTCACAAATTTCAAGTTCTTCAGCAATCACTCCATCAACAATAGCTAAATAACTTTTATAAACATTTTGTTTTTTGTATTCTTGAATACATTTTAGTCTAAATTCCTCATCTTTACTTAAAAGCAAAACTCCACTTGTCTCCTTATCAAGTCTGTTGATTAATTTAGCATTATAAACACTTTCTAAATTCTCACTAATCTCTCCATAAGGCTTATTTAAAGCTATGATTTTATCATCTTCAAAAAGTATTTTTGCTTTTTTTATTTTTTGCACAACAAATCTTGTTTTAGAACTCATCAAAGCCCTAGCTATAACAACCTTTTTACCCATAGCAAAAACACAGCCTTTGTCAATCAAATCCTTTGCTGCGTTATTAGAAATTTTTTCTTGCATTGCAAGCAATTTATAAGCTTTTTCTTGCATCTAAACCTTCTTTTATACTTAATATAATTTCATTTAAATCACTTTGTTCTTTAAGTTGTGCTTGTGGTAGTTTTTGCTTTAAAAAAACATTTATATCTTTTGCACTCTCACAAATATACAAACCATCAACTTCTTGATATAAACTTTCTTGATTAAAATAATATTTCCCTGAGATAATAACATTATTCCATCTGGCTGCCTCTATAGGATTATGTCCACCTATATTATCTACAAAAGAGCCGCATAAAAAAACCACATCACTAATCTTATAAAAACTTTCTAGCTCACCTAAAGTATCTAGCAATAAACATTTGGCATTAAAAAAATTTGCAAAATTATTTTCGCTTAATGTAAAGTCTGAAAATTTTTGCATATTATAGTGGTTTTTTTGACAAAAATCTTTTAAAATTCCCTCAACCTCGCCAAAACGCTCTGGATGTCTTGGGGCGATAATCAATTTATCGTTTTCTTCTAAATTAATTTCATTAAGTAATAATCGTTCTTCATTTTCATGTGTACTAGCAAATATAATAATCCTAGCTTTGGGCTTGGAATAGTTTTTCACTTGTTCTTGTTTTATATTAGCTTTGATATTTTTATATGCTATAACATTTTTAGCGCCCAAGCATTCTAATCTTTCTTTGTCTTTTTGACTTTGCGCAAACACAACATCAATATATTTAAAAATCAAACGATAAAAAAAGCTAAAACGCTTATAGTTTTTTAAAGATCTATCGCTAATTCTAGCATTTAATAAAACAACTTTTGCATTATAAAATTTAGCCATAAACACAAGCATAAGCCAAAGCTCTGCTTCAAAAATAACCAAAACTTTACAAGGTCTCATCCAAAAAGGTACAAAAATCTCAAAAGGGAAAAAATTTACTTTTTTAGAATATTTTAAAGCTTCACTAAAACCAGTTTGAGTTATGGTTGAAATTTTACAAGCTGGAAAAAGTTTTATTAAAGGAATAAGGCTTTTAATTTCACCAAAAGAACAAGCATGAAAATACACATCACCTTGTTTTTGCCTTAAATTTTTGTAAAGAAAGAATCTTGATTTTAATGATATTTTATACTTTTCCTTACAAAAACTTAAAATCAATAAAAAAGGAGCTGCAATTATATATATAATCACAGCAAAAATATAATAAAAAAAAATCAATTTTGATTTTCTTCTTTTTCTTTGTATAAAATTCTTCCACAATGTGGGCAAGTTATGATTTCATCACCTTTTAAAACAGCCAAATAAGTTTTATCATAAATTCTCATAAAACAGCCATAACAAGCATGTTTTTTTACAGGAACTACTGCAGTATTTCCCGCCCATTTTCTAATTTTTTCATAAAAAGTTAAAACTTTTTGATTTATTTCACCTACTAATTTTACCTTTTTATCATAAATTTGTAATCTTTCTTTTTCAATATCCACTAAAACAGTTTTAGTTTGAGCATCGATTTGATCCACTTCATTTTCAAGTTCGCTTCTTTTAGCTTGCAATTCTTGTATAAACTTTTCTTTATTTTCTAAAATTTTATCCAATCTTTCAATTTCTTCATTTGCTGCATCAAGTTGTTCTTTGGCTATATCCTCTTCAATTTTTAAAGCATTTGCTTCTTTTTCGGTTTTTACCGCTGCACTTTTTTTGGCTATTTCTTTTATTTTTACACCAAATTCTGCAATATGATTGTTGTTTTGAATTTTTTGATTTTCTATATCTTTAATATCTTTCTCAAAACCTGCAATTTCTTCTTCTGTTTTATCAAGTAAATTGCGTTTTTCTTTTAAATCTTTTGTAGCATCTTCTACTTTATTTGCAAAACCATCAAGTTCTTTATCAATTTGCGATAAAGCTATAAGTTGTTCTAAATATTTACTCATTGAAATTTTCCTTAAAAATATTGAAATGGATTTTTTGAAACTGATATTATAACTTCTAAATGAAATTTTTGCAAATCTTTTGCTAAAATTTTACCAAAACAAGATTCGCTTTCATAGTGTCCTATATCAATCAAACTAAGTTTATTATGATAACTTTCCAAAGCTTGATGATATTTAAAATCTCCGCTTAAAAAGCAATCTACCTTAACACTAGAAATTAAATCTCCTCCACTACCTGTGCATATTGCTAAAGTTTTAATTTTCTCATTACCTGCATTTACAACTCTTATGCAATCAAGCTTTAAACTTTTTTTCACATGATTAATTAAATCGCTAAATTTAAAATCAACATCACAATAAATTAAAAACTCATTTTGTTCTTTAATCTTAAGACCTAAAATTTCACGAGCAAAATAAGCATTTAAATGACTTAAGTCAAAATTCGTATGCATAGCAATTAAAGCTATGTTTTTTTGTATCATTTTAGTAAGAATATTTTGCGGATAAAACACCCCGCTTAAGTTTTTTAAACCTTTAAAAATCAAAGGATGATGAACTATAAAAAGTGAATTTTCACGTGCATTTTCAATTAAATGCATATCCACATCAAGAGCAAGATAAATTTGATTTATTTCTTGATCTAAAGTTCCAAGTAATAGGCCGCTATTATCCCATGAACTTTGCGTACTAAATGGGCTAATAGTATCCAAATAATCATAAATTTCTTTAATTTTCATCTAAACTTTCTTTATACACCAAAGCACAATTTTTAGATAATTCTCTAATTTTAAGCATAAAGTCTTGTCTTTGAGTTACTGAAATAGCTCCTCTTGCATCAAGCAAATTAAAAGTGTGCGCTGCTAACATACAATAATCATATGCAGGCAAAGCAAGCTTTGCTTCTAATGCATTTTTACACTCATTATAGGCATTTTCAAATTGCACATTTAAAGTTTTAACATCACTTACTTCAAAATTATATTTACTAAATTCAAACTCACCTTGCTTATGAACATCTTTATAAGTAATTTTTTCACCGTTAAATTCATTCCAAACTATGTCATATACATTATCTACATCTTGCAAATACATTGCGAGTCTTTCTAAGCCATAGGTAATTTCAGCACTTACTAAATCTACGCTTATACCGCCAACTTGTTGAAAATAAGTAAATTGTGTTACTTCCATGCCATCAAGCCAAACTTCCCAACCCAGACCCCAAGCACCTAAACTTGGACTCTCCCAGTTATCCTCAACAAAACGAATATCATGTGATTTTAAATCAAAACCTAAATTTTCTAAACTTTTTAAATATAATTCTTGGATGTTATCAGGGCTTGGTTTAATCAAAACTTGAAATTGATAATAAGCACCTAGTCTATTAGGATTTTCACCATATCTTCCATCAGTTGGTCTTCTACTTGGTGCTACATAAGCAGCTGCCCAAGGTTTTTTACCCAAACTTCTTAAAAAAGTTGCAGGATGAAAAGTCCCTGCACCTGCTGGAAAATCATAAGGTTGCATAATGGCACAACCTTGTTTTTGCCAAAATTCTTGTAAGTTTAATATCATTTGAGAAAAAGTCATTTTTCTTCCTTTATTTCTTCTGGCTTTTCAGGTGAATTTGCATATAACTCTACTGTTTTATTCCACATCATTTTGTATTTTCTTTTTAGAAATTCCACTTCATTGCGCGCATATTTGAGTTGCTCGTTAAGATTTTCTATGGTTTTTCTATCTTCATCATAAAGTTCTTGCATAGAATAAAGAGCATCTTTTAAAAATTTATTCTCACCCTTTAAAGCTTCTAAGGTCTCATCTTTAGCATCAAGAACTTTTTCGTGTAAGTTTAAAATAGTTCCTATGGTTTTTTCTACAAAACTTTCTCCTGCTAAAGTCATAGAATTTACCATAGCAGGTTGCTTTGAGCTTGTTGGAACCACACTAAATGTTCCTTGATTAGCCTCAATATAAATTTCACCCTCTTCTTCTTTGAAATTTAAAGCACCATTTGCCATCATTCCTTTTACAACATCTTCAGATAAATGCACTAATTGACAAAATTCTTTTAACTTCAAGTAAGTTTGCATAAATACTCCTTAAAGAAAAACTTCAATTGTACTAGAATCTTGAATTAATTTTTCTTGTTGTTTTTTTCTATCTTCTAATAATTTTTGCGCTAAAGATTCATCCTCTATAGCTAAAATTTGTACAGCTAAATAAGCTGCATTAATAGCCCCTGCTTTGCCTATAGCCAAAGTTGCTACAGGAATTCCACTTGGCATTTGCACAGTAGAAAATAAAGAGTCCATACTTGCTAAATTACTTCCTGGCATAGGTATGCCTAAAACAGGTTTTGTTGTATGTGCTGCAACAGCTCCTGCTAAATGCGCCGCCATACCTGCTGCTGCAATAAATACTTTTGCACCTTTTTCTTCGGCATTTTTGATGTATTCTTGGGTTCTTTGAGGACTTCTGTGTGCTGAAGTGATTAAAATTTCATATTTAACATCAAATTTTTCCAAAATTCCCAAAGCTTCTTTCACTACATCATAATCACTCTTACTTCCCATCAATATAGAAACAAATTTCATTCAACACTCCTTCTTAAAAAGCTAAATTCTGGAAGCTTAAACGGTAAAGTAATTTCATTTTCATTACCACTATGAATTTCACTAAATTCTTTATTATTTTTGGCCAATAATTGCTTAAAAACTATAAATTTCTTACCATCATTTTCATAGATTAAACCTAGTTTATTTTCTCCTAATTCTATATTAGAATTAACCGGAGCTAAAATTTCATATTCTTTGTTTAATTCTATCTTGCCTTTACATTTAAAAAACTCACCATCTTCACTAATAGCATGCACTTGATGAGTTCCTTCTTCTATGCTTGTATTGTGATTAATAGAATCGGTTTTTTCATAGGCTCTTGAGACTAAATATCCATCCGTAAAACCTCTGTGTTTTAAAGTATGGATTTCTTTTTCATATTTAGCAGCATCAAAAGTGTCTTCCAATACATCTTGCACTGCCATTTTATATGTTCTTGTAGTTAAAGCTACATAATACTCACTTTTTGTTCTTCCTTCTATTTTAAAAGCATGAATACAATTTTCTTGCATGATCTTTTGAATATATGAGCTTAAATTTAAATCTTTAGAATTAAATACATGTGTGCCATTTTCATCTTCTTCTAATCTAAAAAGTGTATTTGTCTCTGGATTTTTCGCATAAAGCTCATAATTAAATCTACAATCATTTGCGCAAGAACCACGATTGCTCATGCGTCCACTTTGTACTGAGCTTATTAAACATCTACCAGAATATGCAAAGCACATAGAGCCATGCACAAAACTTTCAAGCTCGATATCACAATTGTTTTTCAAATCTTTTGCATCTTTTAAACCAAGCTCCCTTGCTATAACAACACGCTTAGCTCCAATGTCTTTATAGACTTGAGCGTCTAAATAGTTTAAAATATTAGCTTGAGTGGATACATGAAGATTGATTTCAGGTGCAAGTTCTTTAACTAAACGCATAGCACCTACAGAAGCTACTATAAAAGCATCAGGTTTCATTTCTTTTAATTTTAAAATATGCCTTTTTAAACCCTCAATTTGTGAACTAAAATGAAAACCATTAATGGTTACATAAATTTTTTTTCCTCTTGTATGAGTATAATCAATAGCCTCTTTAAAAGTTTCATAATTGAAATCCCTAGCAGTTCTTGCTCTTAATGAAAAATTACTCACTCCCGCATAAACAGCATCAGCTCCATAAGCCAACGCTATTTTTAATTTTGTAAAATTTCCCGCAGGAGCTACTATTTCAGGAATAATCATTTTTTGCCTAAACTTGCGATTAATGCCTCAATATCATCATTGCTTACAACATCTGTAGTTGTATCACCTTCAATATGCACAGCCGATCCTACGCGTTTTTCATCATCAATTTTACCTTCAAATAAACTACTCATATATCTACTTAAAGCTCTCATAACATTAATAACACGTTCGATTTTTTGACGGTGAATATCTTGGTATTGCATAGCATCCATTGCCATCATAACCTCATCTTGTCCAGTTTGTAAACAACCCGTGATTTCATCTATAATATTTTTAGCATTATTGTTAGTTTCTATAGCTTCTTTAAAGCTTACAACATTAGGAAATTTTGCATTTAGCTTTTCAAAAATTTCTATATTTTTATTCAGAGCATCACTAATTACACAAAGCTCATTTTCTGAATTTGCAAAGAAATCATTAATAATTTCTAACTTTTCCATCATTTCAGTAGCTTTGATTTCACTATCTCTTGTAACATCATCAAGCTGATGCACAACTTTATGTTCTTTGCTAGGTGGTGGTGGTGGCCATGCCATATCTGCTCTTGCTTTATAATCACCATTAATCATTGCATCAACAATTTGTTTATTTTTTTCCTCATCTTCATACTCTGTTTCAGGCTTTGTTTCTGTTTCTTCTACAGAATCAAGATCTAAATCTTCAGTGCTATTCATTAAAGCATCTAATTCTTCTTGAGTCATTTTTACACCTTTTTAATATAAAAAACTAATGTGAAATTATATTATAAAAAAATATAAACCAATATTAATTTTGTTAATTAATTATATAAATTAATATTTTTTTGTATTTGACCATAAAAAAAATATTAATTTAAACTTAATTTAATAAAAATATACTACAATCTTAAAAAATAAATTAATACCTATTAAAAAGGAGAGGAAATGGGTAAGTTTGTAAATAACATTGGTGAGTTTTTTAGTTATTGTCAAGAACATGAGGTTTTATTTGTTGATTTTAGATTTACTGATATGATAGGCACTTGGCACCATATTACTTACAATATAAAAGCAATTGATGATAAAACTTTTGAAAATGGAATTCCTTTTGATGCAAGCTCTTTACACGGTTGGCAACCTATAGAAAAATCGGATATGATTTTAAAACCTGATGTAGAAAGCGCATTCTTAGATCCATTTACAGCAGATCCTACTATCATAGTAATTTGTGATGTATATGATATTTATAAAGATCAAATGTATGAAAAATGTCCAAGAAGTATTGCCAAAAAAGCAATGCAACACTTAAGTACAAGCAATATCGCCGATACAGCTTATTTTGGTCCTGAAAATGAATTTTTTATTTTTGATAATGTAAAAATAGTTGATTCTTCTCATTGTGCAAAATATGAAGTAGATACTGAAGAAGGTGAATGGAATGATAATAAAGATTTCACAGATAGTTACAATAACGGACATCGCCCAAGAAATAAAGGCGGATATTTTCCTGTAAGTCCTATTGATTCTAGCGTGGATATTAGAGCTGAAATGGTGCAAGTTTTAGAAAGAGTGGGTTTAAAAACTTTCGTACATCACCATGAAGTAGCACAAGGACAAGCTGAGATTGGTGTAGAATTTGGAAATTTAGTTGAAGCTGCTGATAATGTACAAATTTACAAATATGTAGTAAAAATGGTAGCACATTTAAATGGAAAAACAGCAACCTTTATGCCAAAGCCACTCTATGGAGATAATGGAAGTGGTATGCATGTACATATGAGTCTTTGGAAAGATGGAGTAAATTTATTCTATGATAAAGAAGGCTATGGAAAATTGAGCGAATGTGCGATTAATTACATCGGTGGAATTTTAGCTAATGCAAGAAGTGTTGCCGCATTTACCAATCCTAGCTCAAATTCCTATAAAAGAATAGTTCCAGGTTTTGAAGCACCTTGCATTTTAACTTATTCTTGTCAAAATCGCTCTGCAAGTTGTCGCGTTCCTTATGGTATTAACGAAAAAAGCGCAAGAGTAGAAATTAGATTTCCTGATAGCACTTCTAATCCTTACTTGGCTTTTACAAGCTTACTTATGGCAGGACTTGATGGTATTAAAAACAAAACCATACCGGTTGGCCCTATGGATGAAAATTTATTTGCACTAACCCTAGATGAGATTAGAGAAAAAGGTATAGAGCAATTACCTCACACTTTAAGAGGATCTTTAGAAGCACTCATTAGAAAAAATGCTTTCTTAAAACCTGTTATGAGTGATGTGTTTATTGATGATTATCAACATATGAAATTTGAAACCCAAGTATGGCCTGTAGAAGCTAGACCAACTGCATATGAGTTTAAAACTTGTTATTCTTGCTAATTTTTGATGCCTTTTTGGCATCAAAAATTTAAAACACTATCGTTTTATTTTCGTGTATAAAAATCCTATCATCAAAGACCAAATCCAAAGCCTTAGAAAAAACATTTTTTTCCACATTACGTCCTGCTTGTTGCATAGCCTGCCAAGAATATTCATGAGTAACTGGTATAACATCTTGGGTGATAATTGGCCCCTCATCTAAGTTATTATTTACAAAATGCGCTGTTGCGCCTATAATCTTTACCCCTCTTTCATAAGCTTGCTTATAAGGATTAGCTCCTATAAATGCAGGTAAAAAAGAATGGTGGATATTAATAATCTTTCCTTCAAAATGCTCCACAAAAGATGGAGATAATATTCTCATATATTTTGCTAAAACAATATAATCAAACTCGTATTGTTTTAAACACTCTAGTAATTTTTCTTCATGCTCTTGCCTACTTAAATCCTGCGCTAAAATAGTATGAAAAGGTATGTTAAATTTATCCACTAAAGGTTTTAATATCTCATAATTTGCAATAACTGCTTTAATATTTGCGTTAAATTCCCCACTAAATTGGCGGATAAGTAATTCACCCAAACAATGAGTTTCTTTGGTAGCTAAAACAATAATATCTTTTTTTCTCTTTGGTGTAATTTCAATTTGTGCATTATCAGGAAGCATAGCCTCAAGCGTTCCTTTAAAAGCTTTTATATCAAGCTCACCTTCTAAATGCGCTCTAAAGAAAAAACGATTTTCTCCAACAAATTCATCATTTTTTATAATGTTGATTCTATATTTAAAAATAACATCTGAAATTCTATAAATCAATCCTTTTTCATCACTACTTGAAATTTTTAAAATATATTCATTCATTTTTGCTCCTTTATATAGTTTTTTAATTCTTGTAATCTTCTTTTTTCAAGCTCAATTCCAAGCTCTTTCCCACTAAATCCTTCCTTTAGTAAATCATTTGCACTAATTTTACTTTTAAAAGCATGATAATATAAATTTAATTTCTTTGCTTGTGCCATACGCTCATTATCCCAAAGTCCAAGCCATTTGCAAAGTGGTATTTTTAAAGCAATTTTAGCTAAATTAAAATCATCAATTTTACCTAAAATAAATTCTTGTTCACATTTTTTTAATAGTTCTTTTTTTAATTTTGTTTTATTGAAAAATTCCTCTTTATTTATATGAAAAAAATTCAAATACAAATATAAATACAAAGCCTCATCATAAATTAATTTTTGACTATGCTCTAAAAGTTTTTCAAATTCTTCATTACAGCTTTGATAAAAAAATATTTTTTCTTCTAACTTTAAAATTTTGAAATACTCATAAGCTTTATTTAGTCTTGAAGTTTTAAAAATTTTATAAAGTTCATTATTAATACGCTCTTTAGATAAATCACTTATATCCATAGTTTGCATTAATTTTAAACTTTCTTTTGCAATTGTTAAGTCAAACCTGCATGCAAAAGAAATTCCACGAAGCACTCTTAAACTATCTTCAACAAAACTTATATCATCAATATGTCTTATAATCTTTGCTTGTAAATCTTGCAAACCATTAAAAAAATCTAAAAACTTAAAATCAAAAATATTTACCATCAATGCATTAATGGTAAAATCCCTTCTTTTAGCTCCTTCTTGTTCATCATTACAAACTTTAACCTCAAAACCTCTATGGCCTGTAGAAATTTTATTTTCATAACGCGCTAGAGCTAAATCAAATTTTTTGTATTTATATACAAAAAAACTTTTTCCTACTCCATTTGCACCAAGTTTTTGCATAAGCTCATCAAAAAGCTTAGGCTCAATATCATAAATTTCTATATCATAATCATCACTAGATAAATCTAAAAAAGAATTCCTTACACAACCACCTACCAAATAAGCTCTTTGTGTGTAAGGTTTAAGTATATTTTTAATTCTTAAAAAATCATGATCATTTTTTAAGTCTATCTTCAATCTTTGCAAGTAAAAACTCTAAAAAAGTAATTGTAATATCTAGTCTTTTTTCTATATGCTCATCTTTAGTATTTTTTAATCCTTCAAATAAAACCAAAATACGCTCTCTGATATTTTTTAAGAAAAATTCTTCATTATTTATAATACTTTCTTCTTTTTCCTCTAAAGCTTCAACCTTAATAATCATAGCTTGTTTATCTTCTTTAACTTTTACTTCTAAATCATCTAATTCTTGGATCAATTCTTGCGCAACTTGATTAATCTCTTTTTTTATTTTATCTTCTTGGATATTAGTATTTTTTTCTTGAGTAATTTCCTCTACCATAGGAGTAAATTCATCATTTTTACTTTTTTTATTATCTAACTCTGAATTAACTTCACTTATGGCCATTTTTGCTAAATCTTCTATATTCATAGTTTTATTAACCACCTTTTAAATTCATTAACTTCTTCTTCGCTTTTCATATTAACAAAAAAATCAAGCATATCATAATTTAAATCTTCATGATTAGAACGCAAACCACTTAAACGCCTTATAGCATCAATGGCATTTTTATTTTGCGGATCTTGCTTTAATATATTTTTATAAATCTCCAAAGCTTCATCTTTTAAACCTTGCGCCTCATAAATAGAAGCTTCTGTTACTGTATATCGCATTATCAACTCACAAAAAATAAAATGTCAAAATTCTAACAAAAAAGACTTTAATTTATTTTAATTTTTACTTAATCACAGGAGCTTTATATGCTAAAAATACAAAAATATTAAGTATTATAGCTACTGTAATAAGCATGATAAAGCCTAAAGTAAAATTTCCAAAACTATCATGGAGCATACCTATAATCCAAGGTGCTTGAGCTGCTATTAAATACCCTATGCCTTGTGACATGGCAGAAAGTTTAGCTGCTATAAAAGAAGTTGAACTTTTTATAGCAATAAACAATAATGAAATTGTAAAAACCCCACTAGATGCAAAACCTAAGAAAATAGCTGCTAACAACAATACTAATTTTACATCACAAAAAAACACCAAAATAAAACTTAAAACATATAAAAAACCCAATATTATAATAACAAAACCCTTAGCATGAGCTCTTAGTTTTCCTAAAACAATAGGTAATAAAAACGCCACAGGCATACCTATGATTTGAGAAAGTAATAAAACATTAGAACCAAAATCAATTTCAAAACCTTTTTCACTTATCATCACACTAAGCCAAGCAAAAAGACTATAAGATAAAAAACTTTGCAGTCCCATTACAATAGTAACTTTCCAAGCTGTTAAATTCAAAAAAAGATTTATTTTATTGATGTTTTTCTTCTTAGGACGCAATAATCTTTTGTTTTTCAAATGCGGAAAATAAAAAATCAAAGCAATCAAAGCTAAAACAACCCAAAAAAACATAGCTTGAGGCACCTCAAAAATTTTAAGCAAAGGAAGCGATAAAGCCACTCCAGCAATTGAAGATAAACCTATAATTGATCCATATAAACCCATTATTTTATAAGCATTTTTTGCAAATTTTTCTTTTACAAAAGAAGGTAATAAAACATTAGCTATTGCAATGCCTGCCCCAATTAGAAAAACCCCAGAAAATAAACCTATATTACCCCCATAACTTCTAATAAACTCTCCAAAAACAATTAAACACAAAGCAAAAAACAAAGCTTTAATTTGCGAAAAATACGCCACGAAAAAAGATATAAGCCCAAAGGCTATCAAAGGTAAAGTTGTAAGCATTCCTGCTAAAGCTGAATTTATCTTATAATATTCTTGAATATATTCTATCATAGGACCTATAGAGGTTATAGGCGCTCTTAAATTTAAAGCAAGGGTAATTACAACTAAAATATTAATCCAAAAGAATTTTTTATATGAAATTTGTGTATACATGATTATTTTTGATTTAATATATTTTCAAGGTATTTTTGTTTACCTTGCTTAATATTTTTTTGTTCTATTTGCTTTTGTTGTTTTACTACTTCATTTTCCTTAGAAAAATAAAAATGATCAATAATAAAAACAGAAGAAATGATAAAAATCAAAGGAATCAAAAAAACCATAATCAATACTTTCTAAAGACATTGCCATAGTATTCTATATTATCTTTTTTTAAATTCTCATCAAAAGCATTTGCCTCAAAATTTGCTTTTAAAATTTTTTCTCTTTCTTCGTCTAAATCCTGATAAGAAAAAACCATATTAATACTCACTACCCCATCAAGCTGCTCTAATTGTTTATATGCTTTTAACTCATCATCTAAATTTTCACTTTCTATTACTACTATAATTTTTTCATCCTGAGCTAATTCCACACTACAACAAGGTGTTTTTTGAATTTGCTCTTTGAGTTTTTCTACTTTTTCTTCTTTGGTTAAAATCAACACACTAGAAAGATTCATCTATACTCCAAAATATAATTTTATCTTCATAACCTGCACTAATAAGCTTATGCTCATTTAAAAATATAAGATATTCTAGCAAAAAATCTTTATTTTGGAATCTTTTTATTGTTTTTAGGTTTTTAGTATTTACAAGTTCTATAACATTTTTTTCATTATCTCCAAAAGCCGCTATTGAGCCATCTTTATTTAAAGCACAAGTATAAATCAAAAAATCTCTTTCTATGTTTTTTTCTTGATCATTTTTCACTATGCCTAATTTTCTATCAGTACTACAGCTTGCAATAATTGTGTTTTTAAAATCAAGTTGATAAATATTATCCTTGTGAATATTCTTATAACTTTTTATTTTTTGCCATTTCTTCACATCAAAAAGCATTAGCTCGCCACTTTCAAAACCTGCCACTAATTGAGTTTTAGTTTCATTTAAAACCACATCACTTAAGCTTGAACTAGAAAAAGTAAAATTTTTTACAACGCTTTTTGTTTTTAGATCAAAAAGCTCTATATTAGAACCTAGCAAGGCTAATAAAATAGTATTATCATCTAAAAACAAAGCTTTTTTTGCTCCATCATTAGCTAAATCATAGCTTAAAAGTTGTTTATTTTTATAAACATATAATTTTTTACTTCCAAAATCACCTTCACTTAAAATCAAAATAGCCCCATTTAAGTAATCAATACTATAAATTCTGGGGCTAAGATTTTCTTCGTAAAAATTTTTAATCTTATCTAGCTGAGTGATTTTTTGCATTTTTTTATCTTTAAGGAAATATTGTTTTATCTCTCCATTATCAAGTCCTATAAGCAAACTATTATCAGCAAGCTTTAAAGCGTTTAAATTTGAATCAAGCTTAAGCTCATAACTCAATGCATAAATACTCATTAGTAAGATTAAAAACATTTTTTTCATAATTTTATTTTACACCTTCATTTAAAACATCTAAAAGATTAGATTTTTTCTTTGATTCTTCGCTTTTAAATTTTGCTTCAAAGCTATTTCCTACCAAAGGTTTAGCATCACTTTGTGGCACATGACATTGTGTACAATTAAATCTTGCATCACTTATCATATCTTTAGTAGATTTGTTTTTTCTTAAATCAAAATAATGACTACTTGGAAGTGGTGTAGCTCCAACATCTTTAGCAATAGTCTTATCATGACAACTTAAGCAAATATTATTATCCTTAGTAATTGGAAGCATATCCTCTAAAGTGTGCGGGATTAATGGCGGAGCATTTTCAAACGATCTTTCAATCAAAACAGACTCACCAGCCACTGCTTGAGAATATTTTGCATCCAATAATTCTACATTTTCACTTTCTAAACTTGTTTTTCTTAAACCTATATCTTTTGAATCAACACTTTTAACAGCAAGCCCACAAGCACTTATTAAAACAGCTGCTGCTAAGGATAAAAAGATTTTATTTTTCATTTTCTCTCCTTAAATTTATTATACTAAAACCTAAAGCATCATCACCGCAAATATCAATACATTTTCCACATCTTATACACTCACCTGATTTTACATCTTGATTTTCTTTACCTATCATCCAAAGCACTTGTTTTTCGGGGCACACTCCAAGACATTTATAACACTTAGTGCATTTTTGTAAGCTATATCTTACTTTTAACAATGAAAAATGCGAACTTAAAGCCCAAAAAGCCCCTAAAGGACAAAAATGCGAACAAGTAAACCTTGGACTAAAAAATGTATCTATACAAAAAATGATCAAAGCCATAAAAAGCCAAGAAACACCGCCGAAAATAATCCCTCTTTGGATTATTCCTATATAAGAAAATTCCTCAAAAACAGGAAAAGAAAAAAGAAAAGAAAAAATCAAAACAAAAGCTAAAACATAATAACGCAAATTTTTATTTACATTAAAAACTCTTGCTTGATTAAAACCTAATTTATTTCTAATAAAATAAGCAAAATCAGTAATGATATTGACAGGACAAACCCAAGCACAAAATGCTCTTCCAGCAAAAATAGCATAAAATAAAAATACTATCAAAGCACCACTTAAAGCCATCAAATCTACTTGCAAACTTGCCAAAGCAAGTTGAATAAATGCAAAAGGATCACTTAGTGGCACCGAAGAAAATAAAACCGAAGAGCTTAAATTTCCTTTTAATATAAAATTAAATACACCAAAAGAAAAAAAAGTTAAAATAGACAATTGCACTATTCTTCTTAAAATAAGATACTTCATAGCAATTCTCCATTGTTAAGATAATCTTTAGCCTTATTTTTATTGAAATTTTTATCTGTGTTTACATCTTGCAAACGCTTTTCATCTTTTTCATCCCAACCTTTGATGTAATTATCCCCAGCTTTTCCTAAAACAAATTCTCTAGGCAAAACTTTAATGGCTGCTTTTTGTGTTATACAAGCTTTTTCACAAATCCCACATCCAACACACACTTCATGATCTACCACAGGTAGTAAAAATGCATGCTTTGCTGTTCTTTCATTGCGTTTTGTTTCAAGTTTTAATGCTTTATCTATTAGAGGACAAGCTCTATAACATGCATCACATTGAATTCCCCAATAAGCAACACAACTTGCACTATCAATTATAACTATACCCATTTTTGTTTTATAAATTCCATCTTTTTGCTCTAAATATTTATGATCTAGAGCATTTGTAGGACAATCCCTTATACAAGGTATATCCTCACATAACCTGCAAGGATTTTCTCTTGCTACAAAAAAAGGTGTACCATTTTTAGCACTATTTTCTAAATTTGCTAACTTTAAAACATCATAAGGACAGGCTTTTACACAAAGTCCACATCGTATACATTTTGATAAAAATTCTTTTTCATCATCTGCCCCAGGAGGTCTTAAAAAATACTCCTGATTTGAGCTAAATGCTAAACTTGCCAAAAATGCACTTCCACTTCCTATGCATAAAAGCTTAAAAGCAAAGGCTAAAAATTCTCTTCTATTTTTCATTTTTATGCTTTAGTAATTTTTACGGCACATTTTTTGAAATCTGTTTGATTAGACAACGGACAAGTTGCATCTAGTGTAACTTTGTTTATATATACATTCTCATCAAACCAAGGTACATACACAAGGCCTTTAGAGGGTTTATTTCTACCACGAAAATCTACTCTAGCTTTTACTTTACCACGACGTGATTCTACCCATACAATATCACCTTGATTAATTTTCATAGCCTTAGCATCATCTTCATTCATATAACAAAGTGCTTCAGGTACTGCACGGAAAAGCTCAGGAACCCTCATGGTCATAGTTCCACTATGCCAATGCTCTAAAACCCTACCAGTACATAACCAGAATGGATATTCTTCGCTTGGTCTTTCAGGTGCTTTCATAAATGGTCTAAAGAAAATTTTTACTTTGTTTTTTAAACTATATTTTTCTTTAGTTTGTGGAGCTAGTAAATCTCCTTTTGGTAATTCTTTAGCAAAATCACCATAAAACGCAAAGTCTGAATTTGGAGCGGCTTTTTTAGCATAATAATCAAATTTGGTATTAAATCTCCATTGAGTTTCTTTACCATTTACTACAGGCCATCTTAAACCCCTTACTTTATGATAAGTATCAAAATCAGCTAAATCATGCCCATGACCTAAACCAAATTTGCGGTATTCTTCCCATAGATATTTTTGTACAAAAAATCCATATCCATTAAATTCTTTACCATCACTACCTATAACTTTTCTCTCATCACCAAATACTTCAGAATTATCAAATCCTTTTGCAATAGAATCGTTTGCTTTGAAAGATTTTGCTTCTTTATTAGCAAATAATACATCATATAAAGTATCATCTTCGCTATAACCCATAGCTTTAGCTTCTTCTAAAACACTTGGTAGGGTAAGCTTATCATTTACCTTAGTTTCGCCCCAAACTTCTTTTAATTTAAAGCGTTTTGCAAATTCCATGATTTGCCAAGTATCACTCATAGCTTCACCTACAGGCAGCACTTGTTGCTTCCAGTGTTGAGTTCTTCTTTCAGCATTACCATAAGCACCCCATTTTTCATAAATCATAGCACTTGGTAAAATTAAATCTGCCACCTTAGCGCTAATTCCTGGGTAACAATCACTCACAACGATAAAATTATCCATTTCTCTAGCTGCTGCTATCCAGTGGTTTGCATTAGCAGTGTTTTGCCAAGGATTATTTACTTGTACCCAAGCAAATTTGATATTTCCATCTTCTAAATCTCTCATGATTTTTAAGTATGGAGCACCTGGTTTTGGATTAATCGTTTTTGCAGGAACTTTCCAAATTTTTTCACTAATTTCTCTGTGTTTAGGATTTGCAACCACCATATCAGCAGGTAAACGATGTGAAAAAGTCCCTACTTCTCTTGCAGTTCCACAAGCACTTGGTTGTCCTGTTAATGAAAACGCACCACTTCCTGGCTTAGCTTGTTTACCGAGTAAAAAATGCACCATATAAGCTTGCTCATTTACCCAAGTACCTCTTGTGTGTTGATTAAAGCCCATAGTCCAAAAGCTTACAACTTTTCTATTTTTTTCTATATATAAATTTGCTAATTCTTGAAGTTTTTTCTTAAATTCTTCTATGCTTTCATCTTCATTACCCTTAGCAACTTTAGCAACATAATCAAGTGTATAAGGCTCTAAAGCTTTTTTGAAATCTTCAAATGAAATTTCCCAATGCGCATCAGGAGCATTTTGGTGTTTCATTTCAAATTTATCGCCTGCTTTTACACCCAAATAAGCCAAAGATACTGCTTCTTCTTCATCTACAATAATAGCATTTTGTTTTACTACGGTATCTTTTTCACTTGCTTTAAATTTAGGATGGTTTGGATTATTTCTCATTCCATAACCAATATCAGCATAACCTGTTGTAAAAATACAATGTTTTTCAATAAATTCTTTATCCATAGCTTCAGGATGATTATAAACAATCTCTCTAGCGATATAATTCCAAATAGCTAAATCAGTATTTGGTTTGAAAATGATTTCAGTATCTGCTATATGAGAAGTTCTATTAGAAAAAGTAGATAAATTTACGATTTTAACTTTATCTAAATTACTTAATTTTCTATCACTTACCCTTGACCATAAAATCGGATGCATTTCTGCCATATTTGCACCCCAAGTAATAATAGTATCAGTAAGCTCTATATCATCATAACAACCAGAAGGCTCATCAACCCCAAAAGTTTGCATAAAACCAACAACAGCACTAGCCATACAATGACGTGCATTTGGGTCTATATTATTTGATCTAAAACCAGCTTTTACTAATTTTGCAGCAGCATATCCTTCTTGTATAGTATATTGACCACTTGCAAAAATTCCAATCCCCTCCGCACCTTTTTCTTTGTAGGCTTTTTTGAATTGTTTTTCCATTTCATCAAAAGCTCTTTGCCAAGAAACTTGTTGAAATTTTCCTTTTTTATCAAACTCACCTTTTGCATTTACACGAAGTAAAGGTGTTACTAAGCGATCTTCTCCATACATAATTTTTGCATTAAAATAACCTTTAATACAATTTAATCCACGATTTACCGGAGCTGCTGGGTCTCCTTTTACAGCGACAATTTTACCATCTAAACTTGCAACTAAAATTCCACAGCCTGTACCACAAAATCTACAAACAGCCTTATCCCAACGCCATTTATTCTCAGTATTTGCAAGTACACTACTTGGAACACTAAGGCCTGCAACACCACAAGCACTAGCAATAGCGGTATTTTTAATGAAGTCCCTTCTGTTCATTATATCCCTCGTTATTGTTTATTTATGTATATAAAGAATACATAAATAAAATATTACTATGATTAGTTTAAATTTAAATTATAATAGAGAATATTTTACAAGTATTTATAAATAGGAGTTTTTTAGTATTTTTTAATATTTTTTGCATATTATAAAACGCTAGTTAATTCTAGCGTTTTAATTGATTTACTATACCAAGCATATCATCACTTGTAGTGATTGCTTTTGAGCCTGCCTCATAAGCTCTTTGCCCTGTGATAAGATCTGTCATTTCTTCTACAAGCTGAACATTACTAAGCTCTACAAAGCCATGTTTGATTACAGAAAATCCATTCTCTCCAGCTATACCTGCAATAGGCGCTCCACTTGCATCAGTTTCTACTAAAAGATTATCTCCCAAAGCATGCAAGCCCGCTGGATTAATAAAATTTACAAGCTCAATTTGACCTATTTGAGTTTCAGCTGTATTTCCTGGTTGCATAACAGAAACCGTTCCATCACTTGCTACGTTAATAGCTGTAGCATCCTCAGGTATAGTCATTTCCGGCAAAAGTCTATAACCATCTGAATTTACAATATTTCCTTCAGCATCTTTGGTAAATTGACCATTTCTAGTATAAGCTATAGTTCCATCAGGCATTTGAATTTGGAAAAAGCCATTATTACCAGCGATTGCCATATCAAGACCTGAAGTTGATGTTTGTTTTAAACTACCTTCACTAAAAATTTTACTCACAGCTGTCACTCTTGAACCAAGACCCACTTCTATACCACTTGGGTGTTTTGTGGTACTTGAGGTTGAAGTACCTGCGTATTTCATCGTTTGATACATCAAATCTGCAAATTCCGCACGCGATTTTTTGTAACCTACTGTATTAACATTTGAAATATTATTTGAAGTTACATCAATTTGTGTTTGTTGTGATACCATCCCTGATGCTGCTGTGTACAATGATCTTAACATTTTATCTATCCTTAGTTTTATTTAGTACTTGCTAATTTATTAATAGCTTCTTGATTTAAATCATCCATATGAGATGTCATAACTTTTTGATACATCTCAACCATTCTATTTGCTTCGATTAATCCTACCATTTCTGTAACTGGATTAACATTTGAACCTTGAGTAAAACCTTGCTTAATGGCATTTGAATTTGGCAAATCTCTAATTTTGTTTAAATTATCGATTTTATACATATTATCGCCATCTTTTTGCAAATCTCTTAAATCATCAACTTGCGCTACGAATAATCTTGCTATATCTTGATTAGATGCACTGATGATTCCATTTTTATCCACATTAATAAAAGAAGTGGAATTTCCTATGCGTATACCATCGTTTTCAGGATTGTTAAAATAATCACTGCTTAAAACTCTATACCCTTGACGATTTACCAAATATCCCTCATCATCAAGCTGGAAATTTCCATCTTGACTCAATCTTACCTCACCATTATTTGTTTTAATTAAATAAAAAGTATCCTCACGAGTAAGAGCTAAATCCAAAGGATTATGCGTCATTTTCATAGAACCTACGCTAAAATTTGTATAGACGTGATTAACTTGTGGAACCCTATCTATAGTTGTATTTACAAATCTTGCAGCATCTCTTGTATGATTTTGTATAGGTAACTCATCTTGAGTTTCTTTAAAAATCCTTTTAAAATCTGCAATAACAACATTATCTCTTTTATAGCCACTTGTATTTACATTTGCTAGGTTATTAGTTACAACATCTAAGCGATTAAACTGCGTAACCATAGCACCAGTGGCTTGATAATACCCATTTTGCATTGTTTTTCCTAACTAAAATCTTAATTTTCTACACGATAAAGCAAAAGCTATTCCAAAATGTTTTTATTTGTTTTTAATTAATTTTTAGGCATAATATTTAGTTTTACACTCATTACTTAAATACAAGGGGTATCCATGGCTAATGAAACTAATGTTTTAGAAGAACTTTTCAAAGAAAATTCCAAAGATTATATCACATATGAAAAACTTGTCAAGTATTTTGCAAAGCTTCCAAATGCAACAAGTGCAAAAAAAATCCGCGATTTAATGGATAAACATAAAGTAGAATTAATTTCTTCAGCTGAAATTGCTAAAAAAAGAAATTTAGAAGAAGCAAAAAAACTACAAGAAGAAAAACAAAAATTACAAGATACAAGTTTAGAAAATGAATTTGATTTAGCCAATGAAAACGATTTGCTTGAATGGAGTAGATCAGACTCTCCTGTTAGAATGTATTTAAGAGAAATGGGACAAATTGCTCTTTTAAACAAGGACGAGGAAGTTGAAATTTCTAAAAAAATTGAGCTAGGTGAAGACATTATCATTGATGCTTTTTGTTCTGTGCCTTATTTGATAGATTTTATACTTGATTATAAAGAACCTTTAATCAATAGAGAAAGAAGAGTAAAAGAGCTTTTTAAAAGCTTTGAAGATGATGATAAAAGTGATGATGATAAAAGTGATGACGAAATAGACTCTGAAGAAGAAAATGAAAACGAGGAAAATGAAAGCTCAAGTGAAAAAAAACCTAAAAAAGCAAGTAAAAAAGAAGACGAAAGAACCTTAAAAGTTATAGAAAGTTTTAAGGCCTTAGAAAAAGCAAAAAAAGAATGGTTAAAAACCATATCTACTATTAATGCAGAAAAAAATGATGATGAATTGTTAGATAAACTCATAATTGCTTTTAAGAAAAATATATTAAAAGAAAAACTAATGGATCTAGGTCCAACTTCAAAACTTATCTCTGAAATAGTAAAATCCATGGAAACAGCTTTAAAAAGCGATGAGGAATTTGACAAAGAATTAAAACGCTTAGAATATCGCTTGCCAATGTTTTCAGAAGAATTAAAACAAAGACACCAAGATATCTTAAAAGATATTACAAAACTTAGCAAAGAAGAAATCGCTGAACGCGCACTAGAAACTACGATGGTAAGCACTTATATGGAGATTAAAAAACTCATTCAAACTAAAGAGGCTAGCCAAAATTCTTTTGATTTAGAAAAAGATCAACTAAAAGAAATTCTAGAGCAAATAAAGCGCGGTAAAAAAATCTCAGATGAAGCTAAAACCAGAATGGCAAAATCAAATTTACGCTTGGTTGTAAGCATTGCTAAAAGATATACTAACCGTGGATTACCGTTTTTAGATTTGATCCAAGAAGGCAATATAGGCTTAATGAAAGCGGTAGATAAATTTGAATACAAACGCGGTTATAAATTTTCAACCTATGCAACTTGGTGGATTAGACAAGCCATTTCAAGAGCTATTGCTGATCAAGCAAGAACAATTAGAATTCCTATTCATATGATAGAAACTATTAATCAAATCAATAAAATCATTCGTGAATATTTACAAAAAGAAGGTAAAGAACCTGATGTAAGTATTATTGCTAAAGAAGTAGGACTTAGCGTAGATAAAGTAAAACAAGTGATTAAAATCACTAAAGAACCAATTTCTCTAGAAGCACCTATTAGCAATGAAGATGATGGTAAATTTGGAGATTTTGTAGAAGATAGAACTTCAATTTCACCTATGGATCACATCTTAAAAGATGATTTAAAAGAACAAATTGATGAAGTTTTAGATCAGCTTAATGACAGAGAAAAAGCTGTTATTAGAATGCGTTTTGGTTTAATGGATGATGAAAGTGATAGAACCTTAGAAGAAATCGGCAAAGAACTAAATGTCACAAGAGAAAGAGTAAGACAAATAGAAAGCTCAGCCATAAAAAAACTCAAACACCCAAAAGTTGGTAGAAAACTTAAAAATTATATAGAAGGTTGGAAATAATCCTTGCTAAAAAGCAAGGATTAGCTATCCCTAAAAAGCTTCGTTGCTAAATGCGCTGCTCTACTATGATCAGTATCTTTTTTCAAGGTATTAAAAATTCTACTAATATATTCTTCTAAAATTTGTTGAGAATTATTAATTTTTTCTGCTTCATTTAAAGTAATCTTACGATATCTTCCTTCACTGTTTAACTCATAAGCTAAATCATTATCGCTTAATTGTAGTTTTAAAATTTGGGCTAATTTTGCACGCGAATGCTCATCAAAAATAGGAGTCATTAATTCTAGCCTTCTTTCTAAATTTCTTGGCATCCAATCAGCGCTTGAAATAAAATAATTTGGCTCAGTGTGTTTAAAATATAAAATTCTAGCATGTTCTAAATATTTTCCAACTATACTTCTAACTTTTATATTTTCACTATACCCTTTTACTCCAGGTCTTAAACAACAAATTCCACGCACAATAAGATCTATTTTAACACCCTTGTTTGAAGCATCATATAAAGCTTTAATCACATCACCATCTACTAAAGCATTCATTTTGGCTATGATTACCCCATCTTTTCCATGACTTGCTTCTGTAGCTATCATATCTAAAATTCGTTCTTTGATTTGCTTTGGACTCATTGATAAAGTCTTTAATCGACGGCTTTTACTATATCCTGAAAGTATATGAAAAAAAGTTGTAGTATCTTGAGAATATTCTTCTTTAGAAGTAAAATAACTCACATCAGTATAAATTTTAGCTGAACTTGCATTATAATTGCCTGTACTTAAGTGATTATAAATTTTTAATTTATCCCCTTCTTTTCTAATCACTTGAGCTACTTTTGCATGCACTTTAAAACCAGTGATTCCATATACCACATGAGCTCCTGCATTTTCTAATGATTTTGCCCAGTGCAAATTATTTTCCTCATCAAAGCGTGCTTTTAATTCCACCATTACTGTAACTTGCTTACCATCACTTGCTGCATCAATTAAAGCTTGGACTATGTTTGAATTTTTTTCTACCCTATAAAGAGTCATTCTTATAGAAATAACCTTAGGATCTTTACTTGCTTCTTTGATAAATTGATACACAGGCTCAAAACTTTCATAAGGCTGTATAGCCAATATATCTTGTTTATCAATTGCACTAAAAATAGATACATTATCTCCAAAAGGTGGTAAAATCTTTGGCGTATACACAGGGTTTAGCAAGTGTGTAAATTCTTTATTAGAAATGATTTGCCACAGTGATGGTAAATTTAAAAGTATGCTGTATTCATAAATGTCTTTATGAAAAATATTCATATGAGAACTTAAAAATTCAATCAACTGTTCATCTGCGCCTTTTTCTATTTGCAAGCGTATAAAAGCACCTTTTCTACGAAGCTTTAAACCCTGCTCTAAAATCAACATAAAATCATCAGCCTCTTCTTCTTCTATTTCCATATCTGCATTTCTAGTTACCCTAAAAGCAGCAGACGATAAAAGCTTATAACCAGGAAAAATATGTTCAGTATGATGACGCACTATACTTTCTATAGGCACATAAATATTAGAGCTTACTTGATAAAATCTTGGTAAAACCCTAGGTATACGTATCATACCAAATTTTAAAAGTTCAGGATGCATAGGATCACAAAGCTTTACCGCTAAAGAAAACGAAAGATTATTTAAATGCGGAAAAGGATGAGTTGCATCAACCGCAATAGGCACTATTACAGGAAAAATATTAGAGAAAAAATGCTCATTACATTGTTGTTTTAAATCCTCATCAAGTTCTTCATATAAACGAATAAATAAATTTTCTTTTTCTAAATCTTGAGTTATTTTAGTAAAATACTGTTCTACTACATATTTTTCTTCATGTAAATAATTTCTAATAGCTTTAAGCTGTGCAAGTGGGGTCATTTCATCATTACTTGCTGTGCTTATTCCTGCTATAAAAAGCTGTTTTAATCCAGCTACCCTTATCATATAAAACTCATCTAAATTTGTACAATATATAGCTATAAATTTAAGTTTTTCAAGCAAAGGAAGATCTTTAGAACATTGATCTAAAACACGGGAGTTAAATGCAAGCCAAGAAAGTTCTCTATTAATATACATTGATGGTTGAATTTGCATAATATACACCTGCCTTATTTTCTAGTATGTAATATTTTAGTATTTCTTTTATTAAAATTTATTTTATTTTTATAATAGTAAATAAATTTATATAAAAAATAATACTTTTTTTATCTTATTAAAAAAATTATAAATGAATAATAAATTTATATTTACTTTTTAAGATTTTATAGTATAATATAATTATACTTAAGTTCTTGTAACTTAAACTTCATTCAAAGGAGAGACTTTGAAAAAAGCAAACTCAAAACTTTTTGCTGTTTTCCTCTTCTTGCTTGTAATTTTAGCAGGAGTTGGAATGTATACTTTCCATAATGCTAAAGGCACTTCTTATTTTAGCGATGCTAGTGAAAGCTGTAATAATTGTCATATTATGAACGAAGTTTATAATGATTATTTAAAAGCTTCACACTCTAAAGAAGTTGATGGTAAACCAAGAGCAACCTGTAATGATTGTCATTTACCACATAGCTTTTTTGAAAAATGGATTGCTAAAGCTCAAAGTGGTTTAGGACATGCTTATGCATTTACTTTTAAACTTGATTCTTTACCTACACATTTAAGTGCAAATGCAAAAAGTAAAGAAATAGTCCAAAATAACTGCATAGAATGTCATAAAGAAATTGCGAGCAACACTATCAACCCTACTCTAGATCCACATAAAGATAATTCCTTAAGTTGTGTATCTTGTCACCAAGGTGTTGGTCATAAGAGAGGATTTTAAATGAAAGGAGTAATTAATGAATAATAAAGGCATTTTATATAGTGCTATAAGTGCTACTATAGTAGCTATTGCGGGCGTATTGTGGTTAAATCAAGATATCACAGCTAAAACAAATGATTCAGTAGGTGGAATCATTTCTCAAGAAATTGTAAAACTTGGCGATGAAAACCCTACTTTTGATTATTGGGGAAAGAATTTTCCTGATTATTTAGATATGCATACAGCAGTGGAAAAACAAGCACCTAATGCAACAGAATTTGGTGGAAATTTAGCTTATTCAAAACTAATCCGCTATCCACAACTAACTGTTCTTTGGGCGGGTTATCCATTTAGCATTGATGCAAATGAAGAAAGAGGACACTTTTGGGTTCAAGTAGATCAAATGGATACAGCTAGAAATAACAAAGATTTCTTAAATGCACATGGCTTTGCAGGATTTGGTGGTCAACCAACAGCTTGTATGAATTGTCATAGCGGATGGACTCCTTGGCTTTTAAACAACACTGCAAAAGGTGATTGGGTGGCATTTAACTCTGCAAAATATTGGACTATGATTAAAACAGTTCCTGCGGTAAATGGAGCTAAAGAAAACTCACCTGAGCACAGTGGACCTCATGGTGGAAAAAGAATGGGTGTAACATGTGCAGATTGTCACAACCCAACAGATATGAGTTTAAGACTTACAAGACCAGCTTTAATCAACGCATTAATTTCAAGAGGCTATGAGGCAGATGAAAAACAAGGCATTAAAGCTTCAAGAAGCGAGATGAGAACTTTAGTATGCTCTCAATGTCACGTTGAGTATTATTTCAAACCAACAGGTACTAAAGTAAAAACTATCGGTGAAAGTATTGCTAATGATAGTTCTAAAAAATGGTGGAATGGTACACAAAAAACTTATGATGAATTTGACTCTTGGAGAGATGGAAATAAACCAATTGAAATTGAGGTTGATGGTATAGAGTTAACCTATCCATGGAGTGAGTGGAAAAAAGGTGAGCCATTTAGAATAGAAATGTTTGATGATTATTATGAAAAAAATAGAGAAAATTTCCCAAGTGATTGGGTTCATAAAATCACTAAAGCACCTATGTTGAAAATTCAACACCCAGAAAGCGAGCTTTATAGTGGTGGAGTACATGCTGCAAATGGTGTAAGTTGCGCAGATTGTCACATGCCTTATATTAGAAAAGGTGCAAAAAAAGTTACCAACCATAACATCACCTCGCCTTTAGTTGATATTAATTCAGCTTGTAAAACTTGCCATACTCAAAGCGAAAGCTATCTAGCTAAACAAGTAAAAGATATTCAAAATTCAGTAGCTCATGATTTAAGAACAGCTGAATATTCTTTAGTAAGCTTGATTAAAGATGTAGAAACTATTCGCGCAGAGCTTGGAAAAATGCCTAAATTCCAAACTAATGGCAAAGCAGATGATGCTAAAATTTCAGCTGAATTAAAAGAAGTATTAGAACTTCATAGAAAATCTCAAGTAAGAGCAGACTTTGTAGGTGCTGAAAACTCAACAGGATTCCACAATCCTAGAGAAGCTTCAAGAATGCTTTTACAATCAGTTGATATGTCAAGACAAGGACAAACTAAATTAGTAGAAATTGCGGCCAAAAATGGTATTAAAGATTTCAAAACTTCAAATTTAGGTTTTGAAGATATTCAAAAATTAAATCCAGGTGAAATTCACTATAAAGTAGATCTAAATGGCAACAAAGCAGGAGACCGCTACTATAAACACCAAGAAGTAAATGGTAATCCACCAGCAAAACTTCTTGAAGATGATAAAAATCTAAAACCTTATAATTATAAAGTAATAGATTAATCAAACTAAACCCTCATAATCGAGGGTTTATTCTTTTATCAAACTTACATCCTCACCTTTTAAAATTTTATTCATAGTGTTCATAGCACACATTTTTCCACACATTGAACAAGAATTAAGTTCTTCAGGCTTTCTTTCATTAAACATTTTCTTAGCCTTTTCTCCATCAATTGCCAATTTAAACATTTTTTCCCAATCAATATCTTGTCTAGCTTTACTCATTTCATCATCTATTTTTCTTTCTTTAGGAAGTTTGGCTATATCTCCTGCATGAGCTGCTATTTTAGTCGCTACTATACCATCTCTTACATCTTCTAAATTTGGAAGTCTTAAATGCTCAGCAGGAGTTACATAGCAAAGTATATCAGCACCAGCTGCCGCTGCAACTGCTCCACCGATCGCTCCGCTTATATGATCATATCCTGCACCTATATCAGTAACCAATGGTCCTAAGACATAAAAAGGCGCGCCGTTGCAAATTCTTTTTTCAAGTTGCATATTAGCTTCTATTTCGTTAATAGCCATATGGCCAGGTCCTTCTATCATTACTTGCACATCTTGAGCCCATGCTCTTTTAGTTAATAACGAAAGTTCGATAAGTTCAGCAATTTGAGCTCCATCACTTGCATCATGAGTACAACCAGGTCTTAGCGCATCGCCCAAAGAAAGTGTCACATCAAATTCCTTACATATAGCGAGTAAATCATCATAATATTCATAGAATGGATTTTCAGCATCATTCATTTGCATCCAAGCATAAAGAACTGAACCTCCTCTTGAAACTATATTAGTAATCCTATCACACTCTTTAAAAACCCTAGCAGCACGAGAATTTATCCCTGCATGAATTGTCATAAAATCCACTCCACTTTTAGCGTGATGATATACTACATCTAAAAAATCTTTTGCCTTAATATCTTTTAAATCTTTTTCTAAAAATCCAACCGCATCATAAACAGGCACAGTGCCTATCATAGCTTTTGAAGTAGCAATTAACTCATCTCTAAAACGACTAGTTTTACCATAATTACTAAGATCCATAATAGCTTCTATATTAAATTTATGAGCCAATTCTACTTTTTTCATTTCTTCACTATAATCTACACAATCATTTGAAACACCTAAATTTACATTTACCTTTGTTTTAAGTCCATAGCCAATACCATTTGGGTCTAGTACTTTATGGTTGATATTTGCAGGAATGATAATTTTTCCACATGCTATATTTTCAAGCAAAAAATCTTCACTTACTTGCTCTTTTTGCGCAACAATTTGCATTTGTTTTGTAAAAATTCCTTCTTTTGCATAAGACATTTGAGTTTTCATTTAAATTTATCCTTAAAATAAAATTTGGATAAATGAAGGGTATGTGAGTAGTTGATAAATTATCCCAACGCTAGCATTACCTAGTTCTGGTGCGGTCTAAGCTTTTAGCTTACTCTCAGCCTGTATCACAAGCTCCCGTCATTTATGCAAAGCAAGTATAGCAATAAATACAAAACAAAGTTTATTTTTTTATTTGATTTTTAGCTTGCTTGCTAAAATGTAACAATTCTTCGGTAGTTTTTATATAAAAAGGAATTTTTTTAAGACAGTATTTTAAAATTTCACTTGCAGCCAAAGCATCACTTAAGGCTCTATGATGCTTACTTTCAATGCACAAAAACTCTTTTAGCGCATCAAGACCGTATTTTGGACTTTCAATACACTTTTTAGCTAAATCAATAGTACATAATCTTCTATTTAAAAGCACCCCAAAATCATTTTCATACATAGCTTTAGATATAAAATGATAATCAAAACGCACATTGTGTGCTACAAAAATACTATCTTTTAAAAACAATTTAAAATCATTTAACACAGTTTTTAAAGAAGGTGCATTTTCTACCATATCCAAACTAATCCCGGTTAATTCTGTAATATTTTCAGGTATGCTTTCTACTTTTATAAAACTCTCAAATCTATCAATTTCTTTATAATTTTGAATTTTAACCGCACCTATTTCTAAAATTTGACCACTTTTTATCCCACCAGTGCTTTCGATATCTACTACACAAAAAATCTCATCTTTTATTTTTGTATTTTTACTTTTTAAGCACAAGCAATTTTGCGCATTAAGCTCCACTCCTAGTCCTAAAAGCTCAAAAATATATAAATCAAACTCATAATGATTTAATTCTTCTATTTTTGCAAGTTCTTTTAAAACCCAAGGAAAAGGTTTGTTTTCTTTACTTAGCTTGATGATTAAATCATCGATTTGTTGTTGACTCAAAATTCAAGCTTTAAAGAATTAATTGCTGTTTTTTTATCTTGTGAGGAAAAGATATAACTACCTGCGACTAAAATATCAGCTCCTGCTTCATCTAAATCAGGCGCATTTAAACCATTTACCCCACCATCTACTTCTATAAAAACTTTAAGATTTTTCCTATCTATCATTTCTCTTAACTGTCTAATTTTATCATACACTAAAGGTAAAAAATTTTGCCCGCCAAAGCCTGGATTAACACTCATTAAAAGCACCATATCTACAAATTCTAAAATATGCTCTATATTTGAAACCGGAGCATGTGGATTTAAAACAATAGCAGGGTGAATACTATTTTTTCTTATATACTCACACACCCTAATAGGATGATTTTCAGCTTCTAAATGAAAACTAATAAATTTTGGCTTTATTGGGATAAATAAATCTACAAAACTACTAACATTATGCACCATTAAATGCACATCTAAAGGTACTGAAGTAATTTTTGAAATATTTTCAATCACACAAGGACCAAAAGTAAGATTTGGTACAAAATGCCCATCCATCACATCAATGTGCAACAAATCAGCCCCTGCTTCACACACATCTTTAATCTCATTTTCCAAATTTAAAAAATTTGCAGACAATAAACTTGGCGCTACATACATTTTATATCTCCAATAAAAGTAAAAAATAATTTTATCATACTTATTATCAAATTTTCTTTATGTATTTTTGATAATATTTGATTTTTTTAAGCTTGTTTTAGATACAATGTTAAAAATTATTTTTATTTCATAAGGAAAAATTTATGTCAAGAATTTGCCAAATTACAGGAAAAAGACCTATGGTAGGTAACAATGTTAGCCATGCTAACAATAAAACAAAAAGACGCTTTTTGCCAAATTTAAGAACAGTTCGTATTACTTTAGAAGATGGAACCACTAGAAAAGTTAGAGTTGCTGCTTCAACTTTAAGAACACTTAAAAAGCAAAGTAGTAAATAATCCTTAAATATAAATGAGGAATTACTATGTCTTTTTTAAAAAAGCTACAAAAATTCCTCAATTGGTCTCCCTCTCCAAAACCTCCAATTAATCTCAATGATGAGCTTTATGAGCAACTTAAATTTTTAAGAATTCCTCTTATTGCCGTTGTTGTTATGACATTAATTGGGGCTTTTGGTTATATGCTCACAAGTAATTATAACCTTAACGATGCTATTTATCAAGCCGGTATGACTTTTACCACTTTGGGTTATACTGAAGTTAATCCCATACCAACAGCAGGTAGAATTTTTACTGTTGTATATGTACTATTAACTTTTACAATATTTACTTTTTGTATGGGTTTAGTAATAGAAATAGTAAAAAAAGGTGTTTTGTCTAAAATCATCAAGGAAAGAAGAATGCTGCATAAAGTTGCAAGATTAAAAAATCATTTTGTAATATGCTACCATAATGATTTTACCATAGAATTAGCACAGCAATTTAGAGAAAATCATATTCCTTTTGTTGTGGTTGATGAAGTTGAAAATTTCAGCGAGATTGCCGAAAAATATAATTATCCTTATTATATAGAAAGCGCACCTCATACTAATACAGCCTTTTTAAAAACCAATCTTTCTAGCGCAAAAGGCGTAATAACCCTTAGTAATAACATAGCAGATAATATTGCTATCATTGCCTCAGTAAGATTATTTGAAAAAGAACTACAAAGAATTAATCCTTATTTTATACTAGCTAGTTCAAGCAATGAAGATGAAACAGAAAAACTTAAAAAACTTGGAGCAAATTCTATTGTTTCTGCTACAAAATTAGTCGCACAAAGACTTAGTGCGATGTCAGCAAGACCAGATATGGAAAATTTATTAGAAAATTATCTTTATAAAAAAAATAGTCCTATTGATTTAGAAGAGGTTAAAATTCCTGATGAATCGTGGGTGAGATTTAAAAGATTAAAAGAAATTCATTTAAGAGATATGGCAAACGTAAGTATAGTAGGAATTTTAGAAAATAAAAAATTCACACCTATGCCAAGAGGTGATACTTTAATAGGTACTGGAGCAAAATTATTAATCGTAGGTACAGCAGACAGCATAAAAATAGCCAAAAAGATTATAAAAAACAAGCAAAAACCCGATGAGTTAAAATATATTTAACTTATTTTAAGCTATAATCAAATATTAATTTTAAAAAGGAGGCTTATATGCTACATGAATTTAGAGATTTAATTACTGAGCTAAAAGGTAAAGACATGCACTTTGATAAATTGTTTGAAGAGCACAATGAACTTGATCACAAAATCAAAGACGCAGAAGAAGGTAGAATTCATCTAGATAGCTTGGAAATTGCAAATCTTAAAAAAGAGAAATTAAGATTAAAAGATGAGTTAAACACTTATTTATCAAATTATAAAAAATAATTTCTTTCTAATTTTAACTTTCAAGGAAAAACTATGTTTGGAAAAAAAAGTCAATCAAAACAAGACTTTGAAGACTTACAAAATAAAATCAAAGAGCTAGAAGAAGAAAACAAAAAACTTCTTTTAGAAAAACAAGAACTGATTGAAAAATACGAAAAGCAACTTCAAGAAGATTATGGAAAAACTGCACTTGAAACTCGTCTTTTGGAGATGTTGTTAAATGGAGTATTAAAAGGCATTTCAAATGTGCAAGGCGATATGCAAGAAAATGTAAATAAAGCTGAAATGATCTCCCAGTATTCTGACTCATCATTAAAAGATATGCAAGAATTAAATGCAATTACGCATTCAATTATATCTTCACTTCAAAGCATTATTGAATCAGCCAATCGCTCAAGAGATACAGCGGGTAATTTACACCGCAGTGTTGATGAGATCACTAATGTTATTAATTTAATCAAAGATGTATCTGATCAAACCAATCTATTAGCGCTAAATGCTGCTATTGAAGCTGCTAGAGCAGGAGAGCACGGAAGAGGCTTTGCTGTTGTTGCTGATGAAGTTAGAAAACTTGCTGAAAAAACACAAAAAGCAACCTCTGAAGTAGAATTAAATATTAATCTATTAAAACAAAATGCAGATGAAATGTATGGACAAAGTGAACAAGTAGAAAAAGTATCATTAGAATCAAATGAACATATTATAAAATTCTCTAGTAATTTTGCTCAATTAATCTCTAATGCAAATTCAACTAGCTCACACGCTAAAAGTATCACATCTGAAATTTTTATATCTTTAGCAAAATTAGATCATATCGCATTTAAACTAAATGGCTATAATGAAATCATTCATGCTTCAGGCAAAGCACTCTCTGATCATTTAAGTTGTAGACTTGCAAAATGGATTGTAGGTGTGGGCAAAGAAAGATTTTCTGGTGGAAGAGCTTTTGGTAAGTTAAATTTACCACACCAAAAGGTGCATGAAAATATCAACCAAGCTGTTGCCTTGGCACATAATGAAAACACAGGTAATGAATTAGTTCAAAATCAAATTCTAGATAAATGCTCAAATGCTGAAAAAGCCTCTGAAGATTTATTTGTAATCTTTAAAGAAATGCTTGATGAAAAAGACCCAAACATTGAAAATAAAGAAGAAAAATAAGGTAAGATTAATTCTTACCTTTAAACCACAAATACGCATATTCAAGTAAAGGGGTTTTGATAGGATTTTCTTTGGAAAATTTTTCAAAGTCTTTTCTTTTTATCCATACTGCTTGAATATCCTCTCCATCAATTCCACCGCCATGACCAGTTTTATCATCTTCGGTAATTTCAGCATAAAATAAAAACTGTCTACTTACACCTGAACCAAAACCTGTATAAAACTCTCCTATTTTTTCTACAACCCTAGGAGCATAACCTAGCTCTTCAATACATTCTTCTTTAGCTATTTCGTCTAAACTCAAATTTTTATCAACAAGTCCTGAACAAAGCTCTATGCTAAATCCCATCTCATCTAATTTTAAGTTATTACGTTTTTGATAATCCCATAAAGGAATTCTAAATTGTTTTACAAAGACAAAAGAATCTTTTTGAGTATGATATAAAAAAACAGAAACACTATCTAATGCTTCTATAAAATCCCAAGTATATTTTTTATTATCTTTGCCTATATAAGTATATCTTTTAGGTTTAATGTATTTTGAGTTGGAAAATTGTTCTTCTTGTAAGTTTTTCATGTAAAATCCTTATAATTTTACATCTATTATAACAAAAATAAAAATCAGTGCAGAAAAATAAAAAAGAGTGAGTTGCTTTATATAAAAAGCAACTCAAAAGCAGCAAAAAAATGGTATTACATCATACCGCCCATGCCTCCCATACCGCCCATGCCACTCATATCAGGCATAGCAGGTTTATCCTCTTTGATTTCACTAATTGTAGCTTCAGTTGTTAAAAGCATACTAGCTACTGAAACTGCATTAAGTAAAGCCACTCTTTCTACTTTAACAGGATCAATAATACCGCTTTCAAGCATATTTACATATTCACCTTTTGCAGCATCAAAACCGGTATTTTCTTCTTTGCTATTTTCTACTGTATTAACAACTACACCAGCATCAAATCCAGCATTTTCAGCAATTTGTCTTAAAGGTGCTCTTAAAGCTCTTTCTACAATAGCAGCACCAATAGCCTCATCACCTTGCAAATTCAAGCTGATTTTTGATTTTGCTTTGATTAATGCAGCACCACCGCCTATTACTATACCTTCTTCAACAGCAGCTTTTGTAGCGCTTAATGCATCATCAACTCTATCTTTTTTCTCTTTCATTTCGGTTTCAGTAGCAGCACCAACTTTAATTACCGCTACACCACCGCTTAACTTAGCTAGTCTTTCTTGTAGTTTTTCTCTATCATAATCTGAGCTTGTTTCAGCAATTTGAGCTTTGATTTGATTAATTCTTGCATCAATATTTGCTTTTTCACCTGCACCATTTACAATAGTTGTATTATCTTTGTCAATAATCACGCTTGAAGCTTGACCTAAATCTTGGATACTAGCACTTTCTAAAGTTCTTCCAAGCTCTTCAGAAATCACTTCACCACCTGTTAAAATAGCGATATCTTCAAGCATAGCTTTTCTTCTATCGCCAAATCCAGGAGCTTTAACTGCTGAAATATTTAAAACACCTCTTAATTTATTTACAACTAAAGTTGCTAAAGCTTCACCTTCAATGTCTTCAGCTATAATTAAAAGTGGTTTTCCTGTTTTTTGAATTTGCTCTAAAATTGGTAATAAATCTTTTAAATTAGCAATTTTTTTATCAAATAACAAAATAAATGGATTTTGCAATTCAGCTGTCATTTTTTCAGTATTTGTAATGAAATATGGGCTTAAATAACCTCTATCAAATTGCATACCTTCAACTACATTTAATTCATCATTGATTGATTTTGCTTCTTCAACAGTGATAACACCATCTTTTCCAACTTTTTCCATAGCATCAGCGATTAAATTTCCGATTTTCTCATCTGAATTTGCAGAAATTGTTGCAACTTGAGCGATTTCTTTTTTGTCTTTAACTTCACGAGAAAGTTTTTTAAGTTCAGCTACTATAGCTTCACAAGCTTTATCCATACCTCTTTTAACTTCGATAGGATTAGCACCTGCTGTGATATTTCTCAAACCTTCTTTAAAAATAGCATGCGCTAAAACTGTTGCCGTTGTTGTTCCATCGCCTGCTTGATCAGCTGTTTTACTAGCTACTTCTCTAACTAAAGAAGCACCCATATTTTCTAAAGAATCTTTTAATTCTACTTCTTTAGCCACACTCACACCATCTTTTGTGATAGTTGGAGCACCAAAACTTTTTTGAATTAATACATTACGACCACGTGGTCCCATAGTAACTTTTACTGCATCATTTAATTTTTTAACACCTTCATAAAGTTTATTTCTTGCTTCATCTGAAAAAAATATTTCTTTTGCCATTTTTTATCCTTTTTTATTTAATAATCCCTAAAACATCATCAATATTAAGAACCAAATACTCTTCATTATCAAGTTTAATTTCAGCTCCGCCGTATTTTGCAAACATTACTTTATCATTTACTTTAACATCTTCTATTTCTTTGCTTACTGCAACAACTTCACCATTTAATGGTTTTTCTTTAGCATTATCTGGTATAATAATCCCAGAAGCAGTAGTTTTCATTTCTTCTAAGCGTTTTACCAAAATACGCTTTCCTAGAGGTTGAAAATTCATTTTTTATCCTTTCTAAAATGTGCCATTTTTAGCACTCTTTGTTTTTGAGTGATAGAATTATACATTAAAGAAAGTTAATTGTCAATAAATTAAGTAAAATATATCATATAAGTTTAGTCTATTACACTAAATTTTTATGATATATCATTATAAAGGTTTCTCATGAAAAAAATTCTTTACATTCTTTTAGGCGTAGTATGTGTGGCATTGCTAGCTATATATACATTATTATTTACAAGTATGGGTAATGCTTTTTTAAAGCCAAGAATCGAAACGATAATTGCTCAAAAAAGTGGTATAAATGTTAAATTTGAAAATTTCAAAATTAGTTTTTCGCAACTTGACATTAAAGCAAATATTGATGATAAATTTTTTGCTAATATAGAAGGTGGTATATCGCCTTTAAGACTAGGATTTGATTTAAACTATCTTTTAGGACTTAAACAAAACTATATTCAAGAACTTGGCTTAAAAAGCGATAAAGATTTTACATTTAAGGGTAATGTTGTAGGTAAAAGTAGCGATTTTTCAGTAAAAGGTAATGGATTTTTGTTTGATTCTAATCTTAGTTTAGATGCAAAAATCGTTGATTTTTCTCCTATAAATCTTGAATTTATTGGAAAAAATATAGATTTAGCTCAAATTTTAGATTTTGCTAATTTACCAAGATATGCTCAAGGAAAAATTAGTATTATAAGTGATATACAAGCTAAAGATTTAAAACCAAATGGTAATGCTTTGATTAATTTTTACACAAGTTCTATCAACAATACTCTCATTGAAAAAGATTTCAATCTAAGCCTACCAAAACAAAGCTATATAAAAGGTGAAATAAGATCTTTAATCCAAAACAATGAAGTTATATCTAAAAGTGAAATTTTAAGCAACTTCTTCAAACTTTATACACAAAAAAGTATTTATGATATAGCAAAACAAAGCTTAGCTAGTGATTTTGACATCAAAATAGATGATTTTAATCAATTTTCATCTTTAGCTAAAATGAAACTCCAAGGCAAAAGTCAAATTCAAGGTAATTTACTTTTTGCAAACAATCAATTACAAAAATTAGATGCTAACTTGCTGGGATTTGGTGGTAGCTTAAAAACTATTTTAGAAAATAATAATCTTAATATCAATACAACTAATATTGAAGTAGCAGAGCTTTTAAAGACTATCTCTATGCCTGCTTTTATTAATTCTAAATTAATTTTAGATTTAAAAGCGCAAGGACTTGATTTTAAAAATTTCAATCTAAATACTAGGTTAAACAATGCAAATATAAATGTTGTAGAATTTAAAAAACTAAGCAATATTGATTTTCCAAAAACAACTTTTAATCTACAAGCTAAAGCAAATGCGAAAAATTCTTTGATTGATTATGAAGCTTTGCTTGATTCAAACATAGCAAAAATACCTCAGCTAAAAGGCTCTTATAATCTTACAAACAAAGATTTAAAAGCACAAATTAGTGCTTTTGTAGATAATCTTAACAAATTAAAACCTTTAACCAAACAAGATCTCAATGGACCTTTAAATTTAGATGCCAAAGTTGATCTTAAGGCAAATCAAATTCAAAATCTTGATGCAAATATTAAAATCATGCAAGGACTTATCAATGCAAAATCTAATGGAAAAAGTTTACAAGCAAAGATTGATAATATAAAATTAGAACAACTTTTCCCTTTAATTGGACAAAAAGTTTTAGCATTTGGCGATGTAAATGCTGATATTGATTTAAAAACACTTGATTTTAACAATATTAACGGTGATTTTAAAGCCACTATCAATTCTTCTTTTAATGAAGTAGAATTATCCAAGCTTTTGGATAAAAAATTTCCAAAGAATACTTCAGCAAAAATCAATCTTGATGGAAAAATTTCTAAATCAATCATTAATTTTAACGCTAAAGCTCTAAGTTCATTTGCAAATATTAACTCATTAAAAGGAAATTTTGATCTTAATCAAATGGCTCTAGCAAGTACTTATAATATTTCATTGCAAGATTTTTCTAAACTAGGATTTTTAGTCGATAGAAACTTAAAAGGCAAGGCTGATTTTGAAGGAAAATTTGATTTTAAAAACGCTTTAATTGATGCAAGCGTTAATAGTAAAAATATATTTAACGGCTCATTAAATGCAACTTTAAAAAATAATATTTTTAACGCTAAAATGCAAAATACTGATCTTTCAAATTTAGCTCAAAGCTTAGATTTGCCTGATTATTACCAAGCAAAATCAAATTTAAGTATTGACTATAATCTTTTAAAAGAAAGTGGTGTGGTGCTAATGAACTTAGCCGATGGACAACTTAAGAAAAACCTCATCACAAGTGCTTTAATGCTACTTTTACAAAAAGATATCACTCAAGATGTATATCGCAACGGTGAAGCTAAAATAAATATCAATAAAAATCTTATAGATTTAAATTTAAACCTAGTGGCTGATAGAAGTAATATAAACATCAGCAAAGGCAAAGTTGATACAAAAAGCACTAAATTAAACATTCCTTTTAATATCGTTATTGATAGAGTAAATTTCAAAGGAATTATAAAAGGAACAACACAAGATCCTAAAGTAAGTCTTGATACAAAAAGTGTTGTAAATTCTATTGTTAATACAATAGGTGGAAATGCTAGTGATGGTGCTAAAAACACAGGTAAAAAAGTAGATCAAGCAATAGATAAAATCTTTAACAAACTCTTCTAATACATCTAGCCTTAAAAAGGCTAGATTTTTTAAAATAAACCAAATTTACCATCTTTTTTCTTATATAGCACCCTCATTTTTGCATCTATGTCATTAAAAACTAAAAATATATCCTTACTTGCTTTTAGCTTTTCTAATGCTTCTTCAATTTCTAAAGGTTTATATAGCTCAAGTTCTGTTGGAACTATCTCATCTTCCTCAATCACACTTGGCAATACTAAATTTTCTTTTATCTCATCTTGATGCTTATGGGTAATGTTTTTATCATGTAATCTTCTTAAAACCTTAGAAATTCTATCAATAGCTAAATCTATAGCAGCGTATAAGTCTTTATCTTTTTGCTTTACAACCACTGTATTAATACCAGCTAAGTTAATGCTAAATTCAGCCCAAAATCCTTTCTTTCCATGCCTTTCATCAGCACTTATAACACAACGCGCAGAAATCACATCTAAGCCATATTTACTTAAAGCATCAAAGCTTTTTTCCACATACTCTTTTATAGACTCAGTTAGCTCAAATTGCTTTCCAACTATACTTGTATTCATTACTTCTCCTTTTTATGAAGTTAAATACATTATAGCACTTTAATCGTAAAAAAAATAACTTTTTAAATAAAAAATAAATTTAAAATTTTAAAGGATCTAAAATAAGTGCGCCATCTACTGAAAGTTTTTTACCTTGAAAGTGTGTTTTACAAAAAGAAACAATTAAAGCATGAAAAATTTGATAAAGCTCGTATAGTTTACATTCTTTTTTTAGTAAAACACATAATTCTTGTTGATTTTTAGCTATGCCTTTTTTTAAAAAATCTGCTAATTCATCATAACTTTGACACTCATAACCTAAATAATTAGCTATTTTTGCACTATAAGCATCAACTACCAAAACTTCTTTTTTACATATATAATTTAAAATTCCATCTGCACTTTCTTGACCAAAACCCTTAACACTCAAAAGCCATTCTCTATCTACTTCTTCTTTAAAAAGTTCAAAAGAATTAAAATCTTGGAAATATTTTTGAGCGAAATTTTTAATATATTTTGCTTTGGTATTATAAAATCCACTTGGCTTTATTAAAAGCGCTAAATCTTGAGTGCTTAAAGTTAATAAATCTTCTATCTTAGTAATATTTGCTTGTTTTAAATTTGTCAAAGCTTTTAATACATTTTTCCAGTTTGTATTTTGGGTTAAAACTACAGAAATTAAAATTTCAAACTCGCTTAAAGTATTATTTTCTAGCCATT
This sequence comes from Campylobacter sp. 2352 PW, assembly GCF_024723575.1. NCBI lineage: Bacteria > Pseudomonadati > Campylobacterota > Epsilonproteobacteria > Campylobacterales > Campylobacteraceae > Campylobacter > Campylobacter sp. 2352 PW. The sequence continues at coordinate 158,281 of NZ_JANQCX010000001.1, forward strand.
CAAAATCGTTATAGTTGATATTTGCATTAACTAAAGCTTTAAAAATTTCATATCCGCTCATGCTTTTTCACTCTTTCTTAAATGCATCAAAATAGCCTCGATCACATCATCATCGTCTTTGCTTTTTGCCTTAATGACTTCCTTACTCTCATCATCTTTTACAAAACAAATATTTTGCTCATAATTACTCACTAGTTTATAATGCTTGCTAGCTAAAATTTTTATGATGATTAAATCCAAAAACTGCTTAGTAAAAATATCAGGCTTACCAAAACGATCATTCATCTCACTTTCTATTTCATAGACTTCATTAACACTCATACATTTACTAAGTCTTCTATAAAGCTCTAATCTCAAACGATCTTCACCAATATACTCACTATTTAAAAAGGCATTGATATTAAGCTTTAGATCTATTTTTTTCTCTTTAATTTCTTCTTTTTTGCTTAGCTTATTAATTTCATCTTCTAACATTTTAAGATATAAACTATAACCAATTTGTTCTATATGTCCACTTTGATCCACACCTAATAAATTTCCACCACCACGAATTTCTAAATCATGATAAGCAAGTACGCTTCCTGAGCCTAAATAAGAATTACTCTCCAAACTCGTAAGTCTTTTTAAAGAATCTTTTGTGATTTTTTCCTTATCTTCAATCAAAAAATAACAATATCCTTGCTTAGCACTACGCCCTACTCTTCCTCTAAGTTGGTGCAAATCAGCCATACCAAAACTATCTGAATTTTCTACTATGATAGTGTTTGCATTTGCCAAATCAATACCACTTTCAACTATAGAAGTACAAAGCAATAAATCATATTCTTTATTTTCGAATTTAATCATTTCTTCTTCAGTAATTTTTGCATCAATTTTAGAATGCAAGATTAAAATTTTTAAATTTGGAAACAAATCTAAAAGATATTTTTTACACCCATCAATACTTGCTATATGATTGTGTATATAAAAAATCTGTCCTGCTCTTCTTAATTCTCTTGAAATAGCTTCTTTAATCAAAGCGTCATGACTTTCTCTAACAAAGGTACGCACATCCAAACGATCCTCAGGTGGAGTTTGTAAAACACTATATGACTTTAAAGAGCTAAGAGCTTGATTTAAACTTCTTGGTATAGGCGTTGCCGACATAGATAGAATATGTGAATTTTTACTTAATTCTTTGAGTTTTTCTTTTTGTTTTACACCAAATTTATGCTCCTCATCTATCACAACTAAACCTAAATTTTCACACTCAACCCCTAAAAGAGAATGCGTTCCTACCACTACACAAGGCTTATTTTCTTTTAAAAATGCTAAAACTTGTTTTTTTTCTTTAGCACTAGTAAAACGATCTAGCTTAAAAACCTCTATATCAAAAGAATCAAATCTTCGTTTTAAGGTTTTAAAATGCTGGGCTGAAAGCAAAGTAGTTGGCACAAAAAATAAAGCCGTATAACCACTTTTTACACAAGTAAATATAGCGTTCATAGCAACTTCTGTTTTACCAAAACCCACATCGCCACTTAAAAGCCTATCCATCACCTGCATACTTTTTAAATCTTGAGTGATTTCTTGACAAACTTGACTTTGATCTTTAGTGTAAAAAAATCCTGCTTTATTGATAAATTCATCTTGTAATTCTTGAGAAATTTTTAATTCTTTTGCTTTTATCAAAGCTCTAGTCGCTGCTAAAGAAACTATATTTGAAGCAATGGCAAATAATTTTTCTTTTAATCTTTCTTTGATTTTTAGAAAACTTCCTTTTCCAAGCTTATCAAGTAAAGGCACGCCACCACTTGCACCGATATATTTATCAATCATATATAAATTTTCAACAGGCAATAAAAGCTTATCGTTATTTAAATACCCAAGAGCGACAAATTCTTTTTTTGCTCCTGCAATTATAATAATCTCAAGACCTAAAAATTTAGCTATACCATAATCTTCATGTACAACAAAATCCCCGACTCTAAGCTCATCTATTACCAAACTTGCTTTTCTAACTCTTTTACTTTTTTCTTTTTTATTTAAAGAGATAATAAGCTCATCTTGAGTGATTAGGTTGATTCTTTCTTGAGATATTTTTAATTTAATATTTGAAAATTCTTGTAAATTTAAAGCTTTAAACAAAGCTTCATTTTTTGCCAAAATAGTAATTTTTTTATCTTTGTGAAAAGTGAAAAAATCATGATTATAAGAACTTACTAAATCTTTACAAAATCTTGGTTCAGGTAAAATATTTTGATTAATTTTACTAATATCTTCTTCAAAATCATTTATATCAAAATTTTTTATACTCACAAAATTTAAATCTAAATAATCACAAAAATCATCAACACACCAAAAGCCTAAAGAATTAACATCATTAACAATGCTTTGACTTTGAAAATTTTGAATTTTTTCTTGTAGATTTTCATATTGCTCTTGATTAAAAGCACTTAAAAATGGACAAATCTCAATTTTTGAAAGTTCATTTGGGATTGATTTTTGCGTATGTATATCAAAATATCTTATACTTTCTATCTCATCTGAAAAAAGCAAAATTCTAAAAGGTTGTTCTTCATTAATCGCAAAAATATCTATAATATCCCCGCGTATTGAAACCTCACCCTTATCTTGAACTATATCTACAAACTCATACCCACTATGTAAAATTTCTTCTTTAAATTTCTCTAAAGCAAGAAGTGAATTTCTTTTAAGAATAATGTTTTTTAGATGCTTTTTTCCGGGGAGTTTTTGCAAAATTGTTTTTATAGGAGAAATTAAAATTTTATTTTCATCTTCTTTGTGATAAGCATTTAAAACTTTACAAATTTCAAAAAGCTCTTTAGAAAAAGAGCGCAAGTCACTACCAAATTCTGCTCTAAAATCAGGTAAAACGAAAGTTTTTAAATTTAAAAATAAACAAACTTGAGCTAACTCATCTGCTTCTTTATCATTCTCACAAACTATTAACTCAGTTTTGTTACTTAATAAATATTCATATAATTTAGCTTGCATTTTCTGAATTTTCTATGCTCACATCAATAGTTGCAAGTTCTTCGTCTTTTTCAATTATTTTACTGCTTCCATTAAATTTTCCACCATTTTCAATGCTTAATTGTTTAACTATGATATTACCATTAAGCACACCACCGGATAAAATTTCCAAAGAATCAACTTGCATTTCTCCTTCAAAAACCCCATTAATCACTATCTTACTTGCCTTAACTTGTCCTTTTAAAACACCACTTTTACCTATCACTATCACATTAGAAGAATCAATCACACCTGTAATCTCTCCATCTAAATGAAGCATAGAGTCAAAATAAAATTTTCCTTCTATTTTTGCTCCGTTTGAAATGACTGTAGTTTCGGATACTGTAGCAATAGAGCCTTTATTAAAGATTGCCATGGAACTCTCCTTTCTTTATCAAATATTTGTTCATAATTTTTTCGGTTTAAATCTATAAAAATTTTAGGGTCTAAAAGTTTATTAATAAATCTAACCTCATAATGCAAATGTGGTCCCGTAGAAAGACCGGTATTTCCTGTATATCCAAGCAAATCACCTTTTTTTACAAATTGCCCTGCCTTAACAACATCTTTGCGCATCATATGTGCATATACCGTTTTAAAGCCAAAATTATGGATCAAAATCACTGAATAACCATAACCATTATTACTATATGCAGCATATTCAACTACTCCATTTGCCGGTGCATAAATAGGAGTATTTAAAGCTGCTCTTAAATCAATACCTGGATGAAACTCTTTTTTATTTAATATAGGATGATGGCGCCATCCGAAATTACCTGTGACTCCATTATCTTCTATCACATGGCCATTTGGAATTTGTGTTAAAAATAAATAGGCTTGATCGTTAGTAAGCTTAACTTTTTCCAATCTTTCTGGTATATCCAAACCCTCATCTTGCTTTAAACCTAAATTTTCTTCAATATCTGCAAGTTGAGTTTGGAGTTCATCATACAAGGCTGTTTTTTCCTCTAAACTTTTTTGCATACTTTCATTTTGAGAAAATAATTTAGTATTTTTTGCTGACAATGTTTCTTGCTCTTTTAAAAGCTCTGAACGCTTATCTGCCAAATAATTAATATATAAAGCACCCAAAACTATAACAACAAAAACAAAAGTAGTAAAATAAATAATTACTTTTTTTATGATCTGACTTAATAAAAAATGTCTAGAACCATTTACATCTGTGATAGTTAACGTAAATTTATCTTTCATTATAGCCTCTTAAAAAATTTTCTACCAATACAAAAGAACCAAAAACTAAATACAACTCATCTTTTTTTATTTGTTCAAATTTTTGATAAGCAATATCTAATTTTTCTAAATTTTCTAGCAAAACAGAGCCTGCTAAAGGTCTGTCTTTGCTTTCATATTCATAAATTTCAACTATTTTTATTATAGGCTTTAAAGCTCTTAAAATTTTATAAGAATCTTTATCTAAAAAGCAATTATAAACCAAATGAACTTTTTTTTCCTTGAAAATTTCAGCTAAAGTTAAAGCTGCCATTTCATTATGGCCTACATCAACAAAAATATTTTGACTTATTTGCTCACACCTTCCTTTTAAATCAAGTTTTGGCAAATTACTAATGCTGCAAATCAATTCTTTTTCATTTTTGGCACAAATTTTAGAAAAAGCTTCTAAGGCTAAAAAAAGATTATCTTTTAAAAAAGTTGCTAAATTATATTTTTGAATATATTTTTGCACATAAGGATAAATAGCCTTGTTTTCATCTAACGCACTAATATCTAAACTAGCTTGTTTTAATTTTGCTATTTTTTGAGCCAAATTTAATACTTTTGTTTCTTGCTTATGATTAATTAAAGCTTTAGCACTCATGGCTTTTAATTTTGTTCTTGCTATTTCATCTAAGTTTTTACCCAATAAATCTTGATGATCAAAACCTATTTTAGTAAAAATACTAAAATCTATCTCAAAAACACTTGTAGCATCGTACTCTCCACCTACTCCAGCTTCTAAAATCACATAATCACAATCTTTAAAAACAAAAAATGCTAAAAATGTAGCATACTCAAAATAGCTAAGTTTTTTCACATCATCTAAAAAAACACTTTCTAATTCTTCGTGTGCTTTTTCTAAAAGCTCATTGCCTGTAATTTTTCCATTTAACCAAAATCTTTCATTAAATTCAAAAATATGTGGACTTGTATAATGCCCTACTTTACATCCTTGCTCTAAGAGTAAAAGGGCTAAAAATCTACCTGTGCTTCCTTTGCCATTAGTGCCAATAATTTGAATATTTTTAGTTTTTGGGATAAATTTTTTATATTTTTCATACATACTAAACATAAAAAATCTACTGATTTTTTGCACATGCATGGTTTTTTGTGAAAGTGTTTGCTGGAAATTCATACTAAGCTTTTTGCATTAATTCTTTTAAAATATCGCCATCTGGAAATTCTTTTTTTTCTATACAAGAAGATGATAAAACAAGTCTAACTACTTCTTCTTTATAAATAAATTTATAATCATCTATAAGTTTCAAAGCTTTTTCCGTAAAGATTTGAGCATCTTCTAAGCTTTTACCCGGAAAAACAATTAAATAAGAACTTTCATCTAAAATCCAAATTTCAGCTAAATTTTTACATAAATCTTTGAGGATTTTTTTAAACTTCCCACTAATAGTTTTAAAACTATCAATGCCATAAGCATTAATAACATGTTCTATATTATTGATTTTAAAGAAAGATAAAGCATAATTAACCGCATAAAGCTTATAATTTTCATCAAGTTTTTTAAGCTCTTGAGCAAGACTCCATTGTTCTCTTTGCTCATCATCGCTTGTAGCTTGAATTTGAGTTTTAATTTGAGCTATTTGCTCGTTTGCATACAAAAGCTTATCTTTTAATGTATCAAAATTAACCTGCACATTACCATTTTCATCTTTAGTTAAAGCATTAATAAATTTCACATCTTCTTGGCTATTATCATAAAGCTTTGAAACCATTTCATTTAGGCTTTCTAAATGCTGATTGAAAAAAGAAAGATTTTTTTGTATATAGTATTTATCTATTGCTTCTTTTTTTTGTAGCATCAAACAATATTCATGTGCAAATTCTTTTCTAGCAATCAATCTAGGATTTTCTTTTAATTTTTGCTTAAATTGCTCTACTTCTTTACTCTCACCAAATAAAGGTTCTAAAGAAGCTAGTAAAAGTTCAGCTTGTTTTTCATAAGAACGTTCTTTTAGCATAGTGATAAGTTTTTCTATTAAAGCATGAAAATCCAAAAAAGCTCGGATATTAAATTCTTCTAATTTTTTTAAAAGTTCTCCATCTTCATAAGATTTTTCAAGTTCTTTCCATTTAGCTCTTAAAAGATATATGGTTTCTAAATCCATAGCTTGGGATAATCTGTGTTGAGTAATTTGAGCAAGCTCTTTGATTTTTTTATCTTTACTAATACTAAGTTGTTGAATGATTAAGCCAAGCAAAGCATAAACATCTTCATATTTTCTACTTACCTGTCTATTGAGCCTAGAGACTAAAAACATCAAAAACTCATCAATAGTTCGAATACTTTTTCCTTTTAATTCTTGCTTGTAAGAATCATCTAAAAGATTGGTGTATTTTTCTATTCTGGCTTTATTTGAACTCATCACTCCTGCTTTTTTAGCACACTCTTCAAACACCTCGCTATAATTTTCAGGAGTTGGATATAACTTACGCTCTTTTAGTTTTATCAATGTTTCTTTTGCAATTTCATTGATATGACTTGCCATTTTATTTATAACCCCTAATAGCTATAATAGAAACAAATTCATCAAAAGCTTCACTTGATGCATTTTTAATCGCTTCAAATCTTGCTTGATCACTGATGATAGAGTTTGGATTAATATCAAAATTATAACTTCCTTTAGTATTTACAATTTCTTCCTTGCCATTTTTATAACGCAACACAAACTCCAAATAAAGCTCTGCTTTATAATTAATCACATAACCATTTTTATCATAAACCATAGGATGAAATTCTAACTTTTTCATCGTGACTATAATAGAACTATCTGCATTATACTCATCTGTGATTTTTCTACCAAGCTTATTAAGCATGGCTTCTCTTAGAATGTCTGTTATGTAAACACTGTTTTCAGGATCTTGTTTGCTAATATTGATTTTTAAAAATACATTTTCACCCAAAACCCTACTTGCCATCTGCGAAGAGGGAATATATCCACAAGCTATGATGAAAAAAGCAAAAAACAGCACTAGATATTTTTTCATTTAATCACCAAATTAACCAATTTCTTATCAATATAAATTTCTTTTACTATAGTTTTTCCTTCTAGCCATTTTGCGACATTTTCTTTAGCTAAAGCTAAAATCTCATCTTCTTTAGCTTCTGAATTTATTTCAATTTGTACTCTTTTTTTACCATTAACACTAATAGCTATATTAAAACTATCTTTTACAAAAACTTCATCTTTTATTTTTAATACTTTAAAATTTTCACATTTAAACAAATACTCACTAAGCTCAAAACAAACATGAGGGATGATAGGCTCTAAGATATTTAAAATAATATAAAAAGCTTCTTTTGAAACTTCTTTATGATTTATAGTATTTAAGGCATTTAAAGCTTCCATACATGCAGCTATTAAGGTATTAAAGGCAAAGCTTTCTTCATAAACTTCAAAAGATTTTTTCAAAGCCTCATATACTTTTAATCTAGCATATTTTTCTTCTTTATTTAAACTTTGATGATCAATCTCTTGCAATTTTCCACATTCTAAACTCATAGCCTTTTCATAAAGCCTATTGATAAATTTAAACGCGCCCTCTAATGCACTATCATTCCATTCAAGTTCTTTAGCAGGTGGTGCAGCAAACAATATAAACAATCTTGCACTATCTGCACCATATTTTTCTATAATATAATCAGGATCAACCACATTGCCCTTAGACTTACTCATTTTAGCACCATCTTTAGTGACCATTCCTTGGGTTAAAAGCCTATTAAAAGGCTCATCATCTTTTAAATAACCCAAATCTCTAAGTGCTTTTTGAAAAAATCTAGCATAGAGTAAATGTAATATTGCATGTTCAATCCCACCAATATATTCATCAACATTCATCCAATAATTAACACTTTTTTCATCTACTGCTTTTTCTTGCCATGTTTTATCATCACTTGCAAAACGCGCAAAATACCAAGAACTTTCAAAGAAAGTATCTAAAGTATCGCTTTCTTTTTGTGCTTTTTTACCACATTTTGGACAAACGCACTCTTTCCATGTTTCATGCTTATCAAGCGGATTTCCTTCTCCATTTATCACTACATCTTCAGGCAAGGTAATAGGTAAATTTTCTATTTTTTGAGGGACTATGCCACAAGAGTTACACTTAATCATTGGTATAGGAGCTCCCCAATATCTTTGTCTAGAAACACCCCAATCACGAATTTTAAAATTGGTAACCTTTTTACCAATACCCAAAGATTCAATTTTTAAACTAATTTTTTCCCTAGCTTCATTGCATTCTAGTTGATCAAATTCGTCACTATTAGTTAAAACACCTTCTTTTAAAGTGTAGCATTGTGCGTCATTTTCATCTTTATAAATTACTTTTTTTATAGCCAAATTATAAGTTTTTGCAAACTCATAATCTCTTTCATCGTGAGCAGGCACGCTCATAACAGCGCCGCTACCATAATCACTTAAAACAAAATTAGCTACCCATAAAGGAATTTTTTCTTTGCTTAGTGGATGGATTACATAAAGATTTAAAAAATATCCTTCTTTTGGTGCGGCTTGTCTTTGGCGCGGTGTTTGGTTTTGTATATTTTGAATTTTAGCTATAACATCTTGATCTAGTAATTTTTTATCAATTAATTCATTTACTATTTCATGATCAGGTGCTAAAGCAATATAAGACACTCCATAAATAGTCTCAGCTCTTGTGGTAAAAACATTGATTTTTTTTGCACTGATTTTATCATTTTCTTCTATATCAAAATCAAAACTAAGCCCTGTGCTTTTACCTATCCAATTTTCTTGCATAGTTAGAACTTGACTTGGCCATTTTCCTTCTAATTTTTTAAGATCTTGCAATAATTCATCTGCATAAGCAGTGATTTTTACATAATATCCTGGCATTTTTTTTCTAATGACTTCATGTCCACAACGCCAACATTTGCCATCTTCAACTTGCTCATTTGCTAAGACTGTTTTATCATTCTCACACCAATTAACTTCAGCTTCTTTAGTATAAACAAGTCCTTTTTCATACATTTTGATAAAAAATTCTTGCTCAAATTTAGTATATAAAAGATCAGAAGTAGCAAACATTCTTTTTTTAGAAAAAGAAAAGCCCAAAGATGCAAGTTCATTTTGCATATAATCAATATTTTCATAAGTCCATTTTTTAGGATGGATACCATGTTTAATTGCAGCATTTTCAGCAGGCATACCAAAACTATCAAAACCTATAGGATGTAAGACATTAAAACCTTTTTTTCTATAATACCTAGCCATAGCATCACCTATGCTATAGTTTCTCACATGTCCCATATGAATTCTACCACTTGGGTATGGAAACATAGATAAAATGTATTTTTTTGGTAAAGAAAAATCATCTTTTGGTTCAAAATATTCTTTTTCTTGCCAAATTTTTTGCCATTTTTTTTCTATTTTACCTGCTTCATATGCCATTTTAACTCCTAATTTTCTTCTTGATTTTTTACTGAATCAACTATAACTAAAATCATTGAAAAGATATTAGCTATCAAAGCACCAATTGCTAAAGTATAAACCATAACATTAGCTTCTGGATTAATTTGTATTAAAGCAAAAGCTGGAATTAAATGCAAATCAGCTACCAAAGAACTAGCAAATAATTCAGCTGCTAAGAAATTTCTAACCCCAATTTTCAATAAAGTAGAAATTAAATTCACACAAGCTGCAATAAATAAAGCAACTTCATTTTGATCATATAAAAATCCTGCGGTTGTAGTTAAGCTCATTAGAGCAAAAAAGATATAAATAACCTTACCCCAATTCATTTTTATACCATTCCTTTTTCATACATTGCTCTTAATTTCTCTTTTTCTTGTTTTTTCTTTACTTTTTCTAATTCTTTTTGGCGATACTGCGCAACGCTGAATTTAAACCATAAAAGCGCCGGACTTGCTACAAATATAGAACTTGCAGTACCTGCTACAATACCTACTATCATAGTTAGAGCAAAACCTTCTATCATAGATCCACCAAAGAAATAAAGCACTACAACGGTGATTAAAGTTAAACCCGTTGTTAAAGTAGTTCTTGATAAAGTAGCTGAAACTGATTCATTGATAATTAGATCAAGTTTTGAATTTTTACTTGTTTTAATACCTTCTCTAATCCTATCAAAAATAATAATCGTATCATTTAAAGAATACCCAAGTACGGTTAAAACAGCCGCCAAAATATCTAAATTTACATCTATTTCAAATAATGCAATAGCACCCAAAGTAATGACTATATCATGAATTTCACACACAATAGAAGCCATAGCAAAACGCCATTCAAATCTCACTGCCAAATAAATCAAAATAGCAATCAAAGAAATTCCAACCGCCATAAGACCTTTATTACGCAGTTCATCTCCTACTTTTGGACCTACTACATCCACGCGGCGCACTTCAAATTTACCTGTATCTTTTAACAAATTTGCAATACTTACTCCAATATCACTTCCCAAGCTATCGCTACTTCCTGAAAAACGAATAATCACTTCATTAGCACTACCAAATTCGGTAACACTAGCTCCTTTTAAATTTTCATTTATAGATAAAGCTTTACGAATTTCAGCCAAGGGTGCTTTTTGCTCATATTGAAGTTGTACCAAAGTTCCACCGGTAAAATCAATACCAAAATTCAAACCCTTAGTAAAAAGGACAAAAATAGAACCAAAAAATAAAATAAAAGACAAAGAGATGGCTGCAAATCTCATTCTCATAAAATCATAAACATGTTTTTGACTAAAAAATTGCATTAAGGTCTCCTATATCCAAACCATAATCTTGTATTATTGCTTTTTTCCATACGGTTCATAAACATTTCAAACATACCATGAGTTCCAACAATAGAAGTAATCATTGAAACTAAAATTCCAATGCTTAAAGTCACCGCAAAACCTTTTACCGCACCTGTTCCATAAGCATAAAGCACCACTGAAGTAATAAGCGAAGTAATATTAGAATCTAAAATCGCACTCATTGCATGCTTATAACCATTTTCAACACTTTGCCTTATACTAGCACCTTCTCGCAATAACTCCCTAATTCTTTCATTAATAATAACATTAGAATCTACTGCCATACCCACAGTAAGCACAAGTCCTGCCATACCAGGTAAAGTTAAGGTTGCACCAAACATAGCCATTACAGCAATAATCACTAAAATATTTGCCACTAAAGCAATATTAGCAAAAATTCCTGCTATACCATAATACATCACCATAAATGCAATAACTAATATAGAAGCACCTGCTAGGGCTATCATACTCATTTTAATACTATCAGCACCCAAAGATGGTCCAACACTTCTTTTTTCAAGCATTTTAACCGGTGCTAAAAGTGCCCCACTTCTTAAAGCAATGGCCACATCATGAGCTTCTTCTACAGTAAAGCTACCACTAATTTGACCACTACCCCCGCCTATTCTTTCATTAATTCTTGGAGCTGAATATACTTTATTATCTAAAACTATAGCTAAGCGTTTGCCTACATTATTTCCTGTATAGTCTCCAAATTTTTTAGCACCTTCTGAATTTAAGGTAAAATTAATCACAGGAAGATTATTACTTTGTGCAAAGCCTACTTTTGCATCTGTTAACATAGAGCCATCAAGAATAGGTATAGATTTTACTAGATATTTAATTTGAGGATTTTTTGCATCTTCAAAAATCAAATCTCCATATTCAGCAGCTTGAGCTGGAGTAAGATTATTTACCTGATCCATTCTAACATCATCCACTTCCATTAATTGCAAATGTGCAGCTTTTGCGATAAGCTCTCTAGCTCTAGCCTCATCTGCAGCAGTTTTAATACCTGGAAGTTCGACTAAAATTTTATCCTCACCTGATCTTGCTACATTTGGCTCTGCAAGGCCAAATTGATCAAGTCTGTTTCTAATGGTTTCTACAGCTTGTAAAATAGCTTGCTCATGAGTTAATTTAATTTCTTCTTGGGTTAAAGAAAGTGTGTAGTGTAAATTTTCATGTGTAATAGCCAAGCCTTTGATGTCTTTTAATAACAAATCAACCTTAGCTATATCATTTTCATCTAATAAACTAAATTCAATACTAGCATCATTTACTTTGATTTTATCAACAATAATATCTTCTTTATTGATAGAATAACTAAGAGAAGAGGCTATGGATTTAACCTTTGATTTAACCGCCTCTTCTACTTCTACACCTAATAACATATGCAAACCACCTTGCAAATCAAGTCCCAGGTTGATCTTAGCACCACTTTGGGTTTGCATAAAAGAAGGTATGGAAAAAATTAATCCTATAAGAAAAACTACAAAGAAAATAATACTTCTATAAGTAATTTTTCCACTACGCATCAATTTTCTTTGCTATGAAATCTCTAGAAATTTTTACAACTACATTTTCATCATTAAGCTTAACTTTGATAAAATCCTCTTCTGGTTTTACCACCTCGCAAATTATCCCACCATTTGTGATGATTTTATCTCCTTTTTCTAAAGATAAAACCATTAATTTGTGGTCTTTTGCTTGTTTTTGTTGTGGTCTGATAACCAAAAAATAAAAAATCGCAAAAAGCACAATGAGAGGCAACAATGAAGTCCAAATATTTCCGTTTTCTGCCATTTCTTCCCCTTTTTTTAAAGTTCATAAATTCTAATTCTACCACTTTTAAAATAATAAAAGCCTTTTTTTCTGCACTTTTATTGTCAAATTTTATTTATTTTTCTTTTTTTGAAAATTTACTTTTTGAATTTATTTCACCATTTTTAAGCATATATGGTTTAATTTTATTACTAAGAAACAAAAGTAAAGCAGGATATTTTTACACCGGTTTTTTTATAGGAATTTTATGGTTTTGGTGGATAGCTTTATCATCAATTTATTTTAATTTAGCTTATTTAATTCCTTTAGAAATTATCTTAATCGGATTAATTTATGGATTATTATTTTTAGTATGTTTTTTTCTTAAATATGATTTTTTAAGACTTTGTGGAATTTTTTTACTTAGTTTTGTTCATCCTTTTGGATTTGATTGGCTAAATTGGGGTGTTTTAAGTGTATATGGAATCTTTGATGCAAGTTATCAAGGCATTGTAGCTATGTTTTTGATTGCTTATTTTTATTATGAAAAATACATTTCAAGATATTATAAAATAGCAATTATTCTAATTCTTATTTTAATCGGAGCTCAGTATAATCAAAAACAACCACAAACACTAAATTTAGACTATAAATTAATTCAAACTAATATCTCCCAAGATCAAAAATTCATACAAGAAAATTTACAAACTCATTCTAAAGATATATTTTATCAAATCAATCAGGCCATAAAAGAAAGCAAAGAAGCAATTATTTTTCCTGAAACAGCTTTTGCCTTTGCTTTAAATAAAGCTCCAAGTTATTTACAAGCTTTAAAAGATTTATCAAAACAAATCATCATCATCACAGGTGCTATAAGTACCACACCTAATCATCTATATAATAGCACTTATGTATTTGACAATGGTAACATACAAGTTTTTAACAAACACTATCTTGTACCTTTTGGGGAAGAAATTCCTATATTTAAAACCTTTTTTAAAAAATATCTTTTAAATATTGATGAATTTTCAAAAGGAAAGGAATTAAATCAATACATTCTAAATAATCAACTCATCACTAATGCTATCTGCTTTGAAGCCACAAAAGAAAAACTTTACAAACACTCAAAGATCATCATAGCCATTTCAAACAATGCTTGGTTTAATTTTTCAAGTGAATATAAATTACAAAATTTTCTAATGCGTTTTTATGCGAATAATTATAATGTAAGCATATATCATGCAGTTAATGGAAAAGAAAATACTGTAATTAAGCCAAAAGAGATATTGATTTTAAAGATAAAAGAAAAACTTTTAAAGCAAAATGAAGCTTAAAAGCTTCATTTTATAATGCTTTAAATTCATCAAGAGCGTCTAATTTTTCCCAAGGATAATCAGCCTGACCTACTTGACCACGAGCAGCTACATCAGCATACATGAAAGTATCTTTACTTGGTTTATCAAGATTGAATTTATTTTTAATCCAATTTGGAGTTAATGGGAAAGTTTTCATCACAAAATCACTTAAAATATCATCATTTAATCTTGTGTTTGTTCCCATGCAATCCACACTTACAGAAGTTGGTTTAGCTACGCCTATAGCATAAGAAAGCTGCACTATGCATTTTTTAGCAAGACCTGCGGCTACGATATTTTTAGCAAGCCATCTTGCTGCATAAAGCCCACTTCTATCAACCTTAGTATAATCTTTAGAAGATTGCGCTCCTCCGCCTATTGGAGCATAACCACCAAAGCTATCTACTATAAGTTTTCTTCCTGTTAAACCACTATCATGCAACGAGCTGTGATTTACATATTTTCCCGTTGGATTGATTAAAATTCTTGTTTTTTCTGGACAAAAAAGTTCTTTTGGTAAATTTGAATCTAAAATCAAATCCATCACCAAAGCTCTTAGATCTTCTATTTTCATACTTTCAACACAAGGAGCTGAAACTACAATAGTATGGATGCTTTGAGGTTTACAATTTTCAAAATTTTCTTTATTTACATAATCAATTGTCACTTGAGTTTTAATATCCACTCCAAGTTTATCAGGATTGTTTTTTGCAAACTCATATACTTTATCACAAAGCATTCTAGCATAAGAAATAGCTGCTGGCATATATTCTTTTGCTTCATTACTTGCAAAACCAAACATTATCCCTTGATCACCCGCTCCAATCTCTCCATCTTCTTGATCAACACCTTGATTGATATCAGGGCTTTGCTCATTTAAAAATACCATTACATCTAAATCATCAGGATGTAAACATTGTTTTTTGCTAAAATGTGGATGCCCATCATAGCCAATATCTGCTAGAGCTTTTTTTACAATATTTTCATAATCTTGTTTTTCTAGTTTATGTTTTGATTTAATTTCACCACCAATTACTACTTTATTTCCTGCTACAAAAACCTCACTAGCAACCCTTGAATCTTTATCGTGAATTAAGAAAGCATCCACTATAGAATCAGCTATAATATCAGCACATTTATCAGGATGTCCTGCACTAACAACTTCAGAAGTAAACAAATACATATTTTTAATATTCCTTATCATAAAAATTCTAGCTTTATTTTAACACAAGCTAGCTTAAAAATAAAAAAGCTTATTTAAGCTTTACTTTGTTAGAATAAATTAAAAATTTATCACTACAAAAAAGGTAAAAAATGAGTTTATTTTCTTGTGCAATCAAACGCTATAAAGATGGAAATCTTATTTTACAAATTTGCATAGGTATTATTTTAGGAATTTTAGTAGGTGTTTTTTCTAAAGATTTAGCTGTTTTTGCAAATATTTTTGGTGCTTTATTTACAGGAGCTTTAAAAGCTATAGCGCCAATTTTAGTTTTTATCTTAATCTTAACAACTATTTGCACAAAAGAATTTAACCATGGAAGCGAAAAAATAAAACATATCATTTTCTTATATATATTTGGAACTTTTTTAGCTTCTTTAAGCGCAGTTAGTATAAGCTTTATCTTTCCTGTAGAATTAGTATTAACTGATATTGAAAAAGCTTCCACTACAAGCCCTGCGCATATAGGCGAAGTATTTAAAACCTTACTTTTTCAAATAGTAGATAATCCTATCCACGCTTTATCTTCAGGAAATTATTTAAGTATATTAGCTTGGGCTATAGGTGGAGGTTTTGCTCTAAGGCATTGCTCAAATGATGCAAAGCAACTTTTTACTGATATCAACGAAGGCGTGTTAAAAATCGTCAAATTTATAGTCAAGCTTGCTCCTTTTGGAATTTTTGGACTTGTAGCAAATTCAGTTGCTCAAACAGGAGCAGCAGGACTTTTAAGTTATGTTAAATTATTAATCATTTTAGTTTTAACCATGTTTTTTGTAGCCTTTGTGATTAATGCTTTAATTGTTTTTGCTTATACGAAGAAAAATCCTTATCCTTTGATTTTTATTTGCTTAAAACATAGTGCTGTTTTTGCATTTTTTACAAGAAGTTCTGCAGCAAACATCCCTGTAAATATGGCACTTTGCTCTAAATTAAATATCAATAATAATTTATATAGTATTTCTATTCCACTAGGCGCTACGATTAACATGGCAGGAGCAGCTGTAACCATTGCTATATTAAGTCTTGCAGCAGCTCACACAGTAGGCATTGAAATAAATTTTTTACAAGCTATGCTTTTGAGTGTTTTAGCCGCATTTGCAGCTTGTGGAGCTAGCGGGGTTGCTGGAGGTTCACTCTTACTTATACCACTTGCTTGTTCTTTATTTAATATTGATTATGACATAGCTATGCAAGTAGTTGCGGTTGGTTTTATCATAGGGGTTATTCAAGATAGCGTTGAAACAGCTTTAAATAGTTCAACAGACGTTTTATTTAGCGCCATTTGTTCAGATAATGAGCTTAATTTAAAAATTTAAGGAGGGCTTATGAGACATTTAATCACTACAAAAGATTTTAACAATGATGAAATCTTGGCTTTATTTAAAGAAGCAAAAGAATTTTTAGATGAAAAACCGCGTACATTTTTAGAAGGAAAAAGTATCACAACAATTTTCTTTGAAAATTCAACACGCACTCAATCAAGCTTTGAAACAGCTGCAAGAAGACTGGGTGCTAAAGTTTTAAAATTAGATGTTTCAAGAAGTAGCTCAAGTAAAGGTGAAACACTTTTTGATACTGCTGCGAATTTAGATGCAATGGCACCAAGTGCTATTGTAGTTAGACACAAAAACTCAGGTGCGCCTCATACTTTAGCAAATTATACTCATTGTCCTATAGTTAATGGAGGCGATGGCAAACATGCTCATCCTACCCAAGCCTTACTTGATCTTTTTACTATAATGGAACATTTTGATTATAATGTCAAAGGTAAAAAAATAGCAATAGTAGGAGATATTAAAAACTCGCGCGTTGCTGCTTCAAATTTAGAATTATTGCCTCGTTTTGGTATTGATATCACCCTAGTAGCCCCACCTCATTTTATGCCAAATTATCCCATTAAAAAAACAAATAAACTAAAAGAAGTCATTGATGATATTGATATTATCATGAGTCTTAGAACACAAACTGAAAGACACAATATTCCAACCTATGCATCGCTTAAAGATTATGCAAATGATTTTTGCATTAGTAAAGATTTAATAAAAGATAAAAATCTCATTATCCTACATCCTGGCCCTGTGCATAGAAATATTGATATTAGCGATGAAGTAATGGCTGATAAAAGATGTAAGGTTTTAACTCAAGTTAAAAATGGTGTTGCCATTAGAATGGCTGTATTAAAAAAACTCATTTTAGAAAGCTAAAATCATGCAAAATTGGAACTTAAGTACGTTATTTAAAGATGAGCAAGAATTAAATCTTTTTTTACAAAAAACCCAAGAAGAAGCTTGTGAATTTAAAAAACAATATGAAAATAATCTTCATAGTTTAGACAATGAGCAATTCTTACAGGCTTTAAAAAATTATGAAGAATTAATCTTAAAACTTTCTCACATACTAACCTATGTATATTTAAATTTTGCTCAAGATACCACCAAAGGTGCTTTTTATGCAAAATATGAAAATTTAAGTAAAAAAATAGAAGAAAATCTTTTATTTTTTGACCTTGAATTTTGCGAGTTAAAAGAAGAAAAAAGCAAAACTTTCATCACATTTTGCAAAGATTATGAGTTTTATTTAAACAATCTTATCAAACACAAAAAACACAATCTTTCTAAAAAAGAAGAAAGAATTATCCTGGCTCTATCAAGTACAGGCTCAGATGCATTTGCAAGATTATTTGATGAAACCTTTAGTGCTTTAAAATTTAATTTTGAAGGGCAAAAATTAAGCGAGGAAGAAATTCTAAGCAATCTTTATGATAAAGATAGAAGCATTAGAAAAAATGCTTCAAAATGCTTTAGTAAAACCTTAAAAAAGCAAAACAAACTTTTAGTATATATTTTCAATATGATTAAAAGTGAACTTGCTAGTATTTGCGAGTTAAGATCCTATGAAAGTCCTGAAACTCCAAGACATATAAGAAATCAAATTTCTAAAAAAAGTGTTGATGCACTTATTAGTGCTAGCGAGAATAGCTTTGATATCGTTTCTAAATTTTACAATGCAAAGAAAAAAATTCTAGGATATAAAAAGCTAAAAGATTATGATCGTTATGCGCCTATTGGAAAAGAAATGCAAGTTGATTTTAATCAAGGAAAGGATATCGTTTTAAAAGCCTTTGAAAAATTTTCTAAAGATTTTTATATGATAGCAAAAGAAGCTTTTGAGAATAATTGGATTGATGTTTATCCTAAAGAATTTAAACAAAGCGGTGCTTTTTCTCACTCAAGCACGCCACTAAGCCATCCTTTCATACTTTTAAACTATACCAACCAAAGACGCGATCTTTTTACCCTAGCTCATGAGCTAGGCCACACTATACATCAAAAACTTTCTTATAAAGTAAGTTTTTTAAATCAAGATACACCTCTAACTACAGCAGAAACTGCTTCAGTGTTTGCAGAAATGTTGATTTTTGATTACATTAAAGAAAATTTAGACAAAGAGGAGCTTTTATCTTTATATGCAGCAAAAATCGAAGATATTTTTGCTACTCTTTATAGACAGATTAATTTTACTACTTTTGAACGCAGATTTCATGCTAAAAAAGAAGAACTAAGCGCTCAAGAACTAAGTGAAATTTGGCTTGAAGAATCAAGAAAAATGTTTCAAGATAGTGTAGTTTTAACCAAAAACTATGGCCTTTGGTATTCTTATATACCACATTTTATACACTCTCCATTTTACTGCTATGCTTATGCTTATGCACAACTTTTAGTTTTAGCACTCTACGGTCTATATAAAAGTGGCAAATGTCCTAATTTTACCTCAATTTATATTGAGTTTTTAAGTAGTGGGGGAAGTAAAAGTCCAAAAGAACTTGTAGCTATGTTTGGCTTTGATATAGAAAGTGATGAATTTTGGAATATAGGCTTAGAGCAAGTTAGAATACTAGTAGATGAATTTTTAAGGCTAAGCAATGATTGATAAAATTTTAAATAATAAAAATTTTATAAGTTTAATGCAAAAAAGCATTTATGAATGTTTGCAAATTTTAACTCAAGAGAATATTGAATTTAATATCATTGTAAATACTAAATTTGTTACACTCGAACCTCCTTTGCCGCCAGAATTAGATGTAGTGAGTAAAAATCCTTATTGTCTTTTTGCGCTTGGTGGTTATACTTTTAAATCTATAGTTTTAACAAATGAGCATATAGAATTTCATGCAGGTTTTGGACCTGATGATTTTGCAACCTTTGTGAAAGTAGATTTGGGAGCAATTACTCAAATTCAAGTTGAAGATAATATCATTTTTGTTAATTTTTCAAACTATTTCAAAAAGCAAAATGATCAAAAATTAAAAGAAAAATCCATGAATGCTTTTTTAAATAATCCCAACAATAAAGATTTATTTAAAAAATGAGTTTTTTTGAAAGTTTAAATGATAGCCAAAAAGAAGCTATCATGCATATTGATGGAGCTATGCTGATACTAGCAGGCGCAGGTAGTGGAAAGACTAAAACCATTACCACTAGACTTGCTTATTTAATCGATCATGTAGGCATTCCTGCGCAAAATACCCTCACACTAACCTTTACAAATAAAGCTGCTAATGTAATGAAAACAAGAGCCTTAGCACTTTTACAAGATCAAAATTTACACAATCCCCTTTTATGTACTTTTCATAAATTTGGCTTGTTATTTTTAAGACTTTATAGCGAAAGAATTAATAGAGCAAATAATTTTGTCATTATTGACACAGATGATAAAAAGAAAATACTAAAAGATTTGGCTAGCGAAAATTTGCAAAGCTCTTTAGCAAGCATAGGTGCTTATATTTCAAATTTTAAAAATCAAAGCAAAAGCGCTCAAGAAATACGCAAAGAATTAGAATTTTTAAAAGATGAAAAAAACAAAAATTACGAAGAAATCATTCATTTATATGAGCAATATGAGCATTTTTTAATCCAAAATAATTTTATGGATTTTGATGATTTGCTCATGCTAACTAATAAAATTTTAGAAGATGAACAATTTGCAAAAGAGCAAAGTCAAAAATATACTTATATAACAGTAGATGAATATCAAGATACTAATGCCTTACAATATCAAATTCTAAAAAAACTTTGCACATCTCATGAAAATATTTGTGTGGTGGGCGATGATGATCAAAGTATTTATGGTTGGCGTGGGGCTAAAATAGAAAATATCTTAAATTTCAAAGAGCAATTTAATAATGTAAAATTAGTCAAACTAGAGCAAAATTATCGCTCAACTAGCGCTATTTTACAAGCTGCAAATGAACTTATAGAACACAATAGAAAAAGACTAGGAAAAACTTTAATTTGCACCAAAGATGAAGGCGAAGAAATTACAATTTTACAAAATGATGATGAGAAAATTGAAAGCTTGAAGGTTGCAAGAGAAGTTTCAAAACTTTTAAACTCAGGGATTAATCCTAGTGAAATAGCCATACTTTATAGAGTAAATGCCCTATCTCGCGCTCTTGAAGAAGCTTTTAGTAAAGAAAAAATTCCTTTTAAATTGCTAAGTGGAATTCGTTTTTATGAAAGAGCTGAAATTAAAGATATTATTTCTTATTTAAGATTGCTTTCAAATTTAAATGATGATTATTCTTTTAAACGTATTATCAACCGTCCTAAAAGAAATTTTGGTAATGCAAGTTTAGAAAAGCTAGAAAATTATGCTAAAGAAAATCATTTGTCTTTATTTGAAAGCCTATGTGCTTTGCAAGGAAGTGGATTTTTTAGCAAAAAAACAGACAAAGAATTAGAAAAATTCATACTAAGCATACACAAAATCAAAGAAAAAGATGATTTACTTGCAATGATTTTAGCCTTAGAAGAAGAATTTAAAATCAAAGAATTTTATAAAGATAACCCAGAAGGTGAAGATAAACTTTTAAACATAGATGAACTTTATGCTAACTTAAAAGATAAAATCACTCATGGAAATTATAATGGCTTAGATGATATTTTAAATGAAATTTCTTTACTTAATGAGCAAGATGGACTTGATAAAGAAAGTATTTGTATTATGAGTATTCATGCAAGCAAAGGACTTGAGTTTGATTATGTTTTTATTATAGGTTTAGAAGAAGGATTTTTCCCACTTACTAGCGAATCCAGCAATATAGAAGAAGAAAGAAGACTTGCTTATGTAGCAATCACTAGAGCCAAGAAAAAACTTTATCTAAGCTATGCTAATTCTAGATTTTACAAAGGAAGTCGCACAAGATTAGAAAAAAGTAGATTTTTTGGCGAGAGTAATGTAATCAAAAAAGAATTAACACTAGATCATCAAAAAAATTGCTACAAAAAAGGCGATTTAATCAAACATAAAATTTTTGGCATAGGTAGAGTCACTGGGGTAAGTAAAATAGGTGCTGAAGAAAAACTCACGATTAATTTTGGAGGCATAGAAAGAATGATAATGTCAAGTTTTGTGGAAAAAGTGATATGAATAAGCTTTTTGTAGCTTACAAACCAAGCGGAATGAGCTCTAATGCTTTTTTAGGCAAACTCAAGAAAAAATATAAAAATAAAAAAGCAGGTTTTTCAGGAACACTTGATCCTTTTGCAAAAGGTGTTTTACTCATAGCCTTTGATCAATATACAAAACTTTTTCGCTTTTTTGATAAAAATCCAAAGGTTTACAAAGCAACGCTTTGGCTAGGCGTGCATTCACTAAGCCTTGATAATCAAAATATCAAAGAGATCAATCTTATACATGCTTTTGAAGAGAAAGTTTTAGAACAAATTAAAAATGAACTTTTAGGTAAAATCACCTACACCCCACCCGCATTTTGTGCAAAAAAAATAGATGGAGTGCGCTCTTACGAGCTTGCAAAAAGAGGTTTTGAAGTCAATTTAAAACCCTGCGTTATGGAAATTTTTTATACTAAAATTTTACACTATAACCACCCCTTTTTAACCATAGAAATAGCAGTTAGTGAGGGTTCTTATATACGCTCTTATTGTGAATTATTTGCCAGAAAACTTGGTATTAAAGCCACGCTAAGCTCATTAGAGCGCTTAAGTGAGGGAATGTTTTTTTATGAAAATGAAAAAGAGTTAAATCCTTTAGCTTATTTAAATCTTAGAAAAAATACGGTAAAATACCCCAAAAAATTACACAATGGACAAAAAATATTTTTGGACGATTTGGAAATTCAAGAAGAAGGTAGCTATATTTTAGAAGAAAAAGATTTTTTTTCTATCATTTCTATCCAAGATAATCAAGTGCAATATTATTTAAATAAGGTATTAAAATGTTAATTTTATCAAGAAAAGAAAATGAAAGCATAAAAATCGGAGATGATATAGAAATTAAAGTAGTTCAAACAGGCAAAGGCTATGCTAAAATAGGCATCGAAGCTCCAAAGTCTTTAATGATACTACGCAAAGAGCTTATCGAGCAAGTAAAAAGTGAAAATTTACATGCAATTAGCGATGAAACGATAAAACTTGATGATCTGAGTAAAAAGCTAAAAAAATGAAAGCTTACGCAAAAGCTAATATTTTTTTAAAAATCACAGGAATTGACTCAAGATCATATCATTTATTACAATCACGCTTTGTCTTGTTAAAAGATATTTTTGATGAATTAAGCTTTAGTGATGAAAAAACAAAAGAAGGATTTGAAATCACTGGAAATTTTACCCAAGATACCATCATACACAAAGCTTATAAAGAATTAGAAAATTTAGGATTTTCTAATGAATTAAATGAATTTTTTAAAGACAAAAGTTTAAAGCTTATCAAAAATATTCCCATAGGTGGAGGCCTTGGTGGAAGTAGCACTGATGCAGTGACATTTTTGCTTATGATCAACGAAGCTTTAAATTTAAAACTCAACCAACAACAACTTGAACAAATCTGCCAAAAACTCGGTTCTGATTTAATCTTTTTTTTAAGCGGATACAATAGTGCAAATATTAGTGGGTGTGGCGAGATTGTAGAATATTTTGAAGATGATTTTACCCAACTTGATTTTACTTTTCCGGCTATTGAATGCTCAAGTGCAAAAGTATATAAAGCATTTGATGAAAGCTCATATGATTTAACAGCAAATTTAAATTTGTCCAAAACACTTAAAACACTCAAAACAAGCGAAATTTTAGAGTATAAAAATACTGATTTAAATGACTTATTTGCTCCTTGTGTAAAAATTTATCCTAAAATGCAAACTTTTCTTGATGAGGCTTATTTTTTAAGTGGAAGTGGAAGTGGAGTTTTTAAGGCTAAATGATGAAAAAAACTATAGTAAAAAACAAAAAAGCTTTTTTTGATTATGAAATTTTGGAAAAATTTGAAGCAGGTATTGTTTTAAAAGGTTCTGAAGTGGTAGCATTAAGAGCTAGTAGAGCAAATTTAAAAGATTCTTTTGTGCGTATTATCAAAGGTGAAATTTTCTTACTTAATGCTCATATTTCTCATCTTAGTACTACACATTCTTTTTATAAGCATGATGAAAAAGGCACGCGAAAACTTTTAATGCATAAAAAGCAAATCAATAGGCTTTTTGGTAAAATTAGCACTCAAGGCTTTACTATAGTGCCATTAGAACTTTATTTTAATGAAAAAAATAAAGCAAAAGTCTTAATAGCCTTAGCTAAAGGAAAAAACTTACACGATAAAAGAGAAAGTTTAAAGAAAAAACAAGCAGATCTTGAGGCAAGAACTGCTATGAAAAATCATTATTAAAAAAGGATTTTGATGAAAAAAGTTGCTTATTTATTTTTTACTATTGCTTTTGCATTTTTAATAAGTGCTTGCTCAAGTGAAGAAAAAATCGAAAATGAATTTGCATTTGCTGAGTATAAAATGGGTGATGAAATTCTTTTAAAAAGTGTCAATGGTGGCGAAAAAACCTTAGTAAGAACACAAAATGGTTTTGTGGTAAAGGGTGAAGAGAATAAAATTTTAATGTTTGATTTTTTTGGAACCTTTTGCACACCTTGCCAAGAAGAAGCTACCCATTTAACAAGCTTATGGCAAAAAAATACAGATAATTTTATCATCATGGGGCTTAGTCATTTTGAAAATGTAAGCGATCAAACTGTAAAAGATTTTGCTATTAAATATGGGGCGTATTATTTTTTAAGCAATTCTAAAGAAAATGATAGAATTGTCGCACAAGCTTTAAAAGATATTAATTATCAAAGCATGGAACAACTTCCTTTTAAAGTAGTTTTAAAAGATGGTATTTATCAAGATTTAACAGACTTTTGGAATAAAGACTCAAAAAGTTATGTGAAATATTATCTTGGGAAAGTTTCTACTGAGATTATGCAAGAAGACATTACTAGGATATTAAATGAGTCTAAAAAGTGAAATTTTAGAACAACAAAAACTAGCAGAACCTAAAATGTTTAAGGTTTTGCTTTTAAATGATGATGTTACCACTATGGATTTTGTAATTGAAATTTTAATGAATATTTTTCATCATGATTTTGAAAAAGCAAGTGCGATCATGCTTGAAATTCATCATCAAGGAAGTGGAGTTTGTGGTATATATACAGAAGAGATTGCACTAAGTAAAAAACAGCAAGTTGACACGGCAGCAAAAAACAATGATTTTCCACTCCAAACAAGGATAGAAGAACAATGAAATATAAAGAATTAATTGACTCATTTATACAAAATGCAAGACATTTAAGCTTTATCAATCATCATGAATTTATCACTTGTGAGCATTTGCTTTTTGCTTTAGTTAAGCTTAGCAATGATTTTAAAAATCTACTTGAAGAAATCGGAGATGGTGATTTACAAGGCTTTGAAAATGAGTTAAAAAACTACTTAGCTAAAAATAACGAAATTTTAAAAAAAGAAATAGAACCTATTTTTTCTGTAATCTTGGAAAATATATTACACAAGCTAAATGCAAAAAATCAAACAAGTGTGATTGATTTTATCATTGCACTTTGCAAAGAAGAAAAAGCTTATTCTTATAATATCTTAAAAAAACACCTAATAGAAGAAGAAAAAATAAAAGAATTGTTACAAAATGCTGAATTTGAAAATTTAAAAACCCATACCATAGAGCTAGTTGAGCTTGCAAAAAAAGGCAAAATAGATCCTGTTATAGGTAGGAAATTTGAACTTGAAAGAATGATGCAAATTCTAAGCCGTCGCAAAAAAAATAATCCTATTTTAGTTGGTGAGCCAGGTGTTGGTAAAAGTGCCATTATAGATGGACTAGCGTTAGCTATAGCCGAAGAAAAAGTACCAAAACATTTAAAAAACTCAAAAATTTATAGTCTTGATATGGCAAGCTTGCTTTCAGGGACAAAATACAGGGGTGATTTTGAAAAAAGATTAAAAGATATCATAAAAGAATTAGAAAATATCCCTAATGCTATTTTATTTATAGATGAAATTCACACCATAGTAGGAACTGGCGCAAGTAATGAAAGTCATGCAGATATGTCAAATTTATTAAAACCTGCACTAAGTAATGGCAACATCAAATGCATAGGAGCAACTACTTTTATAGAATATAAAAACACCTTTGATAAAAACAAAGCCCTAAGTAGAAGATTTGCAAAAATTGATATAGATGAGCCAAGCGAAGAAGAATGTTTTTTAATCTTACAAGGCTTAAAAAGCAAATATGAAAATTTTCACAAAATCAAAATCAGCGATGAAATTTTGCAAACAAGTATAAAATTAGCAAAACAATTTTTACATGATAAATTTTTACCCGATAGTGCGATTGATTTAATCGATGAGCTTGGTGCAAGCTTTGCTTTAGAAGATAAAAAAAGTAAAAAAATAGTAAAAATAAAAGATTTAGAAAATACTTTAGCAAGAATGACACATTCTCATAAAATTTATAAAAGCGATCAAGGTAAAATTCTTAAGAACTTAGAGCATGATTTAAAACAAAACATTTTTGGACAAGATGAAGCTATCAAGGCTTTATGTTCTACCTTAAAACAAAGCTATGCAGGATTAAAAGGTAAAAATACCCCAAAAGGCGTGTTTTTATTTACCGGTTCAAGCGGGGTTGGCAAAACCGAACTTGCTAAAAATTTAGCACAAATTTTAAACCTTAATCTTGAAAGATTTGACATGAGTGAATACTCACAAAAACATGATGTGAGCAAACTCATAGGAACTTCAGCAGGTTATGTGGGCTATGAAGATGGTGGTTTACTTAGTAATAGTATTAGAAAAAATCCTTTTAGCGTAGTTTTGTTTGATGAGATAGAAAAGGCTCATCCTGATTTAACTAATACTTTTTTGCAAATTTTTGATAATGCAAGCTTGACGGATAATAGTGGATTAAAAGCTGATTTTAAAAATACTATTATCATTATGACTTCAAATTTAGGCTTAAAAGAAAGTAATGAGCTTGGTTTTTTAAGCAGCGATAAAGAAAAAAGTAATAAAGCCATAAAAGATTTTTTTGCGCCTGAGTTTATCAACCGTATAGATAAAATCATTCATTTTAATGACTTAAATCAAGAAATTTTAGAACAAATCGTCCAAAAAGAGCTAGATTTAATGGCGAAAAATTTAAATAATATCACCATAGAAGCTGATAAAAAAGTAAAAGAATTTCTTGCTAAAAAAACCAATAATAAAGAATTTGGGGTAAGATTATTAAAACGCATTATTGCTGAAGAATTAGGAGAGAGATTGAGCGATGAGATTTTGTTTGGAAAATTAAAAAATGGTGGCAAATTAAAACTCAAACTTTCCAAAAATGAAAAAATCGAATTTGTATTCTAAACTTTTAAAAAGCCCTGATGATGCGCCTGTTTTTATTAGCGAAAAGCTAGAGGTAGATTTTATACCTCATGCTTATAGCTTAGGGCTTTTTCCATGGACTAGCAATCCTGTTACTTGGTGGTGCCCTTCTCCTAGAATGGTGCTTTTACCTAATGAAGTGCATATACAAAAAAGCATAAAAAAAGCTTTAAAAACTTATGAAATAAGACTTGATTTTGATTTTAACTCTCTTATAAGCCATTGCGCAAAAAGAAAAAAAACTTGGATAAGTCAAGAATTTATACAAGTTTATACAAAGCTTTTTGAGCAAAATTTAGCTCATAGTGTTGAGGTTTATGAAAATGATGTTTTAATCGGCGGTTTATATGGACTTATCATAGGTAAAATATTTTTTGGCGAAAGCATGATAAGTCTTAAAAAAGATGCCTCAAAAGTAGCCCTAATAAGACTTTGTGAGCTTTTAAAACCATATGATTTTTTAATAGATTGTCAAGTGCCTAATGAGCATTTAAAATTTATGGGCGCTAAAGAAATGACAAAAAAAGATTTTTTAAAAACACTAGAAAAAAAGGTTTCGCTTGAAAGTGGCTTTAAAAATTTCGAAAATTTACTATAAAAAGATATACTTATAGATAAACAAAATTGCATAAATATTTTGGAATGATTTTTGCTTTTAGTCTATAAAAGCTTTATTTTAAAGGAAAAACTATGATAAGCCCTTTTAAATCAAAAGAACTTATTGTTGATGCTTTAGCAGGAAGAAACCTAAGAAGTCAAATGATTAATTCTAACCTTGCAAATGTTGATACTCCTTTTTATAAAGCAAGAGATATAGAATTTGAAACTGCTTTAGTTAATAGAGCAAATGAAATTTTTAAAAAGAAAGATACCAAAGAGCTTGAATTAGCAAGTACAAATGCAAATCATCAAAAACCTTGGAAATTTCCAGATCCTAATAAATCAACCATTTATTTAAGAGATGGGCATTTAGCAAGAAATGATGCAAATACAGTAGATCTTGATGTAGAAACTACTGAAATGAGTAAAAATACTATGATGATTACTGCTTTAGATGGTGTTTTAAGAAGACAAAGTAATATTTTTTCAACCATCATAGAAACAAGCTCTAAATTAGGCTAGGAGAAAAACAATGGCTTATTTAAGTGATTTTGATATTAGCGGATACGGACTTAGCGCTCAACGCTTTAGAATGAATGTAATTAGCTCAAATATAGCTAATGCAAACACTACTAGAACAGCAGAAGGCGGTCCATATAGAAGAAGAGAAGTAATTTTTAAAGCGACTGATTTTAATGAATTACTAAATAAACAAATCGCTAAAGATAATAATTTTTTAGAATATGAAAATCCTTTAAATGATCCTGCTTCGCAAAAAGATGCAAAACCTGCTATAATGAGCGTAGTAGTTGATAAGGTTGTAAGAGATGATAAAGATTTTCGTATGAAATTTGATCCATCTCATCCAGATGCGAATGAACAAGGTTATGTTGCTTTTCCAAATATAAACCCTGTCATTGAAATGGCCGATTTAATAGAAGCAACAAGAGCTTACCAAGCAAATGTAAGCGCTTTTACAAGCACTAAAACCATAGCACAAAGTGCGATAGATTTACTAAGAGGTTAATAAATGAACACTATTAATGGTATAAATCAATTTAACAATGTTAACAATAAAAATAATAACAACTCAAATGATATAGGTGATGAATTTTCAAGCTTATTAAAAAATTCTATTAACAACCTTAATAAAGCTCAAGAAACAGCTGAAGCTGCTATGGTAGACATTGCAACAGGTGAAGTAAAAGACTTACACCAAGCAGCAATTGCTATTAGCAAAGCTGAATCAAGTATGAAATTTATGCTTGAAGTTAGAAATAAGGCTATAAACGCATATAAAGAAATTTCAAGAACTCAAATTTAATATATGCTTTCAAACACCATTAGAAATAGAGTTTCAAAGGTAGCTTTTGCTTTTTGTATGGCTCTGTTTTTTATGGCCTTGTTTTTACTTTCTACTTTTTTTCTAACCTCAAAACGCCATATACCAAATACCCAAAAAGAACAATATTTTTCCGCTCTTAGAGGTAATATCATCACAAGCGATAATTTTACAGTAACTTCTAGTAGGCAAATTTATAGAGCAGAGATTGATCTAAGAAGTTTAAATCCTGATAAAAAAGAATTATTCTTAACGCTTTTTCAAATTTATAGTGGTGCAAGCGATGAACAAATGCAAGATATCAAAAAAAGAATGCTTGCAAAAAAAAGAAGAAGTTATAATTTTATTTTACTCCAAGATATTAATTCAAAAGATGCAAGTTATTTAAAAGAATTAGCTAAAAAGCTTTATACTCAAGGTTTTTTTAAGTCTTTTACAAATAACAACGGCAGAGTTGAAACAAGAGGACTTGATATCATAGAACACAAAGAAGATCGCGTGTATATGCCAAAAGACTCACTTACTCCTATCATAGGCTACACAAGAACTTATATGGATGAAAAAAGCGAAATTTTTAAAAATGTCGGTATAAAAGGCTTAGAAAAATATTACAATGAATGCTTAAGCCCTTTACAAAATGCAAAAATCCAAGGTTTAAGAGATATAGGTGGCAATATTATCTTAAATTTACACTCTTATGAAAAACGTAAAATAGATGGATGTAATTTATACTTAAATATTTCACTAAAACTCCAAAAAGGCTTAGAAAAGGCTATTGATAAAAGAAATGAAGATCTAAAAGCTAATGAAATTATAGTTGCAATTATGGAAAGTAAAAGTGGGAAAATTTTAGCCCTTGCTAGCTCAAGAAGATACGATCCGCAAAATCGTGGAAAAGATCTATCTGTGCTTAATGCAAGTGCGATAGAATATGGCTATGAAGCAGGTTCTGTTATAAAGCCTTTTATATTTACCACTGCTTTAATGCTAGATAAAATCAAAGTCAATGAAATCATCAACACCCAAGGTGGTCAATATAAACTTGGTCGTTTTACTATACGCGATGATCATAAAAAAGATAAAATGAGCATGGAAGAAGTTATCACCTACTCTTCAAATGTCGGTATGATTAAAATCGCCCAAAGATTAAGCAATCTTGAAATCATCTCAGGGCTTAGAATTTTTCGTTTTGGAGAAAGAAGTGGTATTGATCTTCCTTATGAACAAAAAGGAGAAATACCAAATCCAAAAAGATTAAGAGAAGTAGAAAAATCTGTATTAAGCTATGGTTATGGCTTAAAAACAACTTTTATGCAACTTCTAGCTGCTTATAATGTATTTAACAATGATGGAATTTATATCACACCACAAATTGCAAATAAAATTTATCAAGATGGACGCTTAATAAAACTTGATGATGAAGTTAAAAAAGAAAAAATTCTCTCAAGTAAAGCTGCCAAAGAAATGCAACAAATTTTAATCAATGTTATAGAAAAAGGAACGGGTAAAAAAGCACAAACTCAAGGCATTATCATAGGTGGTAAAACAGGAACTGCTAGGATTGCTGAAAGAAAAGGCTATACTTCAAATCGCTACAATGCTTCATTTTTTGGCTTTGCAAATGATGAGAAAAACAATTATACCATAGGGGTTTTGGTGAGAAATCCCACCAAGGCTTATAGTTATTATGCTGCACAAAGTGCTTTACCTATGTTTAAAGATACAGTAAATCTTATGATAAAAGAAAGTTATTTAAAGCCTATAGAGAACAAAACGATAAAAACCAATCCAAACTAACTTTAAAATTTAGAGTTTTATTTGACTCTAAACTAAACAATTTAAAATAAACTCTATAAACTCATCACTATCATTAGGACAAGCAATAAGCTCATAATCACTTTTTGCTAAGTGTCTATACTCAGCTCCAAGCTCAAAAATCGTTTCAGAACAATCTATACAAAAAGATATAGGATAAATCAAAGCTTTTTGATCTAAATTTGCTAAAATATCACTTGTATTAGGTTCAAGCCATTTTACTGGACCTAGTTTTGATTGATATGATAAAATGATTTGATCAAATTTATTTTTAAGCTTTTCTTTCAAGATACCCACATGCTCTTGCACATGTTTTTCATACAAATCACCTTTTTTAATCACTGAAAGCGGTAAAGAATGGGCAGAAAAAATCAAAGTTTTATAATCACATTCTTTCTTTTTTTCTAAAATATGCTTTATAATCATTTCATTATAAAGCTCATCTTTATAAAAAACATCAATGATTTTTACATTAGCTTGATTTTGGATATTTCTTAGCTCATTTTGCACCACTTCTAAAGAACTAGTTACAGTGGTTTTAGAATGATGAGGATATAAAGGAAATAAAATGATTTCATCATTTTTTTGAAAATCATATTTTGAAAAAACATCATTTGCAAAGGGTGGCACATAAAGACTAATAAAATCAAAGTTATATTCTCTAGTTTTAGAATTTAATTTATCACATAAACTTTGTGTGATTTGGGTAAGCGGGGACTTCCCACCCATTTTTTCATAGTTTTGCTTCATAGCTTTTAGTCTTGATTTTCTTATCATAAAGGCTACAAATTTTCTTAAAAAAACATTTTTTATCCCTAAAATATAAGGATCATTAAACATATTTTTTAAAAAAACTTCACATTCTTCAAGTTTATTAACCCCGCCCATATTTAAAAAAAACACATATTTCACTATCAAACACCTTCTAAAATTTCTTGCACTCTCAAAGCATCTTCAATGCTAGCTAAATTTTTACAAACCCCATTTTGCAAAAGCTCAAAAAAGGCTTCATGCTCAGCATATAAAGGAGAGTTTTCATATAAATTTGGAATTTTTTGCATATTGATAAAAAGTTCAAAATTTTTAAGATCAAGTTCATAAGTATGTTTTTTACCTAAAAGTGTGATTTTTCTTATAATGCATTGTCCATTCCAGCTATCATGAATACTTGCTAAGATATTTTCTAATTTTAAGCTTATCATTACCTCATCTTCAAATTTATCATGATGGAAGCTTTTATAAATATTTGCTTTTAAAATTTGCTCTTGACTTAAAAATCTAACTAAGTCAATATCATGCACACTAAGATCACTTAAAACACCTACATCGTTTATTCTTTGCGGATAAGGCGAAATTCTTTGTATATTAATACTTATAATCTCATCTTCTAAAAGTTTTTCTTTTAAAGTTAAAATAGCAGGATTAAATCTCTCGCAAAAACCCACCCCTACTCTGACTTTGTTTTCTCTAGCTTTTTGCTCTAAGATTAAAATTTCATCAACATTTAACGCCAAAGGCTTTTCTATCAAAACATTTTTTATTTTAGGAAAAACCTTTAAAGCTATATCTAAATGCGTATGAGTAGGCGTGGCAATGATAACACCATCAAGATTTTGTGCTAAAAAATCATCAAAATTTTTATGAAAAAAGTGTTTAAATTCATCTTTGCAAAAAGGGTCATAAAGATGAATTTCTTTTACTTTTAAATTATGCTCAAGTTCTCTTAAATGGTTTTTGCCCATTTTACCAAGGCCTATAAGCCCTATTTTCATTCAAAAGCCTCAATCACTCTAGCTTGGTGCTCTTCTTTTAAAAATGCACTCATAGGTAAGGATAAAATTTCATCACTTAAAAGCTCTGTATTTGGTAAATCACCCTTTTTATAAGCAAGATAATCAAAAGCTTCTTGTAAATGAAGCCCCAAAGGATAATGCACCGCAGTAGGTATGCCTTGCTCTTGTAATTTTTGCATGAAAATTTCTCTATTCTTTACACGCACGCTATATTGAGCCCAGGCACTCATAAAACCATCTTTTCTTGGTGGTAAAATACAATTTTTTAAATTTTCATCATAAATTTTTACTATTGCTTCTCTTTTTTTAATCTCTTCATCTAAGTATTTTAATTTCACATTTAAAATAGCTGCTTGGATAGTATCAAGCCTTCCATTAATACCGATGTATTTATGCTTATATCTTTGCACTTGTCCATGATTTAAATAAATTTTTATTTTTTGCGCTAATTCATCATCTTGGGTAAAAATCGCCCCGCCATCTCCATAAGCACCTAAAGGCTTAGACGGAAAAAAGCTTGTGCATGATATATCAGCTATAGCACATGATTTTATACCTTTTTGACTAGCTCCAAAACTTTGCGCACTATCTTCTATCAAAGCAATATTTTGACTTTTACAAAGCTCTTTTAGAGTAAGCATATCGGGCATAAGTCCAAAAATACTCACAGCAATTACAGCTTTAGTTTTAGGCGTGATAGCACTTTGAACTTTTTCTAAACTAAGATTATAATCTTTAAAATCAATATCTACAAAAACAGGTTTAGCACCGATTAGAGCAACCATTTCAGCTGTAGCTATAAAGGTAAAACTTGGCACTATTACCTCATCATCTCTACCCACACCCAAAGCCATCAAGGCTAAAAATAACGCACTTGTGCCACTTGAACAACCTATTGCGTGTTTAATACCTATATATTTAGCTAAATTGCTTTCAAATTCTTCTAATTTTGCACCACCTATGAAAGAAGTGCTTTGTAAAACTTCACTAATAGCCTCATCGATTTCATTTTTATAAGCATTATATTGAGCATTTAAGTCTATAAAAGGAATTTTCATTGTATTACCTTAGTAAATTTAAAATCGTGATTATAGGATAGTTTTACTTAATTTAAAGTATTTTTGGTATTATTTTAAGCAAAAAACTAGCTAGGAAAATCTATGGATATAAGAAAAGAATATTTAGAATTTTTTAAGTCAAAAGGACACGAAATCACTCCTTCAAGCCCTTTAGTTCCTGATGATGCAACTTTACTTTTTACTAATGCAGGTATGGTGCCTTTTAAAAGTATATTTACTGGAGAAGTACCACGCCCTAATCCTCCGCGTAAAACAAGCTGTCAAACTTGTATAAGGGCCGGTGGAAAACACAATGACTTAGACAATGTAGGCTACACAGCAAGACATCATACTTTCTTTGAAATGCTTGGAAATTTTAGTTTTGGGGATTATTTTAAAGAACAAGCTATTGCTTATGCTTGGGAATTTGTAACTGAAGTTTTAAAATTATCTAAAGAAAGATTATATGTAACTGTACATGAAAGCGATGATGAAGCATATGAGCTTTGGCAAAAGCATATAGAAAAAGAAAGAATTTATAAATTTGGCGATAAAGATAATTTTTGGCAAATGGGCGATACTGGACCATGCGGGCCTTGTAGTGAAATTTTTTATGATCAAGGTGCTGAGCATTTTAATTCTAGTGAAGATTATATGGGTGGTGATGGAGATAGGTTCTTAGAAATTTGGAACCTCGTTTTCATGCAGTATGAAAGAAGTGCTGATGGCACACTTACTCCATTACCAAAACCAAGCATTGACACAGGTATGGGACTTGAAAGAGTTAGTGCTATAAAAGAAGGAAAATTTAGCAATTTTGATAGTTCTTTGTTTATGCCTATTATTGAGAGTATTGCAAAACTTTGCGGTAAAACTTATACCTATGAAAGCGGAGCTAGCTATAGAGTAATCGCTGATCATATAAGATCAAGTGTATTTTTACTTGCTCAAGGAGTTGGCTTTGATAAAGAAGGCAGGGGCTATGTTTTAAGAAGAATTATGCGTCGTGCCTTAAGACATGGATATTTGTTAGGTCTTAAAAGAGCTTTTATGTATGAGCTTGTAGATGTAGTTTGTGAGTTAATGGGTGGGCATTATACTTACTTAAATGAAAAAAAAGAATTTATTAAAGAACAAATCAAACTAGAAGAAGAAAGATTTTTAAGCACTATTGAAAATGGTATAGAAATTTTCAATGAAGAACTTAAAAAAACTAAAGATATTTTTAGTGGTGAAGTAGCTTTTAAACTTTATGATACTTATGGTTTTCCGCTTGATTTAACCCAAGATATGCTAAGAGAGAAAAATCTTAGTGTAGATGAGGCTAAATTTAATGAGCTTATGCAAGAACAAAAAGACAGAGCCAAAGCTTCTTGGAAAGGAAGTGGAGATAAAGCAGTTAGCGGAGACTTTAAAGTTTTATTAGAAAAATTTGGCAAAAATACTTTTAGTGGTTATGAAAATTATGAAGAAAAAACTAAAATCATAGCCATTTTAGATGAAAATTTTAAAATCATAACCGAAGCTAAAGCAGGAGATATAGCATGGTTAATGCTTGAAAAAACTCCATTTTACGCAACAAGCGGAGGACAAAGTGCTGATATAGGCTTTATCAATGAAAATGAGGTTTTAGATACACAAAAATTCTTTGATATTAATCTTAGTCAAGTGAAATTAAAACAAGATCTTAAAACAAATGATGAAGTGTTAGCTTGCATAGATACTAAAAAAAGAGAACAAATCGCAAGACATCATAGTGCAACACATTTATTACACCATGCTTTAAGAGAAATTCTTGGCTCACACATTAGCCAAGCAGGCTCTTTGGTAGAACATAATAAATTAAGGTTTGATTTTACTCATCCAAAAGCCCTAAACAAAGAAGAATTAAAGCAAATAGAAGCTTTAGTAAATACTTACATCATGCAAGCAAATGAAGCTAAAATTGAAATTTTGGCTTTAGATGAAGCTAAAAAAAGTGGCGCCATAGCTTTATTTAGTGAAAAATATCAAGAAAAAGTAAGGGTTTTAACCCTAGGAGCTAGTAAAGAGCTTTGCGGTGGTACCCATGTGAAAAATAGCTCTGAAATAGGAAGTTTTTACATCATCAAAGAAAGCGGTGTTAGCGCTGGAGTTAGAAGAATAGAAGCAGTAGTAAGCAAAGCTGCACTTGATTATGTTAATGAAAATTTAAAAGAGCTAAACCAAGCTAAAGAAGAGTTAAAAACTCATGATATTTTAAGCTATGTGGCAAAATTAAAAAATGAAATAGCTAGTTTAAAAAATGAATTAAAAAATTCAAACAAAGCAGAATTAAACTCTAAAGAAATAAATGGCATTCAATATTGTGTGCAAAAAATAGACAGTGGCGATATAAAAACCATGATAGATGAGTTTAAAAACAAATTTAACAAAGCTGTAATTTTACTTTTACAAGAAAAAGAAGGCAAAATCATCATAGCAGCAGGTGTTAAAGACGCTTCATTGAAAGCTGGTGTTTTGGTAAAAGAAATTGCACAAATACTTGGTGGAAACGGTGGCGGTAGGGATGATTTTGCAACAGCTGGTGGTAAAGATACAAGCAAAATAGAACAAGCGCTTGATCATGCTAAGAAAATCATAGAAGAAAGTCTTATTTAATGCTTTATTTAGCTTCAAGTTCGCTTTCACGCGTTGCTTTATTAAAAGAAGCAAATATCGCTTTTGAACAAATTATTATCGATTATGATGAGAGCTTGGTAAAAAAAGATAATCCAAGCTCTTATGTGCAAAAAATTGTTTTAGAAAAAGAAAGGCAGTTTTTTGCAAAATATCCTGATTTAAAAAATGTTTTATTTGCTGATAGCATAGTTTGTGCTCAAAATATCATTCTAACTAAAGCTAAAAGCGACAATGAGGCTTTTAATATGCTCAATTTGCAAAGTGGCAAAAGCATTAGCGTTTTAAGCGCGATGATTTTGGTTTTAAAAGATAAAAAGATTTTTAATCTTAGCAAGTGTGATTTGATTTTGGATAAATTTGATCTAAAAGATATGCAAGAATACATTGAGTCAAAACTTTATCAAGGTAAAGCCGGAGCTGTGATGTGCGAGGGCTTTCATAAAAAATACATTAAAAAAATCATAGGCCATCAAAGTACAGCACTAGGGCTTAATATAGAACTTTTGAAAGCATTTTTATGATAAAAATTTTAAAAATATTTCTTTCTTTTTGTATAGTGTGTGCAGTTGGAGTTTTTATATTTATTGCGTATTTATTTTCTGATTCTGATTTAAATCAATACACCTTTAAAGATTACAAACCACCTCTTACAACACAAATTTTTGATAAAAATGGAAAGTTAGTTGCAAATGTTTTTGAGCAACACCGCTTTTACGCTCCTTATGAAGAACTTCCACCAAGACTTATAGAAGCTTTGGTGGCCATTGAAGATACTAGCTTTTTTGAACATGGCGGGGTTAATATAGATGCGATTTTTAGAGCAGCCATTAAAATCATAAGAAGTGGTGGAAAAACCATGGAAGGAGCTTCCACTCTTACGCAACAATTCATAAAAAACACAGAATTAACCCCTGAGCGCACTTTGAGTAGAAAGCTAAAAGAAGCCTTGCTTGCATATAAAATAGAAAGTACTTTAACTAAAGAGCAAATTTTAGAAAGATATTTAAATTTCATATTCTTTGGGCATGGATATTATGGAGTAAAAACTGCTGCGCTTGGGTATTTTAGAAAAAATTTAGATGAGCTTAGTTTGAAAGAAATTGCCATTTTAGTAGGTATACCAAAGGCTCCAAGTACTTACGATCCTACTAGACATTTAGATCTTTCTTTAGCTAGAGCAAATAGCGTAGTACAAAGAATGTATAATCTTGGTTGGATTTCTAAAGAAGAGTATGAAAATGCCTTAAAAGAAATTCCAAAAGTATATGATGATACTTTAACACAAAATGCAGCTCCTTATGTTACTCAAGAAGTTTTAAAACAACTAAGCGGAATTAAAGACTTAAAAAGTGGTGGCTATAAAATAGAGCTTGCTATCGATCTTGATGTGCAAAATATTGCAAGAGAAGCTTTAAAATTTGGCTATGATGAAATAGTTAAAAGAGACAAAGATGCCAATTTAAGTACACTTAATGGAGCTATGATAGTAGCAAATCACCAAAATGGAGACATATTAGCCTTAGTAGGTGGGGTAAATTATACAAAAAGTAATTTCAACCGTGCTACTCAAAGTTTAAGACAGCCTGGAAGTTCTTTTAAACCTTTTTTATACCAAATTGCCATTGATATGGGCTATTCTCCTATGAGTAAGGTTGCTGATATTTCAAGAATTTTTGAAAGCACCAAAGAAGATGAGAAAGACTGGAAACCTAAAAATTACGGTGGAAAATTTCTAGGGCTTATAAGCTTAAAAGAAGCATTAACTGGATCAAGAAACCTAGCTACCATAAATTTAGCTCTTGCCCTAGGACTTGATGTAATCCATGATAAACTTCAATTTATGGGCTTTGAGAATATACCGGTTGATTTATCTATAGTTTTGGGTAGCTTTGGAATTTCTATTTATGATTATGCTAAACTTTATACAGTATTTGGAAACTATGGCGTGCAAAAAGATTTGATACTCATTAAAAGAGTAATTGATAAAAATGGCAAAATGGTAGTAGAATTTAATTCAGGAGAAAGAAAAATTAGCGAACCCGAACAAGCCTTTTTAGTCAATGATATGATGCAAAATGTTGTTAAAAAAGGTACTGGACGCAATGCTAGAGTAGAAGGGATTGAGATAGCTGGAAAAACAGGCACTTCAAACAAAAGCGTAGATGCATGGTTTTGTGGCTTGACTCCTGAAATAGAAGCTATCATTTGGTATGGTAATGATGATAATAAACCTATGAAACAAATCGAAGGTGGTGCAAGGACTGCTGCTCCGGTTTTTAAAGAATTTTTAACAAAATACTTAGAACTTTATCCTGATAGTGCTAGAAAATTTATCATTCCAAAAGGGGTTCATCAAGGAATTTATGAAAAGCAAAGAGAGTATTACACTAATACCTCTCCATTTCCAAAAAACAACCCTGCTCTATCTGAAAATAACGAGATAATTTTTTAAAAATATTTTTTTATATAATAAAAATTATCCTTTTATTTTCCTTTATATGTTTTAATATCACAAAACTTATAAAGGAAAATTATGAACATCACAAACGAACAATTATATAAAAAAAGACGCCATTTTTTAAAACTAGGTGCTGGAGCTTTAGTTAGTTCAGCCTTAGTTCAATCTGAATTGATGGCATTAAATTTCTTTCCTGATCCTAATAATGAAAAATTAAAACTTAGCGATGAAAAAATTGCGACTAATTATGTAAATTTTTATGAATTTTCTACTGATAAAAAAAGAGCCGTAGAGCTTGCGAAAAATTTTAACACAAACGGCTGGAAAATAGAAGTTAGCGGAGAAGTTGAAGAGCCTTTGACTTTAACCATGCAAGATTTATTAGCCTTTCCTTTAGAAGAGAGAATTTATAGATTTCGTTGTGTTGAAACTTGGTCTATGGTAGTGCCTTGGGTTGGTTTTGAATTGCGTGCTTTAATAGAAAAATGCAAAGTCAAAAGTGAGGCTAAATTTATAAAATTTACCACTCTTTTTGATAAAAATCAATTTGCCGATCAAGCTTCATTTTTCCCAACTCTTGATTATCCTTATGTGGAGGGCTTAAGATTAGATGAGGCTATGCATCCACTAACGCTTATGGCTGTGGGTATGTATAAAAAGCCTTTATTAGGACAAAATGGAGCGCCGATTCGTCTTGTAGTTCCATGGAAGTATGGCTTTAAAAGTATAAAATCTATTGTAAAAATAGAATTTACCAAAGAACAACCTAAAACTACATGGGAGCTAGCAAACCCTAGAGAATATGGATTTTATGCCAATGTTAATCCAAATGTTTCTCATCCAAGATGGTCTCAAGTAAATGAGCGTCCTTTGGGAGATTTTTTCACCAAGCCTACGCAAATGTTTAATGGCTATGAAAAAGAAGTAGCGCATTTGTATAAAGATATGGATTTAAAGGTTAATTTTTAATGAGCAAAAAAGTTTATAATATCGGTGGATTTTTAGCCTTTGCTTTAAGTATTATTTTTAGTATTTATCAAATCATGCAAGAATTTGATATTGTAAAATCTGTATATTTTTATAGTGGTATATTTAGCTTAATCTTTTTTGGATTGAGCCTGTTTTTTTCACTTTTAAAGTATAAACACACAAAAGATTACCCTAAATTTTTAGGTTTTTATGCATTTTTTTGGGCTTTGATTCACTTTTTTAATTATTTTGCTTTTGGAAAAAATTTAGATTTAATATTTTTTTTCAAAGATACTTTTAGTAAAAATTTAGAATTTAGTGGTTTTATAAGCTTTTTTATACTCACATTTATGTTTATAAGTTCATTTAAGTTTTTTAAAAAAATGAGTAAAATAAGAAAACTTGGATATTTTTGCTTTTTGCTAGTAGCTTGGCATTATTTTTTATCTGCAAAAATACCACAAATTCCACATTTTTTAGCTTTGAGTCTAGCCTTGATTTTTCTACTTATTAAACTATATAAAAATTATAAAAAGAGAAAAAAAGTAACTTTTTTATAAAAATTTGTATTCAAATGAAACACTTTTAAGAGTAAATATATAAATATATTCTTAAAATAAGACTTGATATATCTTATTTTAAGGACAATCATGCAAAGAAGAGATTTTTTAAATGGAATGGCTTTAACTATACTTGCAGGAATGACTCCTTTGCAAGTATTATATGGTAAAGAAGCCAAAATCGAAGATTTTACCAAAGAATACTATCCTCCAAAATGGCTTGGACTAAGGGGTAGCAATAATGCAAGTTATGAATTTGCACATATGCTAAGAGATGGTGAAAAATTTGACTTTAGCGCTATCAAACCTAAACAAGAATATGATTTGGTTGTGGTTGGAGCTGGAATTAGTGGTTTAGCAGCTGCCTGTTTTTATCAAAACAAATTTGGAAAAGATAAAAAAATTCTTATCCTTGATAATCATGATGATTTTGGTGGACATGCTAGAAGAAATGAAATAGATTTAGAAGATGGTACTATTTTAAGTTATGGTGGTAGTGAAACATTTCAATCACCAAAGGCGTTATATTCTAAAGAAGTAGTAGATTTATTATCATCTTTGGGTGTGGATATTGATGAGCTTGCTAAACGTTTTGATGTAAATTTTTATCCTGATTTAAATCTTAGCAGAGGTGTGTATTTTTCTAAGGCTGAATTTGGAGTAGATAAGGTCGTAAGTGGCAACCCTAGAAAAGTAATTTGTGATGATATTCCTGAGGAAAAAAGCAACGGAAGAAGCATTGAAGCCTTTATAGGGGATTTTCCACTTAATGATAAAGATAAAAAAGATCTTATTGCTTTATTTAAAAGCGAAAAAGACTATTTAAAAGGCTTGACAAAAGAGCAAAGAGATGAGTATGTGGCTAAAACAAGCTATAAAAAATTCTTAGAAGAAAAAGTTAAGCTTTCACCACAAGCTGTAAAATTTTTTGAAGGTATGACAGATGACTTTTTGGCTTTAGGTATTGATGCTGTTTCTTGTGAAGATGCTAGAGTTTCTTTCTTGCCTGGTTTTGACAAGCTTGGTCTTGATCCAATCGAAGGAGAAGCATTAGCTGAAATGGAAGAACCATATATCCACCACTGTGCTGATGGCAATGCTACTGTTGCTAGATTAATGGTTAGAAGATTAATTCCTGATGTGTCTAAAAAAGGCAAAGATATGGATGAAGTTACTCTAGCTCATTTTGATTATTCTAAACTTGATCTTGCTAAAAACAAAGTTCGTTTAAGATTAAACAGCACTGTTATTAATGTAGAAAATACAAAAGATGGAGCTTTAGTAACTTACGTTAATAAAGGCAAAAATTACAGAGTAAAAGCTAAAAAGGTTGTAATGGCAAATTATAATAGTATGATTCCATATATAGTACCAAGCATGCCACAAGATCAAAAAGATGCTTTAAGCAAAAACGTAAAAACCTCTCTTTTGCACACTAAAGTTATCATAAGCAACTGGGAACCATTTATAAAACTTGGAGTTCATGAAATTTATTCACCAAAAATGCCTTATGCTAGAACTAAACTTGATTATCCTGTGGATATGGGAGGATATCACCATCCAAGAGATCCTAAAAAACCTATTTGTGTTCACATGGTTTGCTCTCCTTTAGCTTTTGCAAACATCCAAGGGATTGATCTTGATGGAATGGATGCAAGAGATAGAGCTAGAGTGGGTAGAAATTTATTATTCACTATGAGTTTTGAAGAACATGAAAAAATCGTTCGCGATCAACTTCAAGGCATGTTAGGCTCGGCTGGATTTGACCATGAAAAAGACATTAAGGCTATAGTTGTAAATCGCTGGGGGCATTGTTATTCATATACAGAAAACAGTCTTTTTGATGATAGTGAAGAAGTACAAAAAACTATAGAGCTTGCAAGAAAACCTTTTGGAAATATCGTTATAGCAAATTCAGATTCTGATTGGTCAGCTTATATGCATTCGGCAATCGATCAAGCATATCGTGCTGTTAACGAACTTTAACAATCAAACTCCTTTTTAGGAGTTTGATGAATTAACTCTTATAAATATTGCTTAAAAAATTATCTAATGCAATCTTAAAGAATTTAGTACAACTGTTACCGAACTAAAACACATTGCCAAAGCTGCCAAATGCGGACTAAGACTTATAAATGGCACAAAACCTGCTGCAATAGGAATACACAAAGCATTGTAAACAAAAGCCCAAAAAAGATTGAGTTTGATGATATTTTTAGTTTTTTGAGAAAGCTCAAAACAATAAGCTATTAAAGATAAATCATCTTTTATTAAAATCAAATCTCCACTTTTTTTAGCAAGCTCACTTGCTTTGGAAAAACTTATGCTTGCACTAGCTAAATTTAAAGCAGGAGCATCATTGATACCATCTCCTATAAAAAGCACTTTTTCTTTTTTAATTTTTTCTTTTATAAAATCAAGCTTTTGCTCGGGTTTTAAGTCAGAATAATACTCATCGATATTAAGCTCATTTGCTATTTTGGCAACACTTTTTTTATTATCACCGCTTAAAATAATACTTTTTACACCTTTTTGCTTTAAATTTACTATCAAGTCTTTAGCTTCGTTTTTAAGTTCATTTTTCAAGCAAACCCCACCAAGACAAATATTATTTTTTGCAAAATACAAACATATAGGTGCTTGATCTTCAAATTCTCGCAAAAATTGCTTGCTTTTTTGCATATCAACACCATTTTCAAGCATTAATTTTTCATTGCCTATTAAATATTTATCTTCATTTTCCTCATAAAGCAAACCACTACCCACTAAAACACTTAATTTTCCTTGCAAATTTAAATTTACATTCAATTCTTTAGTAAAAGCCTTTGCGATTGGGTGTGAGCTTAAATTTTCAATTTGGATGAGTTTTTGAAAATTTTCTTGAGTTAGATCATGCTTATAAACACTTAAATCATCTTGACTTAAAGTGCCCGTTTTATCAAAAATAGCAAGTTTTATACTAGCTAAATTCTCTAGCACTGCTGGATTTTTCACTAAGATAAAATTTCTTGCTCCATTTGCTAAAGCACTAACTATGGCTATAGGGGTTGCTAAGCCCAAAGCACAAGGACAAGAGATTAAAAGCGTAGCACAAGCATGTAAAAACGCTGCATTAATTCCTTCTTTGAAATACCAAAAAGCAAACACAAAAAGCGATAAAACAATAATACAAGCTACAAAATAAGCTGAAATCTTATTAGCTAAATTTGCTAAAGGTGTTTTGACACTACCTGCTTTAAAAACAAGATCTTTGATTTGTTCTAATGAACTTTCAATCGCCTTTTTATTAGCTTTAATCTTTAAGCTTCCATTAATCAACACAGTTCCTGCTAAAATCTCATCATCTTGCTTTTTTAAAAGTGGTAAAAACTCTCCTGTTAAAAAACTCACATCAACCTCAGCTTCACCTGCTATAATCATCCCATCAGCAACAACGCTTTCGCCCTCTTTTACTAAAATCACATCATTTTCTTTTACAAAAGCACTGGGTATGCTTTTTATACTTCCATCTTCTAAGATTATATTAGCTTTTTTAATATCTATGTTTTTTAATTTGTTTTGATATTCTAAGGATTTAAATTTAGCCTTTTCTTCTAAGTATTTACCCAATAAAACAAAGCTTATAATCATCGCTCCGCCACTAAAATACAAATAACCATCTTTGCTAAAT
This sequence comes from Campylobacter sp. 2352 PW, assembly GCF_024723575.1. Taxonomy (NCBI): domain Bacteria; kingdom Pseudomonadati; phylum Campylobacterota; class Epsilonproteobacteria; order Campylobacterales; family Campylobacteraceae; genus Campylobacter; species Campylobacter sp. 2352 PW. The sequence continues at coordinate 202,320 of NZ_JANQCX010000001.1, forward strand.
ACCTCAAAATACACAAAAAAAGAATATACAAAAGAAGTAAAGGCACCTAAGGATATCAAAGTGTTCATATCTAAATTTTTATGTCTTAATCCTTTAAGAGCGTGGATAAAAAAACCTTTTCCACCATAAAAAATCACCACCATAGATAAAAACATTTGAATTAAAACAGAAACATTTCCTTGAACAAACATTTCAAAATACATCGCAATAGAGCTTAAAATTATACTCATGATAAGCTTTGTTTTCATATTTTTAAGCTCTTTGAGTTTAAACTCGTATAAATTTTGCTCTTCTTGTAATATCTCAAAACCCAAAGCTTTGATTTTTTCTTTGATTTTTACTTCCAAAGACAAATCTTTGAGCAAAAACACTCCACTAGAATTGACATAAGAAACACTTACATCTTCGACTCCATCAATTTTTGCACAAACTTTTTCTATAGCATTAGAGCAATTAACACAAGTCATATTGCCTATTTTTAATTTTAACTCATGCTTCATCTATCTCAAAACCTAAATCTTGCAATTGTTTTTTGAACTCTTCAACTTGCTCTGCTTTTAAATCAATCTCAATACTTTTTGTTTCAACATTTATTTGCATAGTACCAAATTCATCTTCCAGTGAAGCCTTGATTAAATTAACACAACTTTGACAATTAATATTTTTAGTTTTTATAATCATTTATTCTCCTTTTTCTCTGTATTCATATTTATGAGAGTGAAAAATTTTATTTTTTATAAATTTAAAGCCCATTTTTTCATAAAGCATTTTTGCATTTATGTTTTCATCTTCTACGATTAATGAAAGCTTTTTACCATTTTTTAAAGCTTCATTGAAAGCACATTCAATCAATTTCTTAGCAATACCTTTTCCTCTTGCTTTTTCATCCACACAAATACTATCTAAGTAAAACTCATTTTCACATTCTTTTAAAACTTTTTCATTGATTCCTAAAAATTCTAAATGCTCATTTAAAGGCTTATCTAGCTCATCCGCCAAAGCCCCATCATAAAAACAAATCGCACCTAAAATTTCCCTATCTTCTTCATAAACATATATATTTTCATAGCTTAAACGATTATTTTCTTGAGTGAAGAAATTTTCTAAAACCTCTATGGCTTTTTGATGATCATTATAACCACTAAGTTTGTATATAAAATGATCCATTGCTAAAGCAAGCAATTGTATGCATTTTTTAACATCATCTTTTCTAGCTTTTCTGATCACTCTTTTACTCCTTTAAAATCAAATTTAGACTTCTTAGTTTATACTTTTAACTTTAAAACAATATAAGAAAGAGAGAATTTATGGGAAGAGCGTTTGAATATCGCAGAGCCTCTAAAGAAGCAAGATGGGATAAAATGAGCAAACTTTTTCCAAAACTTGCAAAGGCTATACAAGTAGCAGCAAAAGAAGGCGGAGCTGATCCTGATATGAATCCAAAGCTTCGTAGTGCCATAGCTACTGCAAAAGCTAATAATATGCCAAAAGACAATATCGATGCAGCTATTAAAAGAGCAAGTGGAAAAGATAGTGCTGATATTAAAAATATCCACTATGAAGGAAAAGCAGCACATGGAGCTTTAATCATTGTTGAGTGCATGAGTGATAATCCTACACGTACAGTAGCCAATGTAAAAGCGATTTTTAGCAAAAATGGTGGAGAAATTTTACAAAATGGCTCTTTAACTTTTATGTTTTCACGCAAAGCTGTTTTTCATCTTGAAAAATATGATAGAGATTTAGAAGAACTTGAGCTTGAACTCATTGATGCAGGACTTGAAGAGCTTGAACAAAATGAAGAGGAATTACTAATTATAGGTGATTACATTGCTTTTGGTGAGCTTAGCAATGCCATAGAAAAAAAAGGTTTAGTGCTTAAAAAAGCAGGACTTGAATATCTTGCAAACAATCCTGTAAATTTTAGCGAAGAACAACTTCTTGATATTGAAAAATTGCTTGATAAATTAGAAGATGATGATGATGTACAAGCAGTTTATACTAATATAGAATAGGATCAAAAAATGCTTAAAAAAATCGACACAAAAAATGCAAAAAAATACAATTTTGCTATCATTAGCACCGAAAAAGGTGATATAAAATTAAAATTATTTCCTGATGAGGCGCCGCAAACTGTGTGTAATTTTGCCAACTTAGTTAATGATGGTTTTTATGATGAGCTTGTTTTTCACCGCGTGATTCCAAATTTTGTGATACAAGGTGGTTGTCCTTATGGTATAGGCTCAGGTGGCCCTGGATATGAGATAGAATGTGAATGTGACGATCAAAAACACAAGCACTTAAGAGGTAGTTTGTCTATGGCTCACGCTGGCAGAGATACAGGCGGATCGCAATTTTTCATTTGTCACAGCCCACAGCCTCATTTAGACGGAGCGCATACTATCTTTGGGCAAATTAACCCTGAAGATAAAGAAAGTTTGGAAGTACTAGATAGCATTAGAGCAGGAGATAAAATCAAAACTATCCAAATTTTAGAAAAACTTTAATTTTACATCTCCTTAAAATTGTGCTATGATTTTTAAGGAGATTAATTATGCATTTTATTTTTATTTGTATTCATCTTATTTGTGCTGTATTTTTTATAGCCTATGTATTTTTTGATGTATGTGTTTATCGCTTTGCTTATCAACACGCAAACAAAGAAGATTGTGATAAAATCAAAAAAGCCTATACTAAATCAAGTATTTTTATTTTTGCTGGTATTTTTATCTTACTTTTGCTAAGTGGATTTTATCTTTTGAGCTTTTATGAAATTAACTCTTTTTGGGATTTTTTTGCGAGTAATTTTGGCATATTTTTATTTATCAAACTTTTATTATTAATAACAATGCTAGCTTTGACTTTTTACTCTTTATTTTTTATAAAAGTTTTAAAAAGAAAAGATCCTTTGAAATCTCACTTGATTGCATTGATTTTATGTATTTTAGTAATCATTTGCGCAAAAGCCATGTTATATTTTTAAAACATTAAAACTAAACTTATATCATTAGCTTAAAAAATAAAGGTTATTTATGCTTGGTGATATTATAGATTTTTTACTCACTCTTGCAAAAGATTGGGGTTATTGGGGGATTATTTTTCTTATGTTTGTAGAAAGTTCCTTTTTTCCTTTTCCCAGTGAAGTAGTGATGATACCTGCTGGATATTTAGCCCATCAAAATGAACTTAACTTTTGGCTATGTCTATTTTGTGGGACTTTTGGAGCTCTTTTAGGAGCTTTGCTTAATTATTATTTATGTTATTTTTTAGGGCGGGAGGTTCTTTTAAAAATATGCAAATATTTTGGAGTTAATGAAGCAAAATTTGCTCAATTTGAGGCCTTTTTTAATAAACATGGTGAAATATCCACCTTTAGTGGTAGATTAATCCCTGGTTTGCGTCAGTATATTTCTTTACCTGCAGGATTAGCAAGAATGAATTTGAAAAAGTTTATATTTTATACTAGTTTAGGGGCTGGAATTTGGTGTTTGATTTTGCTTATATTAGGTTATGTTTTAGGTAAAAATGAAGATTTAATCAAAGAATATTTGCATTTTGTTATTATAGCTTGTATTGTTTTTGCTACTATGATTGTGGCTATTTATATCTATATCCAAAAGAGAAAAAGGATATCTTAAAATTTCAATTTTAAATACCTAGTTTCATTAGCTAGGTATTTTATTATTTCCTTTAATTTAATATATATTTTCTAAAAACATTTAAATTTATATGATTTTATATTTGATTTTTGATAAAATATTATAAAAATTATTTCAAAGAAAAAAGGTTATGCAAAAGCCACCTATTCAAAATTTAACAGATTTTTTAATCGAATACATTAGTGTTTTTCTAAGTGCTGGAACCTACACAGCAAGAGTGGCAAAGTGCGTTGGAAGAATAGCTAATGCATATGGTTATGAGATTAACATGAATTTTTTCTTTCATCATACCACACTAAATATTTTTGATAAAGATGATAATTCCATACAAAGAACCTATATCATACCTAATAAACACAATCACATTAACTTTAAACTTATTTTAGAGCTTAGTGCATTAAGCTGGCAAATTCATGATCATAAATACAACCTAGAAGAAGCTAAATTTTCTCTTTTAAAACTCAAACAAAGCACAAGAAATCCTTTTTTAGCGAATTTATTTTTAGTATCAGTGGCAAATTCCGCATTTTGCAAGCTATTTGGAGGAGATTTTTATGGCTGTTTATTTGTATTTTTAGCTACTTTAGTAGGCTTTAGCTTAAGAGTTTTACTCACTAGAATAAAAATTGATTTAAGAATTCAATACATTATTTGTTCTTTTTTATCCTCTTTTATTGTATTTTTTGGGGTGGATTTAAAACTCGTGCAAGAAGCTAATGTTGCTTTGGGTTCTAGTATATTGTATTTAATTCCTGGGGTTTATTTTATAAACTCCGTTATAGACATTTTAAAAGATCATATACTTATGGGACTTAGTCGTATTATAAGCGTAGCGATATTGGTATGTTGTATTGCCATTGGAATTTACACTACTCTTGGTATTAATGATTTTGGGATTTTAAGATGATTGATTATTCTTCTATACTTTGGGATATGTTTTTTGCAGCTTTAACAGGTTTTGGTTTTGCTTATGTGTGTAATCCACCCTTTAAAACACTCATACTCTCAGCCATATTAGCCGCTATAGCTCATGGTATGCGCTTTACCTTGATGGGATATTTTGGCTTTCAAACCTTGGCTATTGCAACCTTTATAGCTTCTTTTAGTATAGGCTGTCTTGGTTTATTTTTAGCTAAGATTTTTAAAACACCTGCTGAAATCATAGCTTTTCCCGCTCTCATTCCTATGATACCTGGAATTTATGCATATAAGGCCATATTGTATTTGATTTCTTTTATACGCTCAGAAGATATTAGCGAAAAGACTAATTTCTTGATTCAATTTTTTGATCATTTTTTTACAACACTTTCAGTAACACTAGCCTTAGCAGTAGGAGTAAGTGTGACTTTGCTTTTATTTTTTGAGCAAAGCTTTATGATGACAAGAAGTATTAAAAAAAGTAAAAATCACGATCAAAATTAATCGTGATTCATTTTATTTTTTGCTTCTATCCCCATAAGCGCAAAAGCTGTTTTAATACTTAAAGCACATACGGCAAAAAGTTTTAAAAGCTCATCTTCATTATCTGAACCAACTACTTTATTTTCATTATAAAATTTATGAAATAAAGAAGCTAAATTTTTTAAATAATCAGAAATTTTTTGCAAGGCTCTTGACTCAAATGCGTCATTAAGCACTGCTTTTAAATTTAAACTTTCAAATAAAAGATTCATGCCATCTTCATTCAAACTCTCAAGTTTAGCATGCATAACATCATCTACACTCTTACCGGCTTTAGCAAATACTTGATGAATTCTTGCATGAGCATAATTAATATAATACATGGGATTAGAACTATCTTCTTTTTTAAACTCATCTACATCAAACTCTAAATGTGTATCACATTTTTTACTAATAAAAATATATCTTAACACATCACTACCAAGCTCTTCTAAAACATCACCCATTAAGATGAAATTTCCTGCTCTTTTGCTCATTTTATAAGGCTCACCATTTTTTAATAATGAAACCATTTGCGCTAAGATAATTTCAAGATTTTGACTATCATGACCTAAAAATTCCATAGCAGCTTTCATTCTAGCTATATAGCCATGATGATCAGCTCCCCATATATTAATACACTTATCATAACCGCGGCTCATTTTATCTTTATGATAAACTATATCAGCAGCTAGATAAGTTCCTTTTCCATCATCTTTAATAATCACACGATCTTTTTCATCACCTTTAGCACTTGATGCAAGCCAGATTTTACCATCTTGTTCATAAGTACCGCCATGCTCTTTTAAAGCTTTTAAGGTATTTTCTAATTCATTATAATAACTCGTTTCGCTCACATAAGTATCAATAAATATCTTAGCATCGGCCAAATTTTGCTTGATAATTTTAAGCATTTTATCCTTAGCCCAAAGTGCTAATTGCGGAATGTTTTCTTCTACAAAGAAATCTTTTTCAAAATCAACAAAAGCTTCTTTTGCTACATCTACGATATATTCGCCTTTATAATACTCATCAGGATATTGAACTTGCTCTTTTAAACAATGCTCTTTTACTGCAAGTAATATAGAAAGACCTAAAAGATAAATTTGATTACCTGCATCATTGACATAATATTCTGTATCAAATTTATACCCTAAATGCCTAGCAACCCTAGTTAAAGTATCGCCAAAAATAGCCCCTCTAGCATGTCCTATGTGCAAAGGTCCTGTCGGATTTGCACTCACATATTCAAGCAAAAAACTCTGCTCTTTTTTATCATCTTTTGCAAAATTTTCACTATCGCCCAAAGCTTGCGTAGCCAAAGAATTTAAAAAAGCTTTTGAAAGTTTAAAATTTACATAACCATTTAAAGCCTCTACACTTTCAAAACAATCACAATCTTTTAACTTAGCAACAATATCATTGGCAATTATCATAGGATTTTGCTTTAATTCTTTAGCCAAAGAAAAAGCCAAAGGCGTGGCAAAATGAGCTAGATTTTTATTCTTGGGATTTTCTAAGATAAAATCTCTTCCTAATTTTTCTTTAATTTCTTTATAAACTAAAGTTTTCAATGTATTGCCTTAAGCTTTTTTTACTTCTTCGTTATTTTCTTTTACAAGAACATCTTTTTCATTGATTTTTTCAATTTTTTGCGCATCTTCTTGAACGATTTTTTTATCATCTTCTGTATTCATTTCATCTTTAAAAGTTTTAATACCTTTTCCTAAGCCTTTAGCAAGCTCTGGAATTTTTTTTGCACCAAAAAGTAACACTACTATAAGTAATATAATCAACCATTGAGTTCCGCTTGGCATATGCATTTTATTCTCCTTTATTCCATTGAATTTGAATTTGTTTTAAATCATGTTTTGTACTTTTTAATTTTGAAGCTTCAAAAACCGCTTCTAACTCCCTATAGCTTTTTTCAAGATCATCATTTATGATTAAAAAATCATATTGATCTAAATAAGCCATTTCATCACTAGCATTTTCCAATCTTTTGCTAATATCTTCTATTTTATCAGTATTTCGCTTAAGCAATCTTTTTTCAAGTTCTTTTTTATTTTTAGTTGTAATAAAAACAGAAGTAATATATTCAGGCATTTTTTCTTTAGCTATACAAAAACCTTGCACATCGATATCAAAAATGACACTTTTACCCTCTTGTAATGCTTTTTTCACAGGGATTAACGAAGTGCCATAATAATTTTTATGCACCAAAGCCCATTCTAAAAAATCACCTTTTTCTATACCTTGTTTAAATTCTTCTTCGCTAATAAAAAAATAATCTACTCCATTTTTTTCATTTTCTCTAGGAGCTCTTGTTGTGCTTGAAATAGAAAAATAAATATTATCTTTTTCTTTAAAAAGCCTTTGAAGCAAGGTACTCTTCCCTGCTCCACTTGGCCCTGAGATGATTAAAATTTGGCCACTCAATGTTTATCCTCATCAAAGCTTATGTTAATGTTTATATTCATTTTCATGCCTTTTAAGGCTGCTTTTAAAGTATCATCAGTAATACTCGAAGTGATAGTTTGAGCTATGCTTTTACTAAGCTCATTTACCATTTCATCTTCTTGTAAATTCTCTGCTTTTTCTTCAGTGTTTACCTTGCTTACTTCTTTCTTTTCTACAATAGCTGGAGCAAGTTCTTCTCCTAAAGCTAACATAATATCATTTTCGTTTAAATTTGCAAATTCATCTTGCGTTTCATCTAAAACTTCACTCATATTTTCCTCATTCACATCGGCTTGTGGTTTCATTTGTAAATCTTCACCCTCACTTAAATCCTGCATATCAAAATCACTCATTAAATTCTCATCAATATCACCAAATTCTTCATCTAGTTCATCAATAGCAGCTAATTCTTCTTTTATTTTATCTTGAGTGCTTAACTCCTCTTCTGGTTGAAAATCATCTATACTTTCATCTTCAAAAACCTCTTCTACTAAAGGTTCATTTTCTTCTGCAACACTATCACCATCTTTTGCTTCACCAATAAATTGAGCATCTTCAGGTAAATCATCAAAACTCATCTCTTTTTCGCTCATTTCTTCAACCATAGGTAAATCATCAAGAGAATCAAATTCGGCGGGGTTTTCTTCTATATTTTCTTCTATATTTTCTTCTATATTTTCTTCTATATTTTCTTCTATATTTTCTTCTATATTTTCTTCTATATTTTCTTCTATATTTTCTTCTATATTTTCTTCTATATTTTCTTCATGTTGTTCATCTACTAATGTTAACTTATCATCTAATTCCTTGTCAATATCAGCTTCATTTGATAATTTAGATTTATCTTCAGCTTCTAATGAATTATCTAAATTTTCTTCAAAAAAATCTTCTTGCAGATTTAAATCATCTTCACTTAAACTTTCTTCATGCTCAGACAAATCAATACCAGCCAAAAGTTCATTTCCATCTAAAGGCATATCTTTATCAATTAAAACATCCTCATCAAAACTCAATTCATCTTCTTCTAAAGTACTATCCTTACTTTCACTTAAAGTTTTTTCATTACCCAAAAGTTCTATAAAATCAGTCGGTAAAAAAGGCTTATATAAACACTCTACGCCTTCTACTTGCTCTTGGTTTCTAGGCAATAAATAAATCAATCTATTACATTTACTTTTCAATTCATCTAAATTAGCTTCAATATCATGATCTATGATGATAATATCATAAAATTCTTCAAGTTCTTCAGCATTTGCAAGCTCTTCAAATTCATAACCTAGTTTTTGAACCCCCAAACTAATTAATTTTGAAACAGCTACATTAGAATTTATCAGCACAACCTTCATCTGTCATCTCCCAAGTTAAAGAAATGTATTATTTTAAAACATTTTTAATTATTTATTGCTTATATATTGAAAAACAATAACTCCATATGCTCAAAACTTTTTAACATTAAATTTTTAAAATACTGCATCATGATGAGTAAAATAGCAATAAGCACCGCAAAAGATAAAAATATCTTGATAGGATAACCCACCACTAAAAGATTAAATTGTGGCATAGTTTTCATAAGCATACCAAAAATAACATCTGATAATAAAGATATTGCTAAAATAGGAAAAGCCATAGAAAAACCGAGCACAAAGATATTTACCATAGCTTTATTCAAATAAAGCATTAAATTCTCATGCGGATAAAATCCACCCAAACTAATATAATCTAACGAACTAGATATAAAAAGCAATACCAAATGATGACCATCAAATGCTAAAAAAACCAACAATGCAAGCAAATTTAAAACTTGAGAAATTACTGGAGTATTAGCACCTGTAGCTGGATCTAAAATACTAGCCATAGAAAAACCCATGGTAAAAGAAATTTGCTCACCTGCCATTTGTAAAATGGCAAAAATCATTTGCAAAATTAAACCTGCAACCATCCCAAAAAGCACTTCACTTAAAAGATATAAAATAAAAAAAGAATCAGGTGTATTATTTTCAAGTTTTGCCAAAGGATATAAAAACATTGTTAAAAATAAAGCTAAAGTTGTTTTTACTACCAAAGGTATACTATTGTGAGAAAAAAAAGGGAAAAATACTATTAATCCACTCATTCTGGCAAATAAAAGCATGAAAATTACAACATTTTCATCGCCTAAATATTTAACAAATTCCATAATTACTTAAATGATAAATCCTATCACATTTTTTAGCAAGTTCTTGATCGTGAGTCACAAAAACTAAAGCTGCATTATTTTCTTTGACATAACTAATCAAAATATCTAACACATTTAAAGCATTTTTAAAATCTAAATTACCAGTAGCCTCATCAGCAAAAATGATTTTTGGTCTTTTACTTAAAACTCTAGCTATACTTACTCGTTGCTGCTGTCCACCACTTAATTTTGTGATCTTTTGATTCATTAAATCAACAATATCAAGTTTTTTTAATAACTCATAATCGATATTTTGCCTACTCAAAATACTTGCAAGCTCTATATTTTCAAAAGCTAAAAAACCTTTAAATAAATAGTGCATTTGAAAAATAATCCCAAAATCTTTTCTACGAATTTCTAATAAAGCTTCATCGTTTAAGGAATACAAATCCTGATTATTATAAAAAACTTTTCCTGATTGAGGTTTTAACAAGGTAGATAAAATATGTAAAAGAGTAGATTTGCCACACCCACTACTTCCACATATTGCGATACAATCTTTTGTATTTAAAGTAAAATTTAAATTTTCAAAAAGCGGAATATCAAAACCATGGCTTAAATTTTCCGCTTTTAAAAGTTCCATTTTTAACCAATTTGCGCAGCAACTTCAGCAGCAAAATCTTCAGTTTTCTTTTCTAGACCTTCGCCCACTTCAAAACGAATAAATTCTACTATTTTAATAGTTCCACCGAATTCTTTTTCTTTTTCTGCAATTACTTGCTCAACAGTTTTTTTGTCATCCATCGCATAAAACTGTCCCATTAGAGTAAGTCTACCATCAAGCTGAGAATTATCCGCTATAAAGCTATTTAGTTTACCTGGGATAATGTTAGGCCAAATTTTTTCTGGTTTTCCTTGTGCTTGAAGTTCAGCTTTAATAGCTTCTTCAGCTTCTTGGATTATCTCTTGAGTTAATTGCTTTCTACTTGCAAATTTTGGAATTTTAAGCTCTGGCTTATTAGGGTCTTTTAACCTTCTTCTTTCTTCATTTTCTTTTTCCAACTCTGCAACTAAAGCTTTATATTCATTTTCTACAAAATCCATATCAAGCTCTTCATAAGATAGATAACTTGGTTTCATTGCAGCAATATGCATACAAAGGTGTTTTAAAAATTCTCCACACTTATTAGCCGTAGCTTCACTATCACAAGCTGCAGCAATAATAACACCCACGCGTCCATTAGAATGAACATAACCATTTACCGCTCCACTAGCTCCAGCTTTTACAGTAGCAAATCTTCTTACAACTAAATTTTCACCTATAGTTGCAATTTGATTTTTTAAATATTCTTCAAATTTAACACCATTAATCTCACTTGAATGCAACTGCTCAACATTTTGAAGGCTTTTAGCTTGAATATGTGCTGTTGTATCTTTTGTTAAAGCAATAAATTGTTCATTTTTAGCAACAAAATCTGTTTCAGAATTGATTTCACTTACAGTTGCGCATTTTAAATCATCGCTTACTTTTACACTTACTAAACCTTCAGCAGCTAAACGATCAGCTTTTTTATCAGCTTTTCCAAGTCCTTTTTCTCTTAAAAGTTGTACTGCTTTTTCAAAATCACCATCTGTGTCTTTTAAAGCATTTTTACAATCCATCATACCTGCGCCAGTACTTTCGCGCAGTTCTTTTACCATTTGTGCAGTGATTTCAGCCATTACTCTTTATCTCCTTCAAAATCTTCTTCACTCATAGCTTCTTCTAAAACTTCTTTTTTTTCTTCTTCAGAGATTGGTTGTTCTTCATTTACTTCACCATCTTGCTCTCTTAAAGCTTTACCTTCATTGATTGCTTCAGCCATTTCTTGGCAGAAAAGTTGAACTGAACGAATCGCATCATCATTTCCTGGAATTGGGAAATCTACTAAGTCAGGATCGCAGTTTGTATCTAGTGGAGCAACCACAGGGATTTTTAATCTATTAGCTTCTTGTACCGCAATTTTTTCTTTAACAGTATCGATAACAAAAATCATATCAGGTTGAGTTTTCATATATCTAATACCACCAAGATATGCTAGTAATTTTTCTTTTTTTCTAGTAAGCATTAAAGCTTCTTTTTTAGTTAAAAGCTTAATGCTTCCATCTTCTTCCATTTTTTCTATAACTTCTAATTTTCTAATCGATTGGCGGATAGTTCCAAAGTTAGTCATCATACCACCAAGCCATCTATGATTTACATAAGGCATACCGCATTTTTCAGCATATTCTTTAATCGCTCCACCAGCTTGTTTTTTAGTACCAACAAATAAAATTGTTTTACCTTCTGCAGCAGCATCGCGAACGATATTATATGTGTATCTAAAATATCTAAGTGTTTTTTGTAAATCAATTACATAAATACCTTTTCTTTCTCCAAAAATAAATTTTTTCATTTTTGGATTCCATCTTCTTGTTTGGTGTCCAAAGTGTACACCACACTCTAATAAATCTCTCATGCTTACCATGAAATTCTCCTTGAAATAAAATAATTAGGTTTATTCCTCCGCATTCTTTAACCCATAAGCAACCTAATAAGGAAATTAATGCGTGTGAAATGAAAGAATATTATATCAAATTTTATTTTATATTTAGCTTATTATTGAAGAAAAAGAACGCCACAAAGCGTTCTTTGGGTAAATTAGTGTAGTTTAGACCAAACTGATCTTTTCCAGCCTATAGCAAAAATACTTAAGATAGCAAAGAATATCATAATATAAAATCCTGTTTGCTCTCTTTCTTCTTTTTTACTATCACCAACTTTTTCAAGATAATTAATAACTTGGGTTTGTGCTTTTTCATTCAAACCAACTCTTGGCATAGCAGTTCCATGAATTTTCTTTTGAGGTTCATTGATGAAGATTTCAAGATAATGTGCACCTTTAGAACGAATCATCATAGATAAATCTGGAGGTGTCATACCAAGATAATTTTTTAAATCACTCATGTTTGAGCTTGAAACAAAGCCATCATATTTTACATCATGGCATCTTCCACAAGCATTTTCAAATGTATGTTTGTTTTTAGCAAAATCAAACTCTTTTGCAATTAAAGCTGTTTTTGCTTGCTCTGAAAGCTCTTGATTTTTAGCATATTTTTCTTCTAAATCAGCTTTTAATTTTGTATCAAATTCTTTTTCATATTCACTAGCTGTATTTTTAAAGAATGCAATTAAGTCTGCCAAATCTTGATTATCTTGTGCTTCATCGCCACTTAAAGGATAAGCAGGCATTAAGAATGGATTTTCATCATTAAATTTATGTGAAATTTGCAAAGCTTTAACCGGATCAATGATAAGTGCGGTTAAAAATTTCTCATCATAAATAGCACCCGCATCACTTAAATCAGGAGGTGTTACACCTAAAGAAGAATCTGTGATAGTAGCAGGAATTCCAGCAGCTTTTACACCATGACATGCAATACAATTTCCTTCAAAAAGTTCTTTTCCTTTTTGTGCATTGCCTTTAGTAAAATCGATTTTTGCGATTTTTTCCCATAATTGCTTAGTAGCTTCTTCTTGGCTTTTAGCAAGCTCTAATGCTTTTTGAGCATTAGCTATAGCTTTTTCACTTCCTGAAGCATTAGCATCCATTGCTGCCTTTTCTTTTAAAGCAACTTCACCTTTGGTAAATTCTGCATCAGCTTTTGCAAAGTCAAAATTAACCGGAGTTGAAGGAGGATTCATCACTGAATGTGCATAAGGCTCAACACCCCAATAAACTAAACCTGTGAAAAAGACAACTACAAAAAATATTTTTAATTCTCTCATTATTAGCCCCTTTTTCTTTCCATGATAGTAATAATTGGCAAGACTACTAACAATAATAGTAAAAATACCATAGAAGCGTAAAATCCTATCCAAGCATTAATTCCTGTTGGAGGAAGTTTTCCATAAACTGTTAGTACAATTAAATCTATCAATAACACCCAAAACCATACAAAAAACATCGGTCTTTCATGTGCTGGTTTTACAACATCACTTCTATCAAGCCAAGGTAATAAGAAGAAAATAATTTGTGCTATACCAAATGCTGCAAGCCCTATATCAAAAGCTTTAATGCTTCCAACATCAAAGAAAAATCCTCTTAAAACTTCATAACTCCACAAGAAATACCATTCAGGATAAATATGAGGAGGTGTTTTTAAAGAATTTGCTGGGTCAAAGTTGATTGGATCCATTGCAAAATTAAATTTAAAACATACTAAATAAAAGAAGAAAATCATAAATAGCGCAATATACATAAAATCTTTAGCTAAAAATCCTGGCCAAAAAGGAATAACTTTAGAACCTTTTGTATCACCTGCTAAATATTTTTCAGCTTCTAAATCAAAATCAATTTCTTCTGAAATTTCATTATTTACATGAGGAATTCTTAAAGAATAAAAGTGAAATGCAATAATTGCTAAAATCACGATAGGCAATAAACATACATGCAACATAAAAAATCTAGTTAAAGTTGGATCTGAAACTGCAAAATCTCCTCTTATCCAAATAACCAACGCATCACCTATAAAAGGAATTCCACCAAAAAGTTGAGTAATAACTTGAGCAGCCCAAAAACTCATTTGCCCCCAAGGCAACATATATCCACTAAATGCTTCTGCTGAAAATACAACAAATAAAAGCATACCACTAATCCAAATCATTTCGCGGCCTCTTTTATAAGAGCCATAATAAATTCCTGTTAACATATGGATATATATGATTAAAAATACAACCGAAGCAGCCACACCGTGCATATGACGCCAAAGCCACCCATACTCCACTTCTTGCATAATGGTTTTATTTACGCTATCAAAAGCCAAAGCTACATCTGGCTTGTAATACATTACTAAAAATAAACCTGAAATAAATAAAATAGCAAAAAGAGTAGTTAAAATAACACCCATTGCCCATAAGAAGTTAATTTGTTTTGGTATCCAATATTGAGCCATTAAAACATTAAAAAGCTTATTTACAGCTAATCTTTGATCAAGCCAATCTACAATACCATTTGCTTTTTTTATCTGTGCCATATTAAGCCTCCGCGATCATTTTTTTATATTCTGGACCTTCTTCGCCTAATACTAATTTTGTTCCATCAATTCTAAAAGGAGGAATGTCCAAAGGTCTTGGAGGAGGACCAAATACATTTTTACCACTGGTGTCAAATTCACCACCATGGCAAGCACACTTAAATAATTTTTCGCTTGGAGCGTAAGCTGGAATACAGCCTAAATGCGTACAAAGACCAATAACTACAGTATAAGCAACATCACCTACAACAACATCTCTATTGCTATCTTTTGCCATATCTGCATCTTTTTTTAAGATAAATATAGGCTTCTTACGCCATTCAATTGTTCTAAGCTCGCCCTCTTTCATGCCAGAAAGATCTACAGTAGTAATACCTGCTGCTTTTACACTTGGGAGTGGATCCCATGTTTTTTTCATTGCAACTAATGAAAAAGCACCACCCACAGCAGCTACCGTTCCAAAGGCAAAGCCCATAAAGCTTCGTCTACTTTCAGATGTAGCCATTTTACTTCCTTTGTTTTGATTTTTTTGTAAAACTTAGCAGTTTATCTAAAAAATGATAAATTTTTTCTTTGGTATAAAAAGCTTGATTTAAGATATATGGATATTTATTTAAAAACAAAAATAAATGTTTGTTTTAAATCATAACAATAGATAAATTTATTATTATCTATTGTTTTTTCATTTTGATATAAATATGTAAAATATCCAAAGCAGCAGGAGTAATACCGCTAATTTGCGAAGCAGCAAAAATAGTTGGTGGATTAAATTTTTGCAGTTTTTCCACTACTTCATTACTCAATCCACTCACACTTTTAAAGTCAAAATTTTCAGGGATTTTCAAATCATTTAAATTTTTCATTTTTTCAATTTGTGCTTTTTGCATTGCTATATAATGATAATACTTTGCTTCATTTAAAATTTCATTTAAAGAATACTCATCCATATTTTTAAACATTTCATCTAAAGCTTTTAATTTTTCTATATTAAAACTAGCTCTTGCAACAATTTTTTGCAAGCTCACTATTGAAGTAATCTTTTCTTCTTCAATACTTTGTAAAAATTCATTATTTTGATTACTTGGTGTCCATGTAGTTTGAAGTAAAAGCTCAAGTCCTTTGCTAACATTTTGTTTTATATTATCAATATATACATAGTCTTCTTGACTTAAAAGTTTAAAATTATATCCATATTCTCCAAGTCTTAAAATAGCATTTTCTTCTCTTAAGAGCAATCTATACTCAGCTCTTGAAGTAAACATTCTATAAGGCTCTTTGGTGCCTTTCATCACCAAATCATCGATTAATACCCCTATATAAGCCTCATCACGCCTTAACACAAAAGGTTCTTTTTCATCAATTGCTAAAACCGCATTCACTCCTGCCATAAAACCTTGTGCAGCAGCTTCCTCATAACCAGTAGTTCCGTTAATTTGCCCAGCACAATATAAATTTTTAATCTTTTTAGTTTCTAAAGTATGTTTTAATTCCGTTGGATCAATATAATCATACTCTATAGCATAACCAAAACGCGTGATTTTAGCATTTTCAAAACCTTTTATACTTCTTAACATCGCAATTTGCACTTCATAAGGAAGCGAGGTAGAAAAGCCATTGATATAATATTCAGTCGCATCTTTAGTTTGTGGTTCTATAAATAAATGATGACTTTCTTTATCGCCAAAACGATTAATCTTATCTTCTATAGAAGGACAATATCTTGGTCCTATACCTTCAATTTGTCCTGTAAAAAGCGGAGCACGGTAAAAATTACTTTTTATAATCTCATGTGTTTTTAAATTTGTTCTTGCTATATAACATGGAAGTTGATTAGGCTTGAAATTTTTCGTTTTAAAACTAAAAGCTTTAGGGTTTTCATCTCCAGGTTGAATTTCTAAAACACTAAAATCAATACTTTTAGCATCAACCCTTGGGCAAGTTCCTGTTTTTAATCTTCCTACTTTTAAACCACTTTGTTTTAAGTAATCTCCTAAATTTACAGACGCAAGCTCGCCTACTCTACCTGCTTGAAGCTTAGTTTCACCTATATGGATAAGTCCGTTTAAAAAAGTTCCTGTTGTAAGTATGATTTTTTTGGCAAAATATGTATTTTCTAAATTAGTTTTAACACCCTTAACTTCATCATTTTCTATAAGTAAAGACAAAGCTTGCTCTTGAGAAATTTCTAAATTTTCAAGTTTTAAAAGCTTATTTCTAGCACAAATTCTATAAGCATCCATATCAATTTGCGCTCTACTTCCGCGCACTGCAACACCTTTACTTTCATTTAAAATTCTAAATTGAATTCCAGCCTCATCGGTAATTTGTCCCATAAGTCCACCCATAGCATCAAGCTCTTTTACCAAATGTCCTTTTGCTAAACCACCTATAGCAGGATTACAACTTGCAGCACCAATTTGCTCGATTAAAGTAGTTAAAAGTAAAGTTTTTTTACCCATTCTAGCAGCCCCGGCACTAGCCTCAACTCCAGCATGCCCACCACCTATTACGATTATATCATACATATTTTGACCTCATTTTTATAAAAAGGCAAAAATTATATAATATTTTTTAAAATAAAATACTAAAAATACTTTTTGAAATTTAAAAGTTTTAGATAAAATCTCATAAAAATTAAAGGTATTGAATGTTTAATGGATTAATCCGCGAATTAGCCTTTGTCAAATCATATCAAAACAACACTTTAAGATTAAAAGCAAACTACAAACCAAAGCTAGGTGATAGCATAGCAGTTAATGGTGCGTGTTTGAGCGTAACAAAACTTTTTGATGATGGTTTTAATCTTGAGCTTTCTTATGAAACAAGAACTCACATAGCTATTGAAAATTTAAAAGATTATGTGCATATTGAACCTGCACTAGCTTATGGCGATAGAATAGATGGACATTTAATGCAAGGGCATATTGATGGTATAGGTGAAATTACTAATATTTCTAAAAAAGAAAATGGAGTTGATTTTTATATTAAATGTCCTGATGATATACAAATTTATATGGCCAACAAAGCAAGCGTAGCCATAGATGGGGTGAGCTTAACTATCAATGAAGTTTTAAAAGATGGTATTCGTTTGACTATTATTCCTATAACCTTTAATGAAACCTTGTTTAAAAACTATACCATAGGAAGACGCGTGAATATAGAAAGTGATCTTTTAGCAAGATATATACACAGACAATTAAATTATAAAAAAGAAATTTCATGGCAACAAATAGACAAGATTACATCACTTTATTAGAAAATGATTTTGCAAAAGCTTTTGTAGCCTTTGATCAAGATTATAATATTTTTAGAGCAAAAATTTATGATAATATTTTTCCTTGGGAAAATTCAATAAAAAAGTGTATATTTTTAAATCAAATTCATTCTAATATCATCACTCATTATAATAAAGATTTTCATTTTAATGCTGATGGGATAATTAGCAATGAAAAAAATATAGCTTTGTGTATTTTAAGTGCTGATTGCTTACCTTTACTTTTATATGATGATGAAAATAAAGCCGTAGCAGCTTTACATTCGGGTAGAAAAGGTTGTTTTGAAAACATCTTAAAAGAAGCTGTTTTAAAAATGCAAAAAAGCTTTAACACTCAAACCAAGAATTTAAAACTCATTATTTCAGCAGGAATTTGTGCTAAAAATTATGAAATTAATGGCGAGGTTTTAAACTACAGCAAAGAAAAATTTGCACCTTTTTTACATGAAAATAAGCTTGATTTAAAAGCATTAGTTAAATTTCAAGCAAAAGAATTAGGTGTTAGTGATATTTTTGATATCAATCTTTGCACCTTTGATGATAAGAGATTTTTTTCTTATAGAAAAAACCAAACTCCAAAGCGCATTGTTAGCGTGATTTATTTAAAGGATTAAAATGTATGAAGTAAAAAATTTGCTTGCTTTAAAAATTTTACAAAAGGCTATAGAATTTGGTGATAATGACTTAAGCAACGAAGTTTTAATCACTCAAATGCTAAATCATACCTCACAAACTCTAAATCAAAACGATACTAAAAATTTAAATGAATTTATCACAACACTTATAAATGCCAAAGAAAAGGCTAAAATGAGCAATAAATAATTTTAATTTTTCCAAGTTAAAATAAATTTTGTTCCTTTATTTAGCTCACTTTCTACTTTTATGTTAATGTTATGATCTTTACAAATTTTATCCACTAAAGAAAGCCCTATACCAAAACCACCTTGATTTTCATTAAATCTCGAATAACGCTCAAAAATGTTGGCCAAATTTTCCTTTGCTATACCACAGCCACTATCTTCTATTATAAGTCTTTGCTCCAAAAGCATTATTTTGATATGTCCATTTTTTACATTATATTTTATAGCATTATTAACAAGGTTATCAAACATTTTAAAAAACTGCTCTTTATTGGCATAAATTTTTCCATCATCTTTCAAGCTAAGTTCTAAGTTGATATTTTTTTGCTCCAAAAATATCTTAAAATACTCCATTCTTTCTTTAATCAAATCTTTTAAAAATATCCAATCTTTTTTTGCTTCATAAGCTTGAGAAAAATTTAAAAAAGTTAAATCTGAATACAAATGACTCAAAGTCAAAGCAGCTATTTTTACACGCTTTAAAGCTTTAACTTCTTCAAAATTCTTTTTTCTTTCTAAACCTTCTACACTCATTAATATCGCACTAATTGGAGTATTAATCTCATGAGTGGTATCTTTTATAAAATTATTTAAAAATCTTATTCTCATTTCTAAAGGCTTGAGTGCAAATTTTAGTATAAAATAAGCCATTATACTTACAAAAATCAAAGAAAAAACCATAGCCAAAGCTACTTTAAATCTTATAAATCCAAGTTCTTTGGAGATATCATCACCTTGTACCAAAACCCTCAAACGATTAACATCACCTAGGACCTCCAAAGCATCTTGTCCTTGAGTATTTGCAAGCAATAAATTATTTAAATTCACATCAGCTACATAAATTAGAGTGTTATTATTATAAATATTTGCGTTATTAAGTTTAAAAAATGTTGTTTGAGCAGGCAAGTCAAGATTAGAAAAATAAACTTTTGTTCTATCAAATATTGCAAATTTTATATTAGAAATTTGAGCAATTTTTCTAACACCTTTTTCTATAGGCTCAAAACGTAACTTTTCCATTTGTAAAATTACAAAACGATGTTCTTGTCTTAATTTTATGCTATGTTCGGCTATTAATTCTTCTATTAACTTTGCATACCATACGCCAAAAAGTACTATAAGAACACTTCCTATACTCACTAAATACAAAGAAAGAATTTGCCATGCAACGCGCTTGGCTTCATACATAACAATACCCTCTTCCTCTTTGGTTGACAATACTATCTTTACCTAAAATTTTTCGTAAATTTTTTACATAAGCTCTTAAGCTAAGCTCACTTGGCTCCTGATCATACTCCCAAATTTCTTCAAAAATACAAGCAGTATCTATAAATTTACCTTTATTTTTTAAAAGCAAAGATAAAAGCTTTAATTCTTTTAAAGGCAGAGTTAAAGGTTTATCGTCTTGATATAAAGTTTGCGAAATAAAAGCAAACTTAAAACCATTTCCCAAGTCTTCATAATCTTCATTTTTATGAGCAAAAGAACGCTTTAAAATAGCATTAATTCTTATTTTTAACTCCTGCAATTCAAAAGGCTTTTTAATATAATCATCACAACCGCTTTCAAAACCTTTTTGTAAATCCATAGTAGTATTTAATGAAGTCATAAAAATAGCTGGAGTATATTTGCCAGCTTCTCTTAAATTTTTAAGCACACTAAAACCATCACCTTGTGGAACTTTTACATCTAAAATCCATAAATCAAAATTTTTCTCATAAGCTTTATCTTGCGCATCTTGAGCATTATCCACTAAAGTAACTATAAAACCTTCTTCTTCTAAAAATTCACTAACAATTTCTCCTAAATTAATATCATCTTCTAACAAAAGAATTTGTGTAGCCATTTTTAACCTTTTTATCATATTTTCTTAAAACATTATATTTTTTTTGTGTAAATTGAGTGTGAATTTAGTAGAATTAAAGCAAAATATTTATAAAATATTAATTATTTTATAATGTTATACTGTTAGGATTTTTATGTTACCTGAATGGGATAAAAAATATAGCATTAATAATGAAAAAATTGATGAACAACATAAAAAACTTTTTGAACTTGCTGCTAGAGTTGAAGAAATTTCAGATAGACCAATTTATCAAGTAGAACTTAAAAAGATAGTTGCTGAATTTTTTCACTATATTAAAATTCATTTTCAAGATGAAGAAAACTACATGGCTGAGATTAATTATCCTTACTTAAACCAACATAAACTCATGCATAAACAAATCACACAATCTATGGTAAAACTTATACAAAGTATAAAAAGCACTAATGATTTAAAAGAAAAATTATATATAGTGGTTAATTCATGGCTTATAGAACATATCATTCAGCATGATATGATGATAGAGTATTGGAAACAAAGTGCACAAATACAAAATTCTTCAGATAGCTTTGAAGAAGAAAAACCAAAAATAAAAAATTTCTTATATCAATGCCAATGCGAAGGTAGAATTCATAAAGTTCCTTATGAAATTCATTTAAAAATACAATATTCTAAAGTACAATTTAAATGTAAAAAATGCTCTACTAGTTTAATTTTATGTAAAGAAAAAACAGAAATTTAATAAAAATTAATCATAATTTAAAATATTGTAAATTATAATACATCAAGAACTCTCCCACAAACCAAACAAGGGGTTTTAGTATGTTACCAAAATGGTGTGACAAATATAGTATTCACAATGAAGAAATCGACAGGCAACATCAAAAACTTTTTGAACTTGCTGCCAATGTTGAGATGATTTCAGATAAGCCTATTCATAAAGGACAGATTAAATTTTTACTTGCGGATTTTTTCAATTACATGAAAGAACATTTTGCCGAAGAAGAAAAATATATGGCAAAAATAGGCTATCCTGAACTTGCTAATCATCAAAAAATTCATAAAAGTATCATACAATCCATGATAGATTTGATCCAAAATTTAAAAAGCACTAATGATTTAAAAGAAAAACTCAATATTATTGCATCCAAATGGCTTTTAGAGCATATTTTAAGAGAAGATATGAAAATAGAAAAATGGCACCAAGCCCAACTTAGTAAAAAAGACAAAAATACAAACTTAGGAGAATTGCAAGAATTTTATGAATACATTTGTTATTGCGCAAATAAAATTCACAAAGTTCCTTATGAAATTCATCAAAAAATACAAACAACTAACGCAAATTATAAATGTAAAGCTTGTCAAGAAGCAATAAGACCAAAATAAAGGCTAGACAATGAATAAAAGATACACTCTAACTCTTTCAGAGGAACTTTACGAGCGCTTAAGTCAAACTGCAAAATTTTCTAAAAAGAAAAAGGCTGAAATTTTACGCAATGCTTTAGAAAATTATCTTGATGAAATGGAAGATTTTGTTCCTGCTATAGAGGCTTTAGAAGATTTAAAAGATGGAGATAGTAAAAAATTAGACAGTGTTATTAAAAAATTAAAATGCTAACTC
>NZ_JANQCX010000002.1:0-165689 GCF_024723575.1 Campylobacter sp. 2352 PW
AGTTTGATGTAATGTGGTATTAGATAAATTAGTACTATGAAAGCCATTAACTACAAAAATATCTTCTTTAATACTTGGAGTGAGTATGTCTTGTTGTGATTCTTTTAAATTTAACCTAAAATAATCCTTATTTTTAGGATTATCATAAATCAAAGTAGTATCCGAAATATTTTTATTAGTAGAAAATTGTCCATAATAATTCACACCGTTGATAAATTTATAGGTATCAAGATTATAATCATATACATCATTATTATTAAATTTATGCTCTTTAATAACATAAGCATTAGAAGCTTTATCATAATTTGCCTGGGTGGCTGCTTGTAGGGAGCTTAAAGAGATGATAGTGATAAAATAGAGTTTTAATAAAGTGCTACTACCCCCCACCCATAAAACATTTTTTAGATAAATTTTTATTCATTAAAAAACCCTTTCGTAAAATTGATATAAAAAATGGATATAGCTGTTTTATGTATATTTTGATAATGAGCGTAATATTAATATTTTATTCATAAAATTATTCTTAATAATAATTTTATGAATAAAAATTATCTAAATTATAAATTTTTATTTTATAATTTTTATATTTAATATTGGAAAAATTATTCTATATAATTAAAAACTAATTCTTTGGAGCATTTTTTACACTTATAAGCTATATTTAAATATTTTATTTTAATATGCACTCCATAATCAAGTTTATGAATCATATCCTTACAAGCGCAAATATACTCAAATTTATCACTGCTCTCTTGCACTTGTTTTTGATTTAAATCTTTTTTATCTAAACTTTTTTTAAATTTACTAATTCTCATGTCATGTTCTACTATATGTTCTAAAAGCCATACTGAAACTATCTTATATAGCTTTTCTTTAAGATCATTTGTACTAGAACATTCACTAAGCAATACACTCATGTCTTTGATAATTTTCTTATGCATTGCTTTGTGTTCTGATAAATACGGATAATTTATAGAATACATATAATCTTCTTCATCTTTAAAATGGGTTCGCATATAATCAAAAAAGTCACCCAATAATTCCTTGACTTCTGCTTTATAAATATGTCTATTTAAAAGATTAGCGGTTTTTTCTGCTAAAGCAAAAAGAGTTTGATGTTGCAAATCAATATCTGCATTTTCAATGCTGAATTTTTCATTCCATATTGGAAATGCTTCCATAAGACATCCTAAGCAATGCGAATATTTTTTTTACAAACTTTGCAGTTATATTTTACACCATTAAGAATTTGTAAATGAACACGATGAGGGATTTTATGCTTTTCATTTGCACAACCACAAATATAAACAACATATTTTGGTGTTTCTTCAACAAAATGCTCTACAGTTAAATTTTCATCCTTATTAAAATCTACCTCATCGGTTTTTTGTTGTTTTTGTTTTTCATATCTATAATATTTCATATCTTCTTTTAATATATGTTCTACAAGCCATTTTTCTGTAATTACATTAAGTTTTTCTTTGAAATCATTTACAGTTTTAATGTTTTTCACTAAAGAGATTAATGAAGTTGTAATTTCTTGATGGATTTTTCTATGTTGCTCTAATCCAGGATAAGCAATATTTTGCATATGAGCTTCCTCATCTTTAAAATGAGTTTTAATATACTCAAAAAGCTCAATCAAAACACTCTTGATTTCACTAATACTCGCATGATTTTCTGCTATAAGATAAGCCTTTTTGGCTATATCAAATAAAACTTTATGCTGCTCATCAATGGTTTTATTATGCACGCTATATTCTTTCGACCATTTAATCATAAAAGCCCTTTTTTTAATAAAAAATACAACCAAAAAATAAACATAAATAAGTATAACAAAATAACCAAATTATATAATAAATTATAAATGTTTGCAATAGTATAAAAATTAATTTGTAATATATTTATAATTATAAATATAATTTTTAAGCTAATATTTTTAACTTTTATATTGAAAATATTTTATTTAAAAGCTATGAAAGTTTCAAAATTTACCCATTTAAAAACACTTTCTACTTTAGAAAATCCTGCTTTTTTAAGCATGGCTATGTTTTCATTTTGAGTATAAGGTATGAGGATATTTTCTAAGGCTTCTCGTTTGCTTGAAATTTCTAGCTTGCTATAACCTTGCTCTAGTTTATATTGCTCATAAATTTGTATCATTTTTTTAGCTATTTTTACATCTTCATATAGAATTTTTTCACTAAACACAAACATACCATTTTCATTTAGGTTTTGATAGATTTTATCAACTAACTCTTGTCTTTTAGGTGGGCGGATAAACTGTAAAGTATAAGTAGCTATAAAAACATCATTTTTAAAAAACTCAAAATCATCTAAATTTTTTTGATGAAATTCCACCCTAGCTCCAAAGGCTTGGCATTTACTTTTAGCAATCTCTAGCATAGCATTAGCCTCATCAACCCCACTTAAAAGGAAATCTTTTCTTTTTTCATAAAGTGCAAGCAATAAACTAGCCGTAGAACAACCAAGATCACAAATTCTTGCATTTTGCGGTGTAAAATGATCTATGAGTTCGACTATGAGTTTTAAATTTTGCGTATAAAAAGGCACGGACCTTGACACCATATCATCAAAAACGCTTGCTACACTTTTATCAAATTCAAATTGTTTTTCTAAGGGTTTTTTAAAAATTTCATCTTTCATTTAATTTTCCTAAAATTTCTTTTGCTTTGTTAATATCTTTACCAATTTGTATTTTTAATAAGGCTAAATCATTGAATTTCTCATTAGCTCTTATATAGTCAATAAAGCTTAACTCCACTGATTTTGTATTTGTGTTTGTGAAATTTTCATCTAAAATATGCGTTTCTAAAGCAAAATTTTCATCAGTAGATCTTATACCTATAAAACTTACACTATGATAACTTTTATTTTCAATCTTTACCAAAGTCGCATATACACCATCTTTAGGTAAAAAGAAGTCTTTGACGCATAAATTTAAAGTTGCAAAAAGCTCTTTAGCACCTATGCCTTGCCCTTTGATGATATTTGCCTGTATAGTATAAAACCTACCTAGGAAATTTTTAGCTTCTTTAACTTTTGCTTCTTTAAGTAAGGTTTTAATCATACTTGTATGAACGCTTTTGTTTTGAATTTTAAACTCATCTACAATGATAGTGTTTATACCACAAAGGCTTTGTATATCTTTGGCGCTACATTTTCTTTCTTTACCAAATTTAAAATCATAACCTACGATGATTTTTTCTAGTTTGGGAAATTCTTGCTTTAAAAGCTTTAAAAAATCCTCGCCTTTGTAATTTTTTATTTTTTCAAAATCACAAAAAATCAAAGGAAAATCAACCAAATTTACTCTAAAATCCTTAGGCGTTAGGGCTTCTTTTTCCTCTTTAGTGATGATAAACAAGGCTCCATTTTCATCTAAATGCTTAAAAAGCTCAAAATGTCCTAAATGCATGCCATCAAAATGCCCTATAGCTAAATTTGTGATTTTAGTTTTTTCTATAGGCGTAGAAAAACTCAACATTACCTTCTTTTCCTTTTAAGTGTGACTCTTGACTTGCTTGCAAGATCCAACCAAACTTTGCACAAGCTTTTTCAAAGCTCTCTTTAGCAGTTTTAATAGCTTTTATATCTTTTACCACTCCGTTTTTATCACGTTTAGCATTTTTACCTACTTCAAATTGAGGCTTAAAAAGCAAGATGATAAGATCTTTAGCAAGCTTATCTATATGAAAAATCAAATGTGTTAAAGAGATAAAACTTACATCACAAGTGATAACATCATATAAAATTTCACTTTTAAACTCACGCAAATCGGTGTTTTCACAAATTTGGATATTTTCTAAATTTCTTAAGCTCTTATGAAGTTGGTTAGAGCCTACATCTAAAGCTGTGATGTGTTTAGCCTTATTTTGATGTAGAATTTGCACAAAACCTCCGGTTGATGAACCTATATCTAAACAAATTTTATCTTTTATAGTTAATGCATGCTCTTGTAAAAAATGTTTAAGCTTAAAAGCAGCTCTACTTACAAAAAGCTCTTCTAAAAGCGTGAGTTTTAAACTCTCATCTTCTAAAGGATTTAAAGATGTGATTTTAAAAGAGGTTTTTTTAAACTCGCCATTGAGTAAAATTTGCTTGTTTTCTATAAGCTCGCAAGATTTGTTGCGAGAAATGTTTAATTTTGTACTTACAAAAACATCAAACCTCATCAGCACCGCCTAAAAGAGCATTAAGTTCAGCTTCATTAATACATCTAACCCCTAAGCTTTGAGCCTTTTCAAGCTTTGAGCCTGCTTCGCTTCCATATAATACAAAGTCAGTTTTTTTAGACACACTAGAGCTTACTTTCGCTCCAAAGCTTTCGATTAGTTCTTTAAAATGATCGCGTGATTTGCTTAAAGTGCCTGTGATAACAAAGGTTTTATTAGAAATATTTTCATTTATAATAAGCTCTTTTTTCTCATCTTCTAAATGCAAAATTTCGTAAAAATGTTTAATGCGATTTGCATTGACATGGGTAAATTCTTCTAAGCTTTTAGCCATTTGCTCGCCAAAGCCTTCTAAATTTGCATAAGCTTCATAGCTTTGCATAAACCATTCAAAGCCAAAAGATTGTGCTAGCTTTTTAGCTGCCACTTCTCCAA
This sequence comes from Campylobacter sp. 2352 PW, assembly GCF_024723575.1. Classification (NCBI taxonomy): domain Bacteria; kingdom Pseudomonadati; phylum Campylobacterota; class Epsilonproteobacteria; order Campylobacterales; family Campylobacteraceae; genus Campylobacter; species Campylobacter sp. 2352 PW. The sequence continues at coordinate 4,632 of NZ_JANQCX010000002.1, forward strand.
TATGCTCTATACCCAAAGCAGTGATAAACCTTGATAAAGAGCATTTTTTTGCATTTTCAATGGCGTTTAAAAGATTATTGATTTTTTTCTCTTTAAAGCCTTCTAAGCCTTCAAAATCGCTGTATTTTAAGAAAAATATGCTTTCTATATTAGTGATTTTTCCTTCTTTAAACAAAAGCTCGACGATATTTTCTCCAAGGCCGTCTATATTTAAACACTTTTTAGATACAAAATGTATAATGGAATTTACAAGTCTTGCCTTGCAGTCTAAGTTTTGGCATTTTAAAAAAGCACCCTCATCTAAAAGCTCACTAAAACACTCAGGACAAAGAGTTGGTTTAGTAATCTTACTTTCTAAACCATCACGCCTTTGGGTAAAAACTTTAGTGATTTTAGGTATAACATCGCCACTTCTTATCACACTTACACTATCGCCTATCATCACTCCAAGTCTAGCTATCTCATCAAAATTATGCAAGGTTGCAGACTTTACTACAACCCCATCTAAATTTACAGGTTCTAGCACTGCCACAGGAGTGATCACTCCGCTTCTTCCAACTTGCAAATTAACCCCAAGCAAAGTTGTGGTTTTTTCCAAAGCAGGAAATTTAAACGCAGCCATAAATTTTGGAAATTTCACTGTATAACCCAAAAGCTTACAATGAGCTAAATCATCAACCCTTACAACCATACCATCCATCATCATAGGCTTTTGATCTCTTTTTTCTAAAAGCTCGTGGTATTTTTCCAAAACCTCATCTAAAGTTTTCACACAAAAAACAAAATCATCTTTTAAAAAACCAAGACTTCTTACAAACCCCATCACTTCAGAGTGCTTGCTAAATTCTAAAGAATTCTCCCCCACTCCCCAAGGATAAAATTTTAAATTTCTTTCTTTTGTAATGCTTGTATCAAGCTGTCTTAAAGAGCCACTTGCTGCGTTGCGTGGGTTTGCAAATAAGCTCAAGCCATCTTTGGCTCTTTTTTCATTGATTTTTTCAAAATCTTCTTTTAAAATCACTACCTCGCCACGAATTTCTATCTTGTCTTTATAAGGAATTTTTTGAGGTATATTTGATATTTCTTTTATATTTAAAGTAATATCCTCGCCTACTTCTCCATCACCCCTTGTAGCACCGCTGATTAAAATGCCATTTTCATAAGTAAGATTTAAACTCGCTCCATCAAATTTAGGCTCTATGAAAAAATCAAACTCACATTTAGCTCTTTTTGCCCAAGCTCTAAGCTCAGCTTCATCAAAGACATCTTCCATAGACCACATTTTTGCACTATGCGCAAGTTTGTGAAATTCACTTTGTATAGTTGGGGCGATATTTTGCGTAGGAGAATCTTTAGAAATCTTTTCTTGATGAAGCGTTTCAAACGCTTTTAACTCTCTTATAAGTTTATCGTATTCTTCATCGCTTGCTAAAGGCTCATCATCTTCATAATAAGCCCTCATCCATTCTTTTGCTAATTTTACCTTTTCTAAATACTCTTGATAAGTCATCATTACTCCAAAGAAAGTTCATCCATAGCTTTTGCAAGTTCAAACATTTGCTTATGTTCATACACATCATGTACTCTTATAATACTTGCTCCATTTTTGAAAGCTTCTAAATGTAAATAAAGCGTACCCGCTAGTCTTTGCTCAACACTTGAGTTAAAATAAGCATTTATCATACTTTTCCTACTAGCTCCGATTAAAAGTTCTTTTTTAAAGCGTAAAAAATGCTCTAAATGCTTGATTAACATCATATTATGCCAAGGACTTTTACCAAAACCAACACCAACATCTAAAATCACATCTTCTAAACCAAGCTCACTTAGTCTTTCTAGCTTTTGCGCAAAAAAATCATCAAGCTCAGCTAATACATCTTCATAATGCGGGTTATCTTGCATATTTTGTGGGGTATTTTGTATATGCATGAGTGTGTAAGTGGCTTTGTATTTTAAAGCTAGTTTGGCTAAATTTTCATTTTTAAAACCGGTGATATCATTAATAAGTTTAAAGCCTTTATTTAAAGCATATTCTAAACAATACTCATCAAAGCTATCTAAACTAAAAATACATTTTTCATAAAGTTTTTCTTTATAGATTAAATCTAGGGTATTTTTTAAGCGCTTAAACTCTTCTTCTTTCCCACAATACACACTACCAGGTCTTGAAGAAACTGCACCTATATCTATATAATCAGCCCCTTGAGAGATCATAAGTTCGATTTTTTCTAAAACTTCATTTTCTTTAACCCTACTTTGAGCATTAAAACTATCTTCATTGATATTCATCACACCCATAATTTTTGCATATTTTGGTTTAGTGAAGTTAGATTTTAAAAATAGTGCTAAATTTTTAAGCTTAAAATCTTGTAATTTTTCTTTTTCTATAAGCTTTTTGGCTTGATCTTGCGTTACCATAAGCAAGGCATTAGTATGTTCTTTACCTAGTATAACTTCTTTATGTGTTACAAGCTCAGCTCCAACTCTTAGTGCATCTTGCTTGAGTATATTTGCAGCAGGCGCTCTTAACTCTTTAATAAGAAAAAAATGAATTTGAGTTTTTTCACTCATAATTTTCTCACCCGCTTTGTGTGGTTTTATATATTTAGAAATTTGTTCAAAGTCTGTGTTAGGATTGATTTTAATGATTTTCATTTTTTCTCTCGTGTAAAATTAAAGCTATGGTACTTAGTAAAATAGTTGGCTTTGCATTTAATTTAGCTAACTCATAAGCTTTGTAGAAAAATTCGATTTCTTCATCGTTTAATTTTATATCTTGTTTAAAGCACTCATGGCTTAAAGCACTAATTAGCTCTAAACACTCATGCTTGTCTATATTTTCATATTGTTTTAATAATGAAGCAATTTGAGCAAGATCTATTTTTTTAAGATCCAAATTTAAAGACATCTTTTCTTTTTGAATTTTATGCTTTTCTACGATAAATCTTGAAAGTATAGTAGGTAAAAAAACATTTTTTGAAGGAGCTACGATGATAAAATATACATTTTTTGGTGGCTCTTCAAAAAGCTTTAGTAAAAAATTTTGCGCTTCTTCACGAAAAGATCTAGCTAGTATAACAATGATTTTAGCTTGTGCTTCAGCCACATAGCTTTCTTTCATAATAGCTTTTGCGGTTGCTTGAGCGTTTTTATCATAGGTTAAGTCATTTATTCTTAATTCTAAGTCAGGATTTTTAGGTATGAAAAATTTAAGATTTTTTGCTCCATATTCTTCTGTGAGTTTTTCTTGCATTAGTTCAAAATCATTATGAATAATGATTTTATTTCTTAGATTCAAATTTCTACCTTAGAAAAAAGTACAGCCTCTAAGCTTTGTTCAAATACTTTATATAAAGAAATAAGTTTATAGTCTAATTCTTTATCATGCGAGGAAAGATAAAAGCTATTTTGCAATTGCTCATCAAAAAGCCAAAGCATACTTTCTGCTTTAGAATTAGCGATTTTAAATTTAAACCCTGTATTAGTTCCTATATAAAAAAAAGCATAACCGTTAGGAAAAGAAATACTCAAAAGATCATTAAGCAAATCTATATCTTCTTGGGTATTACAAGCTTTATTATAAATTCCTTTTAAAGACACAAAAGGCACTAAAGGTCTTGTGGAACTAGCGTTAATTTGACTTAAAAAATACTCTTCAAACCACGTTCTTTGATCATCAGTAATCACAATAAAAGTATAACCTTGCAAAAGCAAAGCTAACTTAGAAGCGATCAAAGGCGACCATTCAAGACGCCTTTCTTCTAACCAACTTGTATAAGTACCATTTTCTCGGATTTGTTCTAGGGTAAATTTTAAAAAACTATTGCTCATTTATATATCTAGTTTATAAACTTCATGCAATACTCTTACAGCCAATTCGCCGTATTTTTCATGCACGATAACTGAAATTTTAATTTCACTTGTAGAAATCATTTGTATGTTGATATTTTCATTTGCTAGAGCTTTAAAAGCTGCTGAAGCTACTCCAGAATGTGATTTCATACCCACACCCACAACTGAAACTTTTACCACAGCACTATCTGTTTCTATATTAGCATTAGCACCTAAAACTTTTTTCATAGCATTAGTTGCTAAATCAAGCTCGTTTTCAGGCACAGTAAAGCCTAAATTTGTAGCTCCATCTACACCTACATTTTGGATAATCATATCTACATTGATATTTTCATTTGCTAAAGTTCCAAAAATTTCAGCAGCAATACCTGGTTTATCATCAATATTTCTTAAAGTAACCCTTGCTTGGTTTTTATCTAGTGCTATACCGCTAACCAAAGCCTGTTCCATATTTTCCTCCTTAGTAATAATCGTCCCTTCATTTTCATTAAAGCTACTTCTAGTAACTAATTTCACATTTAATTTTTTAGCAAGCTCTACAGATCGGTTTTGTAAAACTTTAGCTCCCAAACTTGCAAGCTCTAGCATTTCTTCATAAGAAATTTTATCTAGCTTTTTAGCCTTTGGTTCAATTCTAGGATCGGTAGTATATACCCCATCTACATCAGTATAAATCTCACATAAATCAGCATTTAAAGCTCCCGCTAACGCAACTGCACTTAAGTCACTTCCACCACGACCCAAAGTAGTAACATTACCCATTTTGTCAATACCTTGAAAGCCAGCAACTACTACAATATATCCTTCATCTAAAGCTTTGTTAATATTTGTAGTATCAATGTGTTCAATTCTTGCTTTAGTATAAACATCATCTGTAATAATCCCTGCATTGCGTCCGGAAAATGCAGTGGCTTTTAAACCCATTTCATTTAATGCAATAGCAAGCAAAGATGAAGTTACGCGCTCACCACTACTTAAAAGCATATCCATTTCACGGCCTGAAGGGTTTTTACTAAAATGGTGTGCAAAATCGATAAGCTCATTAGTCACTCCACTCATCGCAGAAACTACAACAACTAACTTATCGCAAGTTTTTTTACTTTTTGCCACTCTTTTAGCAACTTCATCAATACGCTCAAGCGTTCCTACGCTTGTTCCCCCATATTTTTGTACGATCAGCATTAAATATACCCCCTTTCTTTAAAATATTTTAAAACCTTAATATATATAGGTTTTTTAAAATGGTTAATCATATCATAAACATCTTCTAATGAAGCAAATTTATAAGCATCAAATTCAGGATTTTTAGTGTTTAGATTAATGATAGCTTTATTTTTCAATCTAACCAAAAAATATTTTTGGCTTTGACCATCATAAGGATACATTTTTTGTGCAACCTTAGCTGGAAAATCATAATTAATCCACTCAGGATATTCAGCTAAAATTTCAACCTCATCTGTGCCTATTTCTTCTTTTAATTCTCTAAACAACGCACTTTTAACATCCTCTCCTTCATCTATACCACCTTGAGGAAATTGCCATATATCTTCCATATCATTGCGTTTAGCAAGTAAAATTTTACATTCAAAAGGATAAGCTGATGATAGTACTATAGCAGCTACATTTGGCCTATATTTTTTTTCTTTTTCCATGATTTTCTTATCCTTGACTTTTTAATAATATAATTCTAACAAAAAAATACGAATTTATAATCACATTTTAAAGAAGTTTTATGCATTTATACATACATATACCATTTTGTGAAAGCAAGTGTTTTTATTGTTCTTTTACTTCACTTAAAAAAAAGGACTTTGAAAAAGATTATTTAAATGCTTTAATGCAAGATATAAAATATCAACTAAATTTTTTCAAGCTTGATAAAAATTCCATAAAGACTGTTTTTATAGGTGGTGGAACGCCTAGTTTAATGGATGCTAGTTTTTATGAAAAAATATTTATTTTTATACAAAGTTATTTACAAAAAGATAGTGAAATTAGTATAGAAGCAAACCCCAACTCGAGTAATTTTTCTTGGCTTAAAGAGATAAAAAATTTAGGTTTTAATCGTATTTCTTTTGGAGCGCAAAGTTTTCATGAAAAAAAACTACAATTTCTTGGGCGTATTCATGATCAAAAAAGTATTTTTACTAGTATAGAAAATGCAAAAAAAGCAGGATTTGATAATATCAATCTAGACTTAATTTACGATACAAAACTTGATGATAAAAAAATGCTTGATTATGAAATTTCCAAACTTACTCTGCTTGATATTAGCCATGTAAGTGCTTATAATCTAACCATAGAAGAAAAGACAAGATTTGCTAAAAAATTTCATTTTAAAAAAAATGCACCGCGCCTTGCAAAGCATTTTATTAAAGCAATTGAAATCCTTGGCTATAAACAATATGAAATCAGCAATTTTGGACAAATTTGCAAACACAATCTTGCATACTGGCAAGGAAAAGACTATATAGGTTGTGGTTTAAGTGCGGTGGGATTTTTAAAAAATCAAAGATTTTATACTAAAAAAAGTTTAAAAGATTATATAACAAATCCTTGTTTTAGAGAGATTGAAAATTTAAATTCAAAAGATTTACGCTTAGAGCATATTTTCTTAGGACTTAGAAGTATTATAGGAGTGGATGAAACAAAGCTAGAACCTTTAGAAAAAGAAAAAGCAATATTTCTTAGTAAAAAAGGAAAGCTAGTTTATAAAAATGGAATTTTTTATAACACCAACTACCTTTTAAGCGATGAACTAGCTTTGTATATTAGCACTTAGAAAGTAATGTTTTAAATTTTTTAATTCTATCAAGTATTTTTGGACTTAATCTTAACAATTCATGGGTATGATCATTTATAATGATACAATTTTGCTTCCAAGCCTTAGTGGATTTTAATAAAGAATAATTCAATAAGCTTTGTTTGTTTGCACCCATTCCAAGTATGATCATATCAGGATTTTGCTTTAAGATATGCTCTTGAGAAAGAATGGGTCTTGAAACCTTACTTTTAGGACTAACATTAGAAAAACCCAGTAATCTTAAAATATCTGCAATCAAAGAATTATCATTAAAAGCCATCAAAGGTTGAGCTGAATATAAATATATAACATTTTTATTTTTAGCTTGTTCTTGAAGTTGTTTAAGTTCATTTTGAAAATACTCCAAAAGTTTTTGCCCCTGCTCCTCTTTATGAATAAGCTTTGCTAAGATGAGAATATTTTCTTTGATATCCTCTAAATTTTTTGATTGTAATGCAATGCTTTTGATTTTAAACTGATCTAATATGGGTTTTAGATTGAAAGAATATTCACTCAAAACAACTAAACTTGGTCGCAGGGAAACAATTTTTTCCACTGAAGGGTTAGAAAAAGTACCTACACTTGGGATATTTTTAGTCTTTTCTTCTGGATAAATACTAGAATATTGCAACTTAGCAATACCAACAATCTCATCTGCTCCATCAAGCATAAATATGGTCTCAACACTAGCAGGATCTAACACCACTAAACGCTCTTTAGAATACACAAAACTAATCACAATACTTATTAACAATAAGATTTTTTTCATTTTATTCCTTTAAAGCTAAAACATATGGTCTTGCATTTTTATAAATCACTTCGCATTTTAACCCATAAATTTCATATAAAATTTCAGGAGTAAAAAGCTTATGTGTACTGTCAAAATACCGAACCTTTCCATCTTTTAAAAATACCAATTGATCACAAAAAATCGAAGCTAAATTTAAATCATGCAAAATAGCCACAATAGAGATATTTTTTTTATGGATAAGTTGCTCGCAAAATTTTAAAATTTCTATAGAGTATTTTAAATCTAAAGCTGAAGTAGGCTCATCTAGGAAAAGTATTTTTGGATTTTTTAATAAAGCCCTTATAAGGAGGATTTTTTGGAATTCTCCCCCACTTAAAGATAAGATATTTCTATGCAACAAATGTTCGCATTGTAGTGTTTTTGCGTAATTTTTCACTTCTTTTATATCTTCATGAGTATAACTCGAAAAAGAATGCTTTAGTGCGTTATATTTTCCCATTAGCAAAACATCTACAACCTTTAAAGGAGCTTGGAGTTTAGATTTTTGTGGTACTAGTCCTATTAGACGTGATATGTCTTTTGTGTTAATATGATTCATATTTTCGCCTAATAAAACAATTTCACCTTGATTTGGCATTAAATCTTTCAATAGTAACTTTAATAAAGTACTTTTTCCAGACCCATTTGGACCTAAAATACCTAAGAATGTTTGATGTTTTAGACTGATATTGATATTTTCAAGTAATGCTTTATGATCATATGAAAAATACAAATTATGAATTTTAATCATTTTTCAAAATCCTTTTTTTGACTTCAAAGCTAAATATAAAAATATAGGCGAACCAAACAAAGCAGTAATAATGCCTATGGGTATTTGAACAGGAGAAAGTAAAGTCTTTGCTATAATATCACTAATGAGCAAAAAAATACCACCAAGAACAACAGAATATGGGATCACAATAGCATTATCATAGGTTTTAAAAATCAATCTCACAATATGCGGTATAATCAAACCAACAAAAGCTATAATCCCCGTAAAAGCCACAGCAAAAGATACAGCTAATGAAGAAACGATCAAAAGTTTTATCCTTAAACTATATGCATCAACTCCTAAATTTTTAGCCTCTTCATCTCCGCTTAGTAAAATATTTAAGGCATTTTTATTGATATAAAAATACAATAAACTTAAAAGCAAAGGCAAGATAAGAATTTGCACATGATACCAAGAACTTAAGCCAATATTTCCCATCAACCAAGCTACAACCTTAAAAGAGTCTTCTCCAATAACATAAGTAAAAAATGAAGTAAAAGCTCCTAAAAAAGATGATGTAGCAATACCAATAATCAACAATGTGCTAATGGAAGTTTTAGAAGCAATTTTAAAAACAAAAAAAGAAAAAATACTCGAACAAATAAAGGCAAAAATTCCATAATAATAATCTTCAAAGCCCAATAAATAAGCAACAATAGCCCCAAAAGTAGCCGCTGAAGCAATACCTATGATATAAGGATCTGCTATGGGGTTTAAAAATACATTTTGAGTAATAGCTCCACTACTTGATAATAACATTCCAATCAAAATAGCCATAACTACTCTACTTAAACGAGCATCTATGATCATTTGATTTAAAGTGTCATTATGTATAAAAACATACTCATACAACTGCACAGGGTTGATATTTTCTTCACCTAAGCATAACGCCATTACAATAACCACAAAATAAGCCAAAACAAACATGGAGTAAATTAAAGTGTTTTTAGAACACATACTTAAACTCCGTATAATAACTTCTTCCATTTCCTGGTAGGTACTGATCATTTATACTATCTTGATAGGTGTAGTATTTTTTATCAAATACATTTCTTATCCCTGCAGCAATTTGCAAATTTTTATAATTATAACTTGCTCCAATATCTACTAAAGTGTAGTCTTTGATCCATTCATTTTGATACATTTTTCCCGTTTTCTCATCTATCATACCACCATCTTTAGCTCTAGAATGATAATTTAAGTCAACAAAAGTATTAAAATTTGCACTCCAGTAATAATCTAATCCCGCATATAAATTAACATTAGAAACATAAGGAATTCTTAAGCCATCATTAACCCCTTTAGATATACTTGCATCGATGTAAGCTACACCTTGTTTTAAGATCAAAGTTTCTCCAAGTAGTTTTTGACTTAAATTCATTTCAACACCAAGTCGTCTAGTCTCATCTATATTGTAGTATTTCCACCATGATCCTGATGTAGCATGCGGGTTGCCAAGATAAGCTATCTCATCTTTACTTTGGGTGTAAAAAACACTTGCTCTAAAAGCGTGAAAATCCCACAATACATCATTAATACCCAATTCAAAGGTATGAAAAATTTCAGAATTTAAATCCGTAGAATAATACTTCTTACTTTTGTTGTCTTTATTTACAAATTGTGCTGGGCTTGGAGATATAAAACCCTTTTCGTATTTAAAATACGCCAAACCCGTATCAGAATACACAAAAGTAGGAGTAAGCTCAAAAGCAATATTATCACTGTGTTTTTTTGTGTCAAAAAGACTCAACTCATCTATAATTATGGGGTGATTTGGAGTATTAATTTGCATTTGATTTTTATAGCTTCTATGCGTGGTATATTGGTTCCATTCGTATCGAATACCACTAGATAAAACAAAAATATCATTAAATTGATGAGAGTTTAAAACAAAAATCGAATGGCTTTGCTTGTTCATATCCATAATAGTTTGCATATGATGATAAGGTATGATAGGAAAAACACTATATTTTAATAAGCTTGTTCGCTTAGCATCATGATTTAAAAAATCATACCCGCTTACCAAGTAAGAATTCTCATTGTAATTGTATTTTGCTTTAAAATTAAACCCTAAAGTCATGTCATTAAATCCACTTCCATCTTGGTAAGCTTTAATGCCTTTCATCATAATCACATCTTTATCGTAAACGATTTTTTGATCTTGCCAAAAACTCCCTAAGCGAAATTCCCAAGCATCACCAAGGTAGTAATTATAATCTAAGCTTAATTCAGATCTATTAGTTTGTGTGATATTCTCTGAAGCGCCTTTTTGTCTAGGGTTACTTTCAATTTGTGCTTTGGTTAAATAGCCGCTATTTTTATTTGTACTTTTAAAATGATTATAATTTAATGCAATATTACTATTTTCATCAAGATCACTCATTATGCCTGTATTAAGATGAAAGCCTTTTTCATTATAGCCTTCTTGAAAGCCATTTTTGTCAAATTTTTGAGCACTCAAAGACAAAGCCACATCATCACGTAAAACCTTATTTAAATTAAAACCGAAATTACCTCCATCGATAACATTTTGGTAAGATTGTGTTTGACCAAAAATAGAAAAATGATCTTGTTTTTGCTTTTTGCTTATAATATTGATCACACCACCTCTTGTGCCATTTCCATATAAAATTGACCCTCCACCCGGTATGATTTCTATACGTTCAATATTGTTTATATTAATACCATTTAAAGGAGTAACACCATGGGAATTATCAAGCATATTAATTTGGCGACCATCTAGCATTACCTTAACAGCAATATTAGATTTATTTCCTTGTCCTCTCATATCAACATTACGACCTAATCCAAAATTAACAAAATTGATTTCAGGTATACTCTCTAACACTTGCTCTATAGAGCTAAAACCTTTTTTCTTTAAAAAAGAACCATCTACAACAATAACATTTCTCAAATTCTTATCCGCATCTTGCTCAAATCCACTCGCAGAAACTACAAGTTCATCTAAATACACTTTTTCATCTTTTGTATTTAATGCATTAGCCCATGCATGATTTAAAAATAATACTGCATAAAAAGAAAATGAAATAATCCTACTTGTAGAATTCATTATATATACTCCTTAGTGATTACTATATAATAATGATAATTTATATCATTATTAAAAAAAGAGAAATATACTCTCATTTAATTTAAAAAAAGATAAAATAATAAGCGGTTTAAGATAAATTTAATTTGATAATTGATATTGTTTTTCAAAATTTTATAAAAAGGATACTATTCAATGAATTTTAGTACTATCATAGAGCATATGAACTCACACCATCAATCCAACCTTATAGACTTATGCAAAAAATTTTCTGACTCCAAGAAAATCGAAAAAGCTATACTTCAGAGTGTGGACTTTGAAGGGCTAGATATAATCTACAATGATGATCAAACACTACGCATTAATTTTCCAACAAAAGCTGATATAAACACCATTAAAGATATCATCATCGAGCTTTGCGTGAATGCAAAAAACGATGGTTTAGAAAACATTCATCAAGAGATTGATGAATTTATCGCACAATACAATTCCATCATTTTAGCAACACTCACTGAAAATGGTGAAACCACTTGCTCTTATGCTCCATTTTTTAGATTTCAATCTGAAAATTACATTTACATTAGTCAAATCAGTGAGCATTTTCATAATATCAAAACAAACCCAAACAACATTGAAGTAATGTTTTTAGAAGATGAATGCAAAGCGAGTTCAGTCGCTCTAAGAAAAAGACTACGCTATAAAGCAAGCGCATCCATTCTTGAAAGAGATACAGAATTTGACAAAAAATATGATGAGTTTGAAAAACAAACAAAAGATGATAAAGCAGTGAAGATGATTAGAACTATGCTTGATTTTCATTTGATTAAACTTAACTTTCACAATGGACGCTTTGTAAAAGGATTTGGCAAAGCTTATGATATACAAGATGGGAAAATTATTCACATCAAAGGCAAACACCCTCATCAATTCTCACACAAAAAATAGCTTGCTAGGTAACTTACCTAGCGTTAGCGCATTCACAAGAAAACCTTTTAAGCTCAGGAAGCTTTATGGAAAGTTCATTGATGTTTTTTAATATATCATTACAAAAATTATTTAAATTTTCTTTTACTCCATAATACGCCCAAACACCTTGTCTATCTACTTCTAAAAAATTAGCTTCTTTTAAAATTTTTAAATGTCTTGAAAGTCTTGATTGACTCATATTTAAAGAGCTTTGCAAATCACACACACAAAGCTTTCCGTATTTTTGTAAGAAAGCTAGGATCAAAATCCTGCTTTCATCATTAACCGCACTTGTTATTTTTAAAAACTCTTGCATAAAAATCCTTATATAAAAAACATTAAAAGACCAAAACTAATCGCAATAGCAACAATCATACTTGCAAATAAAATCAAAAAGCTTGTTTTGAAAATTCTTTTAAGCAAAATAAGCTCAGGCAAAGAACACCCTGCTCCTGCTATTAAAAAACTCATCATTATACCAAGTGGAATTCCACTGGTAGTTAAAGCTAGTGCTATAGGTATCATAGCTGTACAATTCATATAAAGTAAAACTCCTATAAAAGCTGCTATAAATACGCCCAAAACTCCATAATTTTTCATATAATTTTGGAAAAAATCTTGTGGAAAAGCACCATGTATAACAGCCCCTATAGCCATACCTATAACAATATAAGGTAAAATTTTTTTATACTCTTTAAAACTTTGTGAAAATAATATTTTGATTTTACTTTCTTTAGCTTTGTTTTTAAAATTTAAAATTTTACTTGTTTTAGAATTTTTAGCAAAAACCAAGCTAGGTTTTTGACAACATGAGCTTTGAAAAGTATTATTAGAACAACATGACTTTTGCTCTAAATCATTTTTTAAAAAGTCTTCATTAAAAAATCCTTGAGTGTTTATTTTAGAAACACAAAAAGCAATAAATAAAATCACACAAAATAAAAATCCCACATAAAATAAAGATATTTTTAAGCCAAAACTCACCATAAACATCACTACTATAATAGGATTAATTAAAGGCGAGGTGATTAAATAAGCTATGCATACCCCAAGTGGGACTTTAGCTTTTAAAAATGCGTTTAAAAGCGGTATGCTTGAACATGAGCAAAATGGAGTTAAACAACCCAAAAGTATGGCTTTTATATAGCTTGCAAAAGAATCTTTCTTTAAATGCTCATTAAAAAATTTGGCATAGCGCTCATTTAAATAAGCAATAAGCATACTAACTAAAATAAACAAAACAGATATTTCTATAAATAAAATAAGAAAATCTTTTAAAATAAAAACTAATTTCTCCATGCTTTTCCTTTTTTATTTTTAATTCAATATAACAAAAATATATTAATATATCAAGATATCTTTATATATTAATATGATAAAAGTAATAATATTTTTAAGTATTTTTATGTAAAATGTAAACCATATATTCAAATGAAAGAAGATAAAATAATGAGTTTTGGTGAAATTTTAGTTATTTTAGTTGTAGCTATTTTAGTGCTTGGGCCTGAAAAATTACCTTCAACTATAGTCGAAATTGCAAAAATTTTAAAAGCCATTAAAAGTAATATCGATGAAGCAAAAGCAAGTATTAATAAAGAACTAAAAATAGCAGAATTAAAAGATGAAGCACAAAAATACAAAGATGAATTTTCACAAACTAATGAAAATATCAGAAAAAAACTAAGTTTTGAAGAATTTGATCAACTCAAAGAAGATATTTTAAATAATACCAAAGAATTAAAAAGTGAAATTAATGATTTAGAAAAAGATATACAAGAACTTTCTAATCTTGAAGAAAAAATTCAAAAAGATGAAAAAAATACTCAGAAAATGGAAAGCTAAGAATGTTTGAAGAATTAAAACCGCATTTAGTAGAACTTAGAAAAAGATTATTTATAAGTGTTGCTTGTGTTGTTGTGATGTTTTTTGTATGTTTTAGTTTTAATAACTATATCATAGATATACTAAAAGCGCCTGTTGAAGCGGCCTTACCTGAAATTTCAAGACAAATGACCTTTGTTGAGTTACAAGAGCCTTTGTTTACTGCGATGAAGGTTTCGTTTTTTACAGCTTTTTTGATTTCTTTGCCAGTTATTTTTTGGCAGTTTTGGAAATTTGTAGCACCTGGACTTTATGATAATGAAAAAAGATTAGTAGTACCTTTTGTAAGCTTTGCTAGTATTATGTTTGCACTTGGTGCTTTATTTTGTTATTATATAGTTATACCTTTGGCTTTTAAATTTTTGATTGATTTTGGGGTGCAAACCCAAGATTTTAAGCCTTTAATTAGTATAGGTTTATATGTAGGCTTTTTTACTAAATTAGTAATCGCTTTTGGTTTAGCTTTTGAAATGCCTGTAATAACCTTTTTCTTTGCTAAACTTGGACTGATTGATGATACTTTTTTGAAAAAACATTTTAGAGTTTCAGTTTTAGTGATTTTTGTTTTTTCAGCTATGATGACACCACCTGATGTTATATCACAATTTTTAATGGCTGTTCCTTTATGCGGGCTTTATGGAATTTCTATTTATATAGCTAAAAAAGTTAATCCTAGTCAAAAAGAAGATGATGAAAATGATTGATAAAGATCTTTTGCTTTCTAGTTATGATTATGATTTACCCAATGAACTTATAGCAAATTTTCCTATTTTACCCAAAGAAAATGCCAAGCTTTTAGTATATGAAAGATGTAAAGATCAAATTTCACATTTGCATTTTAAGGACTTAGCTAAAATTTTACCACCTTGTGAAATCATCTTTAATGATACCAAAGTCATCAAAGCAAGAATTTATGGAAACAAAGAAAGTGGTAGTAAAATAGAACTTTTTATCAACCATCCTTTAAAAAATAATGAATTTTTAGTGCAAATTCGGGGTAAGGTTAAAGAAGGGCAAATTTTATATTTTGAAAATTCTTTAAAAGCTAAAATCAAAAAATTACATGATGATGGCACAAGAGAAGTAGAGTTTTTTAATGATGAAAAAGAGCTTAGTCATCATGAAGTTTTTGAAATTTTAGAAAAAATAGGTCATATACCTTTGCCACCTTATATTAAAAGAGCAGATGAAGCGCAAGATAGCATTAACTATCAAAGCATTTTTGCTAAAAATCAAGGCGCAGTTGCCGCACCTACTGCAAGCTTACATTTTGATAAAGCAATGATTGATGAACTTAAAAAAAATCATAATATCCATACTATTACACTACACGTTGGTGCAGGAACTTTTAAAGGTGTAGAATGTGAAGATATACGTGATCATAAAATGCATTCAGAATTTTTTCATATTGATGATGAAACTTGTGCTTTGATTGATTCTTCTAAGAAAATACTAGGCGTTGGTACCACTGTTACTCGTTGTATAGAATATTATTATAGAAAAAAAATAAAAGAAGGTTTTTGTGATTTGTTTTTACACCCACAAAATACCCCGCAAAGACTTGATTATTTACTTACTAATTTTCACTTACCAAAATCAACTTTAATTATGCTTGTGGCAGCATTTATAGATAGAGAAAAAACCTTAGAGCTTTACCATGAAGCCATAGAAAATAACTATCGTTTTTACTCATATGGCGATGGAATGCTAATTATTTAGTCTTTTTCTTGATATATTTTTTATCAATATAGCCCAAATCTATAAGTTTTTGATAAATTTTTGCCAGTATAGGCCCTCCTGTACTACTACCACTTTTTCCATGTTCGATTAAAACCACTACTACATATTGTGGTTTTTCATAAGGTGCATAAGAAGTAATCCAAGCATGAGATCTTAAAAAGTATTCTAAATCCTCTTCTTTAATACGCTTTTTTTCACTTTGAGAAATTCCAACTACTTGAGCTGTTCCTGTTTTAGCTGCTATGGTAATAGGTGAATTTCTTAAAAATCTTGCCGTAGTTCCACCGTCTTCATTAGCAACTTCATACATAGCACGCCTTAAAAGTGGAAGTTTTAATAGTTCAAAAGTCGTAAAAACACTTTCATTATTATCAAAATTTATCTTAGTAACATTATCATCAACGCTATGTAAAAAATGCGGTGTGATATTTTTAGCCGTAGCAATCATAGCTGTAAATTTAGCCACTTGCATAGGAGTAGCAAGAAAATCACCTTGTCCTATGCTTGTATTTAAAGTTTCACCTTGATACCATGGTTGGTTGTATTTTTCTTTTTTCCATATTCTATTAGGTACTGTTCCTATAAACTCATTAGGCAAATCCACTCCTGTTTTTGCACCAAAACCTATTCTTTCAAAAACAGAACTAATAGTATCAATACCAACCTCTAAAGCACCTTTATAAAAATATACATCACAACTTTCCCTAATAGCATCTGTCATATCTACATAACCATGACCTATAGCCTTCCAACATCTAAATTTTCTACCACCAAGCTCAAAGTTAGAATCACACAAATATTTATGATTTTCACTTACTTTTCCACTATCTAAAAAGGCCAAAGCTGTACCCATTTTTATAACTGAACCTGGAGGATAAAGACCGTTAATAAGTTTATTAGTAAAAGGATGGTTTAAATCATTAGAAAGTTTATCCCATTCTTCTTGGCTAATACCCGTAACAAATGGATTAAGATTATACTCAGGAAAACTACCCGCTGCTAAAATAGCTCCGCTTTTTACATCCATTACTATAGCTGCACCTGCTAAATTTTCAAAAATACTAGCTAAGTATTCTTGCAAATCAAGATCTATGCTTAAAGTGATATTACTTGAAGTAGGTTTTTTATAAGAAAGTTCTTCTATTTCTTTATTTAATGCATTTACCTTGCTAACCTTTTCACCCTTTTGACCTTGTAAAATATCATTATAAGAACGCTCTATGCCACTACGCCCTACATAGCTAGTTAATCTTGCAATTTCATTTTCATTCATATCATTTAAATTTGCTTTTCCAACATAACCTATAACATGGCTAGCTAAAGCATCATAAGGATAAAATCTTTGAGTAGTAGATTTAACTTGCATGTTTTCGCGCAAATTAAGCTTAGTAAAATGCTTAATCATCGCATCATATTCTATAAATGGAACCACTTCTATATAATCTTGGTTATAATAAGAATCTGCTTTTATATAAGTTCTTTTGAGCTTAGTAGCATTTAAATCCGGAAAGGCTCCTACTATAGCTTGCAATTCTTGTTCTAAAAGAGCTCTGTTTTTCTTTTTTATATGCAAATATGGCTTTATAGAGATCGAAAAACCTAATTTATTTACCGCTAAGGGTCTACCCTTTATATCTAAAATTTGCCCTCTAACAGGTGCTAAAAATTGCGTTTTAATGGCATTTTGTTTAGCTATTTCTTCATAATAAACATTAGATTTAATACTTATATAATACACCCTAGCAAGCAAAAGCAAGAAAAAACAAGCTATAAATCCCATCACCAAACGCATGCGCATATTAAATTTTCCCTTTAAAAATAACAAAAGAAATCAAAGCCTCAACAGCAAAAAACCATAGATATTCAATACCAAATTTTAAAATTTCATTATTATCTAAATATGCTAAAAACACATCAAAAAGATAGATAAAAATATAAGCACACAAAGTAAATATAATGAGTAAATAATGACCTAGTTTTAACTTGCTTTTAAACCAATCGACAAAAAGATGATAAAAAACAAAAAAAGCTATCCATGAGCTAAAAAGATAAAATCCATGGATAATATCAACTAGCAAAAGATAAAATAAAGAAAAATACCATCTAAAATCAAGCTTATTAAGAGTTCTTTCTTTTTCTTTTAAAAGCACTATCATATAACAAAAAAACACCCCAAACAAAGGAGGCATCCAATAATACACAGAGCTTAGCACTTGATAAAAAATCAAAGATAAATAAAAAAATAAATAAGAAAAATCAAATCTATTTTTTACTAAATTTCTACTCCTCATTCAAACCCAAGCTCTCTAAAATGATTTTTTGTTCTAATTTATCAATACCGCTTTTTTTCAAATTTGACACTAAGATAGCATTTTTATTTGTATTTAAAATTTTTGCTTTTTGACTTTGATTGAGCTTGTCTGCTTTTGTAAAAACTGTTATTTTTTTTTGATCAGCTCTAATAAAAGAATCCAAATATAAATCCAAATTTGCATCAATATCTAAATTTTCATGTCTTGAATCTATTAGATGGATAAAAAGCTTAATAGAACTACGCTCTTTTAAAAACTCATCTAAATTTTTATTCCAAATAGCCTTAGTTTTTTTGCTCACTTTAGCATAACCAAAACCAGGTAAATCAATAAATATTAGTTTAAATTTATCCTCATCTTTTTTGCAATCAACTTCAAAAAAATTAATGAGTTGGGTTTTACCTGGAGTTGAAGAACTTTTTGCTAAATTTTTATTTTTGCATAGTGTATTAATCAAAGAACTTTTACCCACATTAGAACGTCCTAAAAAGGCGATTTCAGTATATATAGGTTGCGGCGCTTCGTCTATTTTAGAAGCAGAAATTAAAAATTTAGCATTCAATATCATTCTTTTACTTCAAATACAAATTTGGCAGGTTTTTTATCTTTACTCACTACTCTATAAGTCATATTTTTTCTATCTACTATGATTTTATCCCCTATGAGTTCTTTTTTTGTTTGCATTTCTGTAATTTTTGCATTGCCATTAATCTCATATGTATCCTTAGCTACATTATAAATAAATTCATCACCGCTTCCATGATAAGTTTTATCTTTCATCATGATTTTAAATTTAGCATCTTTAGTAGCTATATACTTGGTTGGTTGTTTGTTTTTCATATAAATAACTAATTTTTGCGAATTTAAAACATCATTGCCTTTTTTAACTTCCACATCACCGGTTAATACACTTGTTTCATTTTTTTCATCTAAGTAAAAATCCTTAGCGTAAACTTCTATTTTTTGTGCACTAAATGCGAACAAATTTAACAAACACAGAAAAATTATTGCTCTAAAAACCATGCTTTTATTCCTTGAATTTTTAATTCTTTTTGATTTACATCATATAAAAAATTATCCCCAAAAACTTCATTTAAACCTATATATGCTTTAAAATTATCATTAGAAAATAAAATTTTATTTTTCATATCATAAGTTGCTTTTTGGGTAAAAATAGAAGTTTGGTTATGATCAAAATAACTTACATTGCCTTCTAAAATGGATTTTTCTTCATTTCTTACTAATAAATCTGAACTTAAATTATAATCAAGCGCTTGAACTTTAAAATCATCAAAAATATCTTTGTCTTGATATTTTACCCAACGACTTGCCTGATATGTAGCCTTAATTACACTAGCATTTAACTCATAATCAAGCACATCAAAAGCTTGCATATTTGCCACATCTACCTTTTGTGGTTTTATGGCAAATAAATATGGATCTTGGGTGCTTAAAATCACCATAACAAAGGCAAATAAACTCATCAATATAGCAAAAATTTTTATCGCCAAAGTTTATCCCATTGAGCTTGCATATTATTATGTTCAATTAAAATTTCAATCATCTCGCTCACTGCCCCATTGCCACCTTTTCTATTTAAAACTTTATCAGTTTTCAAAGCCTTATGTGCATCTTTTGGCTTGAAGCTATATCCAACTGCTTCAAGCAAACTCATATCATTATAATAATCCCCAATAGCGGCACATTGAGAAAAATCTAAATTTAATTTTTCTAAAATTTCTTTAGCGCAAGCTAGTTTATCACTAATACCTTGATAGACTAAATCAATTTTTAAATCCCTAGCTCTAAAATACACACACTCGCTAGTCCTACCTGTAATGATAGCAACTTTTTTACCAAGCTTTTGCCAAGCTTCAATCGCCGCACCATCTTTTACATTAAATTCTTTAATCTCGCCATAATTTTGTGTGTAGATGATTTTACCATCTGTTAGACAACCATCTACATCTAAAAAAATAAGTTCTATCATAATCTTACTCTCTTACTATAAACGCACCTGGGAAAGATCCACTATCAACAAAATCTCTTGCTTCTTGCTCACTTCTAAAACCTTTTAAAAATACTCTATGCAAGCCATCTTTAGCACTTGTTTGTATTGTTGTAGTATAAGAATTATAATTTTTGTATCTACTTGCTATTAGCTCTGCGCCACTTTTATTTCTAAATGCTCCAATTTGCACCATAAAAGATCCACCTTGGAAAATATGACCACTATCAGCAATCTCTCCACTGCTGCCTAAATTAGAATTAGTATGAACTGAACCCGAACTTGCACTTGTTCCAAAGCCAATCACTTCAAGTCTTACAGGAGCTGTTCCGGATTGAATCATATCTATATCTCTTGCAGCCATATTAGATAAATCTATAATCCTACCTGCTACAAAAGGCCCTCTATCGTTAATCCTAACAGTAGTTTGACGATGATTTTTTAAATTAGTTACTTTTACTATGGTATTCATAGGTAAAGTTTTATGAGCTGCGGTATATGCGTGTTGATCATAAGTTTCACCATTAGAAGTTTTTTTACCATGGAAGCCCGGACCATACCAACTAGCTATACCATCAGCAGTCTCACCTACTTCTACTACTGTTGGATAATAAGTTTTACCATTAATAGTGTAAGGCTTCATAGTGCCTTTTAAGCTTGTATTATTATGCTTTATACTTTTAAAATCTCTTTCTGGGTAATACACAGTAGGCGTGCTAATAGGAACCATACTACAAGCACTGAACAAAATCCCTACACAACTAACGACTAACGACTTTTGTATGAGAGTTTTTTGATATTTTTTGAGTTGTTTTAATTTTTGCATTATTATTCTCCTTAATTTTTAACACAAGTTTTTGATTGATATTGATTAAATTTCCTTTTATTTTATTATATTCTTTAATACTTTCAACGCTTATTCTATGTTTTCTTGCAATAGTATAAAGACTATCACCTTCTTTTACTATATAAATTTTTGTATGCGGAATGGTTGTATCCACCTTAGCTAATTTTACATTCTCCAATGCCTTTTCTACTGCCACACTTTTGCTTAAAGGAATATACATGTAATAATCTTTTTTATCAGGTGGAGTAAAATCATAATTAAAATGTGGATTATAACGCTTAAATTCTTTATAAGACATTTTAGCTACTTTGGCAAGCTCTCTTAAAGAAACACTTGGTGGAACTGAGATTTTTTTAACTTCACTTGATAGGGCATAATTAAGCAAAGCGCTATCTTGAGAAATTAAAAAATCATTATTATTAGCCAAAAATGCCATAGTAAGAATTTTTCTAATAAAAATTCTAGTTTCTAATGGCAAGTATTTTTTATCAGGATCAAGTAAGGTTCTTAAATCATCACTTTTTGCTTTTTTTATAGCTTGACGTAATTTACCATCACCACAATTATAAGCTAAAATAGCCAAATACCATTTTCCAAACTGCTCTTTTAGTTGTTTTAAATAAGTAATAGCTGCATAAGTTGATTTTACCAAATCTTTTCTCTCATCTACATAAGGATCTATCCTTAAACCCAAAGTTTGTGCCGTTGGTTTCATAAATTGCCAAACACCTACTGCTTTAGTTCTTGAAATGCTATGAATTTTTAAACCAGATTCTACAATTGCTAAGTATAAAAATTCTTGAGGAATATTTTCTTTTTCTAAGATTTTACGGATAATTGGAGTGATTTTGTAAAATTCCCTCATCGTATCTACTAAAGTTTTAGAATGCATATCCATGGAAGATTCTTTAAATTCTAAAAAAATCATATCACTAAGATAGCTTGCTTCTATATCTAAATTTCTTAAAATTTGTGCTTGTTGAGTATAGTGCTCTGGAGTAAATTGCAAGGCTTTAGCATTTAAACATAATAATACTAAAATAAAAAATAAAAAGCTTTTTTTCATCATAAACCTTGGAAAAACAAACGATTAGCGTTAGAATTAGTAAGTTTTATTATTTCATTTTTAGATAAATTTAAAAGCTCAGCCATTTTTTGAGCTACAAAATGGGTCAAAATAGGATCATTTACCTTGCCACGATATGGCTCTGGAGTTAAATAAGGTCCATCTGTTTCTAAGACTAGTTTATCTTTTGGAATTTTAGGTAAAACTTCTACTAGTTTTTTTGCATTTTTAAAAGTTAAAACCCCACCTATACCAAAATAAAAACCATCATCTGCTAGCTGAAGTAAAAGCTCACTAGCATTAAAACAATGCAAAACACCACCTTGTAAATCTTTTGCATATGTTTTTAAAATATTAAAACTATCTTCATTAGCTTCACGCACATGAACAATCAAAGGCTTTTTATATTCAATAGCTAGCTGAATTTGAGCTATAAAAACTTCTTTTTGCTTTGCTTTTATTTCATCCTCATCAGCCCTTAAACGATAATAATCAAGCCCGCACTCACCCACTGCAATGCATTTTTTATCATTTATAAATTCTTTTAAAACATCCAAATCAAAATCATCTATATCATAAGGATGTACCCCACAAGAAAAATACACATTTTCATAATCATGTGCAATTTCTCTTGCTCTTGGCAAATCTTTTATATCTGCTCCAGGTATGATGATTTTATCTACTCCATTAGCAAAGGCATGATTTAACATCTCATCCAAATATCCAAAATAAGCTTGATTATCTAGATGACAATGTGTATCTATGATTTTTTCGCTAAAGTCACAATCTAAAAACATACCTCTACCCTATTTTTACCATTAGCCTTAGCTAAATCTAGTGCCTTTTGAGCATTATTAAGCAAATCTTGTATTTGGCTTGTTTTACCTCCAAAAGCAACTCCTACAGAAATACTATAATCAACCTCATCTAAAGCTATTAAAACACTTTCTTTAGCAATATTTACTCTTATATTTGAAAAAGCTTTCAATGCTTCTTTATTATCTGTATTTTTTAAAAGTACGTAAAATTTACCATCTTCAATTCTAGTTGCTAAATCCATGCCGCGAATTTGATCTTTGATTTTTTTAGCTGTGTGTTTAATCACTCCATCACCACAATCATAACTTAGTTCATAGTTAATTGTTGCAAGATTGTCTATATCAATTAATGCTAAAGCTAATTCTTCACTTTCTTGCATATCTTCTAAATAATCTAAAAATCTTTTTTCAAAATTTGCATAATCATCAAGTCCTGTTAGCAAATCTTTACCCAAACTATACTCATCAAGTAAAACACATTTTTGCATATAATCTAAGCAATTATTCACTCTACAATTAAGTGATTCTTTTTGGAAAGGTCTAATCACATAGTCATTTACGCCCTTTCTAAAAGCTCTTGCCTCTAGCGCATCATCTTTATCTCCAACCATGATCACACCAAGTTCTATCTTAGAGTATTTTGAGCGAATTTCTACAAGCAAATCTTCTCCATTAATTACAGGCATAGTTGCATCACAAATTACCAATTTTGTATCAGGATTATCACTAAGATAACTTAGCGCTTCTTCTCCATGTGCTGCTGCTAAAACATTAAAAAGTTGATTATTAAGATTTTTTTTCATTTCTGCGCGTAAAGTTACATTAGCGATTGCTAAAATTATCTTAGTTTTATTGTTTTTTTGAAGCATTCTAATGGAACTTAGCATTTCATCAATACAGCTTTCGCTTTCTTTTTGAATATAACCTATAATATCTTTTTCCATAAATTTCTTACGCGTTTGCCCATCACTACTTCCTGTAAGTACTATAGCAGGAATATTTTTTTCTAAAACCACATCCACCACTTCTCCATTGGGAGCATCTGGCAAACAAAGATCTACAAAAGCCATAAAATAATCATTTTTCACTAATTCTTTAGCACTATTCATATCAAAAGCAACATCTACTTTTAAACCCAAAGTGTTTTCTACTTTTTTTGCTAAAAGCTTTGTGAGCATTTTGTTATCATCAATAATTAAAATTTTTTCTTCCATAGCCAACTCTCTTTATAATTTCAAAGTATAATTATAACATATAGAAATTTACTTTTTGTTTTTAAAGTAAAGTTCTAGTAAATTCTAAAGCCTCTTGTGTGATATTTTCCCCACTTACCATTCTAGCAAGTTCTCTTACTCTTTCTTCTTTTTCTATTCTTCTTACCCTACTTTCATTTCCTATTTTTTCTACTAAAAAATGATTGCTTGCTTTTGATGAAAGCTGTGGTAAATGTGAAATTGCAAAAATTTGATAAAACTTAGCAAGCTCTTTTAATACTTCAGCTATACTCATTGCTTCTTTACCACTTAAATTTGCATCAATTTCATCTAAAAATATTATCCCACTAGCTTTATTAGTAACATTACATTCTGTTGCAATAAAAGAAAGTCTTAGACGGTTTATCTCGCCTGAGCTTAAATTTTTTAAACTAGCCTCATTGATATTTAAACTCACTTCATCTTTACCTAAAATACTTAAAGAACAATCTTTAAGTTCTAATTTAACTTCTTTCATATAAAGTTTTTCAAGATAAAAATTAAGTAATTTTTCAAGCTCTTTTAATCTTTTTTTACGCAAAGTACTTAATCTTTGACTTTTCTCATCTAAAAGCATTTTGGCATTTTGTACTTTTTCTTCTAATTCTTTTTTTTCAAAACTTAAATTTTCATAATGAGCTAATTCTGCCTTTTTCTTCTCCAAAGCTTCTAAAGCTTCTTCTATGCTTCCATATTTTGAAATCAAAGAAGAAAGTTTTTCTATCCTATCAAGTACTTCTTCTATATCAAAATCAAAATCATCAAAACTTTGATTTTCCCACACTGCCCTTAGTTCATTTAAACACTCTGAAAAAAATGAACTATCAACATCACTAATTTGCAAAGCTTCAATCACTGCTGATTCTAACTCAAAAATTCTACTTGCTCTATTCCAAGCAGCGTCGATTTTATCTTTTTTCGAAAGTCTTTTTTTTAAACTCATCAACTCATCAAATTCGCCTATTTTTGGGTTAATACTTTGGATTTTTTGTATTTCAAAGTTTGTAAATTCTTTTAATTCTTCTACCTTTTTTTCTTCTTCTTGAATTTTTTCTAATTTAGTTTTATTTTCCATATATTCTTTATAAATATTTTTATATTCATTTAAAAAATCTTGAAATTTCTTATCCTCTTTTGATTGCATAAAATCAAGTAAGTCTAAAAACCTTTCATTTGAGAACTCATTATTTTCCTTAGCTGAAAGATATTTTACAAATTTCTTAGAAAGCAAGGCTAAATTCTTTTTTGAAATAAGTTGATTATTAATAAAATAACGCGAACTTTTATCTTTTAAAAGTTTAAATACATTTAATTCTTCATTTTCAATACCAAACTCATCTAATTCAAGCTCATCATTTAACAAAATTTCTACCATTTTAGCTTCACTCTCACTTAGAGCAAATGCTGCCAAAATAGCCTTAAAAAGTACAGACTTTCCAGCACCACTTAAACCAGTAAAGACAGTAAGTCCCGCTTCTAATTCTAATTTTGCCTGTTTAAAACCTAAATTTTCTTTGATTAAAATACTCTCTATCATCACTTACCCCAATTTAACTTTTCTTTTAAAACTTGGAAATAATCTCTATCTTTTTTATGTATAAAACTAAGTTCTTTTTTACTAAGTCCTATAAGAATTCTATCATATTCTTTAGGATCAATCACTTCTTGTCCATCTAAATACAACAAACAATGCTCAACTTTCAATTCAAGCTCAAAGCCATAAGGTAAAACTATGGGCCTTTGAGTTAAAGAATGAGAACAAACTGGAGTTAGAACAAAAATTTCACTCCAAGGATGCACTATAGGCCCACCTGCACTAATATTATAAGCAGTTGAGCCACTTGAGCTAGCTATAATCAAACCATCTCCATAATAAGCATTAAAAAGTTTATTTTCAAAAAAAACTTCCACATTTGCCATTAAAGCATTATCACGAGAAAAAACCGCATCATTAAAAGCAAATTTTTTAATGATTTTGTTTTTTTTACAAAGCGTTATTTGAAGCATTTTGGCTTTTTCTATTTTAAAATCACTTTTAAAAAAATCTTTAAAAAAACTTTCTACCTCATTAAAAGAAAGAGCTGTTAAAAAACCTAAATTTCCTGCATTTATACCCAAAATAGGCTTTTTAGCTTGATAAACTTGTCTACATAAAGACAAAAGCGTACCATCTCCACCCAGAGAAATCAAAAAATCTAATTCTTGTAAATCTTTTAGATTAATTTTTTCTTGCTCTAGCAACACAAGCTCTATATTTTTTTGCAAAAAAATTGCTCTTAAAAAATCAATTTGCTTGTTTAAATTTGTATTTAACCTACAAAATAAGCCTATTTTTTGAATTTTTTCTATATTTATACATTTTTTCATAAAAAAATTATAACAAAACTTAGCTAAGCAAAAGAATAAAATACTATAATAACAAAATTGAACAAAATTAAGCTAAGGAAAAATTTTGAGAACTCATTATAATACAGAGCTTAACATACAAAATGTTGGCGAGGAAGTAACATTATGTGGTTGGGTAAATTCTTACCGTGATCATGGAGGTGTAATTTTTATCGATCTTAGAGATCGTAGCGGACTTATACAGTTAGTATGTGATCCTGCAGATAATCAAGAAGCACATAATATAGCTTCATCAGTAAGAAATGAATATGTTTTAATAGCACAAGGTAAAATTCGCCCACGCGGTGAAGGACTTGTAAATCCAAAATTAAAAACTGGAGAAATAGAAGTTATTATAAGCAAACTTACTATTGAAAATGAAAGCGCTGTAGTGCCTTTTGCTATAGGTGATGAAAGCGTAAATGAAGAATTAAGATTAAAATATAGATTTTTAGATTTAAGAAGTAAAAAGCTTTATGATAATTTTGCTCTAAGATCAACTGCTTGTATAGCAGCAAGAAATTCTTTATCAAAAATGGGATTTTTAGAAGTTGAAACCCCTATTTTAACTAAAGCCACTCCAGAAGGTGCAAGGGATTATTTAGTACCATCACGCGTACATCAAGGCGAATTTTATGCCTTACCTCAAAGTCCTCAACTTTTCAAACAACTTTTAATGTGTTCAGGATTTGATAGATATTTTCAAATTGCAAAATGTTTTAGAGATGAGGATTTAAGAGCAGATCGCCAACCTGAATTTACTCAAATAGATATAGAAATGAGTTTTTGTGAGCAAAAAGATATCATAGCTATGGCAGAAAATTTACTTAAAGATATTTTCAAAGCTTGCGGAAAAGAAATTAGCATACCTTTTAGACAAATGAGTTATAAAGAAGCTATGGAAAATTATGGCTCTGATAAGCCTGATTTAAGATTTGATATGAAATTTATTGATGTGATTGATATTTTTTCAAAATCAAATAACGAAATTTTTACAAATATCGCAAAAGATACGAAGAAAAATCGCATTAAAGCTTTAAGAGTTCCAAAAGGCGATACGATTTTTTCTAAACGCCAAATGCAAAGATTTGAAGATTTTGTACGCAAATTTGGGGCAGCAGGACTCGCATTCATACAAATGAAAGAAGATGGTCCTAAGGGTCCACTTTGTAAATTCTTTAGCAAAGAGGACTTAAATGCTTTAATCCAAAGATGTGAATTAGAAGTTGGAGATGTAGTATTTTTTGGTGCAGGAGCTAAGAAAACCGTGCTTGATTATATGGGTAGATTTAGATTATTCCTCGCTGATGAAATGAAAATTATTGATGAGGATAAATTAGAATTCTTATGGGTTATTGATTTTCCTATGTTTGAACAAAATGATGATAGAAGCTATTCTGCAATGCACCATCCATTTACTATGCCAAAAAATATTGACGAGCAAGATTTAGAAGAAATTAATTCTATTGCACATGATGTGGTGTTAAATGGTGTAGAATTAGGTGGTGGTAGTATAAGAATTCATAAAAGCCCTATCCAACAAAAAGTCTTTAAGCTTTTAAATATTAATGAAGAAGAGCAAAGAAAGAAATTTGGTTTCTTACTTGATGCATTAAGCTTTGGAGCACCGCCACATGGTGGTATAGCAATAGGCCTTGATAGACTTATCATGCTTTTAACAAAATCTTCAAGCATTAGAGAAGTCATAGCTTTTCCTAAAACACAAAGAGCACAATGTCTTATGACTCAAGCTCCAAGCGAAGTAAGCAATGAACAAATGAGAGAATTAGGTATAAGATTAAGGGAGAATACTAAATGAAACAATTATTTTTAATTATAGGTGCACCAGGTAGTGGTAAAACAACCGATGCAAGCATCATAGCTAAAGATGATGCAAGCGTTACTCACTATTCTACAGGTGATTTACTAAGAGCAGAAGTGGCTAGTGGAAGCGAACTTGGAAAGACTATTGATAGCTTTATTTCTAAGGGAAATTTAGTTCCACTAGATGTAGTTGTAAATACTATCATCACTGCTTTAAAAAATGCACCAACTAATACTATATTAATAGATGGTTATCCAAGAAGTGTTGAACAAATGCTTGAGTTTGATAAGGTATTAAAAAACCAAAGTGAAGTAAATTTAAAAGGTGTTATAGAAGTTAAAGTTAGCGAAGAAGTTGCTAGAGAAAGAGTTTTAGGGCGTGCTAGAGGTGCTGATGATAACGAAGAAGTTTTCAATAATAGAATGAAAGTTTACTTAGAACCTTTAGAAGAAATAACAAATTTTTATACTAAAGAAAATATCCACCATGTAATCGATGGTGAAAGAAGTATTGAAGCTATCGTAGCTGATATGAAAAATTTAATCAATGATTTATTAAAATAAAGGATAAAAAATGGATATTAGTAAAATCAAAGTTGGAGAAGTACCAAACAAACTTAATGCAGTTATTGAAATTCCTTATGGATCAAACATTAAATACGAACTTGACAAAGAAAGCGGAGCTATCATGGTTGATCGCGTGATGTATTCAGCTATGTTTTATCCAGCAAACTATGGTTTTATACCAAATACTCTTGCAGATGATGGCGATCCTATTGATGTTTTAGTTTTAAATGAATACCCTATCCAAGCAGGAGCTGTGATTCCTTGTCGTTTAATAGGGGTATTATTAATGGAAGATGAAAGCGGTATGGATGAAAAATTACTTGCTGTTCCTGTAAGTAAAATTGATCCAAGATATGATAATATTAAAAGTTTAGATGATTTACCAAAAGCAAGCTTAGATAAAATCAAAAATTTCTTTGAAACATATAAAATGCTTGAGCCAAACAAATGGGTAAAAGTAAAAGAATTTGCAGGTATTGAAAAAGCAAGTGAAATTTTAGAAAATTCTATTAAAAATTATAAATAATCAAAGTCCTTTTAAGGACTTCACAAAGGATAAAAAATGAAAAGTATTATTGCTTTTAGTATAGCTTTTGTGGTGCTAATAGGCGCTAGTATTGGTTTTTACATGTGGTATTTTGAAGATGATTCAAATACTTATGTATATGATTATAAAAAAAGTAGTTCTTATCAAAGCTACACCCCACCAAGCACTCAATACAATCAAGAAAGAAATAATATAAGTGATAATACTTACTACCAACCACAGCAAACAAACCAAGAGCCTTTAAAAGAAGAAACTCCGGTACAAAATAATCCTATCATAGATGAAAATACAAGCACTCAAGAAGTTGCTCCAACAACCCAAACAAATATGGCTGAAGTTTCTAAAAATGAAACTACTACACCTAAAGTAGTCCAAAAAGAAGAAAAAACTCCAGTTGAAAACAACAAACAAACAAGCGTAAAAAAAGAAAAAACAACAAAATATAAAAATACCATGCAAGAATACATTGCAA
The DNA here is from genome assembly GCF_024723575.1 of Campylobacter sp. 2352 PW. Taxonomy (NCBI): domain Bacteria; kingdom Pseudomonadati; phylum Campylobacterota; class Epsilonproteobacteria; order Campylobacterales; family Campylobacteraceae; genus Campylobacter; species Campylobacter sp. 2352 PW. The sequence goes on from NZ_JANQCX010000002.1 coordinate 34,584, forward strand.
AAGGCAAAACTAGCAGATATGAGCCAAGATTGAGTGATGATTTTGTTAAAGTTTATGTGCTAGATGGAAAAAGCTTAAGTGATTATAGAGTTGATATGCTAAAAGAAATGATTAATCCTATTAAAGTTAATTCTCAAGATTACAACTTGACTATTTTTATTGATATGCTATCAAATGATAATATGAAATTAAGCATATATAATAAAGATATTGTTTTTGCTAAAAATAAGAAAAAATATAATTATGTAGATGTTAAAATTTCTGATTTGAAATTTTTATTTGAAAGAAATGGATATAGCGAATACAGCAATGAAAATTTACTTGAAAAAGTCAATCAAAATCTAGCAAGAGAAGATATAATCAAAAGAATCAAAATTCAAGGTTATGCAGACGATAGAGGTAGCACTTTTGCAAACTATATGATAGGGTTAAATAGAGCAATGAACGTAGCCAAACATTTCTTTAGCTTTACTGAGGTTATAGAAATAGAATCTTTAGGAAAAGACACCTATCCTATTAAAGATAAGTCTGATTCTCAAAGACAAAATAATCGTAAAGTAGAAATTAGTTTTTTATAACTAATTTTTAAATTTCAAAACTTCTTTAACAATTTTAAGCTAACATAACAATTTATTTTCATTCTCAAGGTAGTAATTATGTATGATAAATCACTAGAAAAAGAATATTATAAAATTTGCGAAGAACGCGGATATTTTGAAATCAATGGTAATGAAAAAATTCAAGAAAAAGGCAAAAACTTTTGTATTATGATGCCACCACCTAATGTAACAGGCGTTTTACACATAGGCCATGCCCTAACTTGTACTTTACAAGATATCACGACGCGTTATAAAAGAATGGATGGTTATAAGACTCTTTATCAACCAGGGCTTGATCATGCAGGCATTGCAACACAAAATGTTGTGGAAAAACAACTTTTAGCTCAAGGCATTAAAAAAGAAGATTTAGGTAGAGAAGAATTTATAAAAAAAGTATGGGAATGGAAAGAGCAAAGCGGTGGTGCTATAGTTAAGCAAATGCGAATTTTGGGTATCACTCCTGCTTGGAGTCGCTTGCGCTTTACTATGGATGAAGGTTTGGTAAATGCAGTAAAAAAAGCCTTTGTAGATCTTTATGATAAAAAGCTTATCGTGCGTGGAAATTACATGGTAAATTGGTGCACTCATGATGGAGCATTAAGCGATATAGAAGTTGAGCATAAAGAAAATAAAGGAAAATTATATTATTTAAAATATTTCTTAGAAAATTCTCAAGAATACATCGTAGTAGCCACTACAAGACCAGAAACTTATTTTGGTGATAGCGCTGTGATGGTTAATCCAAACGATGAAAGATTTAAACACTTAATAGGCAAAAATGTCATTTTACCTTTAATAAATAGAAAAATTCCTATTATTGCTGATGAACATGTAGATATGGAATTTGGTACAGGTTTTGTAAAAGTAACCCCAGCACATGATCATAATGACTATGAAGTAGGCTTAAGACATAAACTTGAATTTATTACTATCTTTGATGAAAAAGGTATTTTAAATGAACATTGCTTACATTTTAAAGGCTTAGAAAGATTAGAAGCAAGAGATGCTATTATAAAAGAATTACAAGAAAAAGGTTTTGTTGAAAAAATAGAAGATTATACTAATCAAGTAGGATATTGCTATCGTTGTAAAAATGTAGTAGAACCTTACATTTCTAAACAATGGTTTGTAAAAAATGAAATCGCAAAAGAAAGTATAGAAAAAGTTAATCTTGGTGGAAGTAAATTCTACCCTGCACATTGGATTAATAGTTTTAATGCTTGGATGAGAGATTTAAAAGATTGGTGTATTTCAAGACAACTTTGGTGGGGTCATCAAATTCCTGTGTATTATTGTGAATGTTCTCATGAATGGGCAAGCGAAGAAACTCCAAGTCAATGTCCAAAATGCCAAAGCACTAATTTCAAACAAGACCCTGATGTTTTAGACACTTGGTTTTCTTCTGGTCTTTGGGCTATGAGTACTTTAGGTTGGGGTAATAAAGACTGGGGTAAAAACACACTTTGGCATGAAGATGATTTAAAAGATTTTTATCCAAATTCTTTATTAATCACCGGCTTTGATATTTTATTTTTCTGGGTTGCAAGAATGATGTTTCAAAGTACTAATGCCTTAGGTGAGCTTCCTTTTAAAGATATATATTTGCATGCTTTGGTTAAAGATGAGCAAGGTAGAAAAATGAGTAAGTCTTTAGGCAATGTCATTGATCCTGTGCAAAGTGTGGATGAATACAGTGCTGATATCTTGCGTTTTACTCTTGCTCTTTTAGCTATCCAAGGTAGAGATATAAAATTAAGCAATGACAAACTCATACAAGTTAGAAATTTTACCAACAAGCTTTATAATGCAAGCAAATTTTTACTTTTAAATGAAGAAAAATTTGAAGATTTAGATAAAAGCAAAATTCAAACTAACTTGGCAAAATACATGCTGTCTCGTTTTGAAGTATGCGTAAAAGAAACAAGAGAAAATTTAGATAATTACCGCTTTAATGATGCAGCAAATACTTTGTATAGATTTTTCTGGGATGAATTTTGTGATTGGGGGATCGAGCTTAGTAAGGCTGAAAAATCAAGTATAAAAGAACTTGGAAGCATTTTTAAAGAAGCATTAAAGCTTTTAAATCCTTTTATGCCATTTATTAGTGAGTATTTATACCATGAGTTAAGTAAAACTTCTATCCAAACTCATGAGTCTATAATGATTTCAAGATATCCTAAATTTAATTCTAGAGATGAAAAAACCGAAAAATTATTCAATATCATTATAGAAAGTATAGTGAGTTTACGTCGTGCAAAAACCTTAGTAGAGCTTGCAAATGCAAAAATTCAAAAAGCTTGCATAAAATTAAACGATGAGAGTTTAATAGCTGAGTTAAAAAATTACACTAATTTTATCTCGACACTTGCAAAATGTGAAAACATCGAGTTTATTAGTACAAATTTAGAAAAATCCATTAGAGATGTAAGTGAGAATTTAGAAGTATTTATACCAACTCAAGATCTTGATTTAAGCGGTGTTTTAAATAGACTTAATAGTCAAAAAATAAAACTTGAAAAAGAATTTAACAAGTTAGATGCTATGATGAAAAATGAAAAATTTATCTCTAATGCACCTGCTGCGGTTGTTGAGCAAAATAAAACTCAACTTGAAAGCATTAAAACTCAACTTGAAAAAATCAATGATGAAATTTCTAATTTAGAAGGCTAATAAGTGATAAAAATACAAAATCTTAAAAAATATTATGGCAAAGAATTAGTTATAAATGATGTTTCTTTAGAAGTTAAAGAAGGAGAAATTTATGCTCTTGTTGGACACAGCGGGGCAGGAAAATCAACTTTGCTAAGATGTATTAATGGTTTGGAAAATTATCAAAGCGGTAGCGTGCAAGTTTTTGGTAAAGAAATAGCTACCTTAAAAGAAAAAGAGTTAAGAGTATTTAGAAAAGATATAGGGATGATTTTTCAGCATTTTGCACTTATGAGCAGAAAAAATGTATTTGAAAATGTAGCTATGCCTTTAGAAATTCATAATTTTAACAAAAGCACAATTCAAAAAAGAGTTAATGAACTTTTAGATCTTGTGGGACTTTTAGCTAAAAGCAAAGCTTATCCAAATGAGCTAAGTGGTGGGCAAAAACAAAGAGTAGCCATAGCTAGAGCCCTTGCTTTAAATCCTAAAATTTTACTAAGCGATGAGGCTACTTCTGCGCTTGATCCAAATACTACAAACAATATTTTAGAGCTTATTGCCAAAATCAATCAAGAATTTAACATCAGTGTAGTATTAGTAACCCATGAAATGGAAGCAGTAAAACAAATAGCACAAAAGGCCGTATTGCTAGAGCATGGACAAATCATAGGTCAAGGAAAAATCGAAGATTTATTCTTAAAGCCAAGTGAAAAAATGCGTGAATTCTTAGGTGAAAGTGATTTTTTGCCACAAAATGGAGTCAATGTGCGCTTATATTTTTGTAAAGAAAAAGCAAACCAAAGCATAATCACTCACATGGCTAGAAGTTTAAATATTGATTTTAATATAGTTTGGGGTAAGATAGAAAAACTAAACAACAATGCTTTAGGAAATTTGGTAATCAATATAGAAGTTAAAGATCAAGAAAGAGTTTTAAATTATTTACAAGAAAATGGCGTTATTTGGGAGCTTGTATAATGAACTTAGAAACAATTTTAAGAAATTTTGAAAATATACTTTATCCAGCATTATTGGAAACTCTTTATATGAGTTTTACAGCCACTTTTTTAGCCTTTTTAATTGCACTTATCCCTGCAATTGTACTTACTGTTACTGATAAAGGCGGCTTATGGGAAAATAAAAGCATTTATAGTGTGCTTGATTTTATTATCAATATTTTAAGATCTTTTCCATTTTTAGTGCTCATTGTAGTTTTAAGTCCTTTTACAAAATATCTTATTGGTATTAGTATAGGTACAACTGCTACGATAGTGCCACTTACCATAGGAATTGCACCTTATTTAGCTAAAATGATTGAAAGTGCTTTTAAAGAAATTGATCCTGCTATCATTGAAGCAGCAAGATCTTATGGAGCTAGCAAAGCACAAATCATCTTTAAAGTTATGTTTAGTGAGGCTTTGCCAAGTATTATTAATGGTATTACTTTAATTTTAATTATTGTTATTGGATTTTCCGCTATGGCAGGAACTGTTGGTGGTGGTGGCTTGGGTGATGTGGCTATTCGCTATGGATATGAACGTTTTAGAACTGATATTATGATTCAAACTGTTGTGATTTTAATTATACTAGTGCAAATTATACAATTTATAGGAAATATTCTTTATAAAATCACCAAAAGATAAACAATGAAACATAAACTTGGTATTTTGCTAGCAGCAACTAAAAATTCAAGCTTTACCATAGGAACTCTACTCATTAACATCATGGATGTTATGGGTGAGAAGGTAGATGTATTTTATATTTTACATGATGGCTTTAGCTTGAATGATCAAAATATCATGCATAAAATTGTTAAAAACAAAACAATTAAATTTATTCCTTTTACTCAAGAAGATTTTTTAACTACTCTTGGTAAAAATCAAAATGATATTGATAATTTATTTTTCTTAAAAAGATGGACGCATATGGCTTTTGCAAGATTTGAAGCTTTTAAGTTTTTAGATGAATGCGAAAGTATTATTTATCTTGATTTTGATGTTTTACTTTTAAAAAGTATAGATGAACTTAGTAAATTAAGAGCTAGAAAATATCATTTTGGTGCAAGATTAGGTAAAACTTTGCTTCAAACAGCTCTGCCTTTGGAAAAAAATCATAACAATAAACGAGTATATCAAACAGGGATTTTAGTATTTAACGATCTTATACCAAATCCTTTACAGTGTTATCAATTTATCTATAACTATCTTTCACAAAATACTAAAAACTGGCAAGATCAAGGAATTTTTTCCTTAATGGTTTATGAAAATCACTTTAAAGTCAAAGATTTAAAAGACAAATACACAGGAAGTACTCATTATCTTACAAATCTTACACAAAATGCCTCTATAGTTCATGCTTGTGGAACTAATAGTCGTTTTTGGAATAGTAAATTTTGCAATCATACATGGCCTAAATGGCAAGAATATTATGAAAAATGGCTAGAGCTTGGAGGAAGTAAATATACAGGATCTTTTTATAAAGATAATAAACAATCTATTCAACGTACAAGATATCATTTATCATACAAACTAGGTTATGCTTTTATAGAATGTACTAAAAATAAGAAAAAAATTCCTTTTTTACCTTTTACTCTACTAAAGATTTACTATAAACACACAAAACTTGCCAAGCAATATCAAAAAGATTTAAAAACAAAACCTTATCTTAAACTTCCACCTTTATCAAGCTATGATGATTATAAAAGCGAAGGTATTAAAAATCAAAATACTTATTCTTATAAAATCGGACAAGCTCTCATTAAGGCTCAAAAAAATTGGCACAAAGGTGGTTATATAAAATTTATAAAAGAACTTAAACATTTTGCCAAAGAATATAAAAACAAACAAAAATAAAACTTTTCTTATCTTATTAATATTTTTATAATATAATCAAGCATTTTAAACTATAAAAAGGAGTTAAAATGAAATTGTTAAAATTGCTCGCTGCAAGCACAATTTTAGGTGCAAGTTTATTTGCTAATGAAGTTATCACTGTAGGTGCAACACCTGTTCCTCATGCTGAAATTTTAGAACAAACTAAAGATTTGCTAAAAAAAGAAGGTTACACATTGGAAATTAAAGAATTTAATGACTATGTTTTACCAAATCTTAGTACAGATAGTAAAGAACTTGATGCAAATTTTTTCCAACATCAGCCTTATTTAGATGAGTTTAATGCTAATAAAGGCACAAAATTAATTAGCGTTGCAAAAATTCACATCGAACCAATGGCAGTTTATTCTAAAAAATATAAAAACATCCAAGATCTTCCACAAAATGCTACCATAGCTGTACCAAATGATCCGACAAATGAAAGTAGAGCTTTGGATATTATCGCTAGCACCAAGCTCGTTAGTTTTGAAAATGCTGCATTAAAAACTCCACTTGATATTAAAGATAATCCAAAAAATATCAAATTTAAAGAGTTAAAAGCAGCACAACTTCCAAGAGCTTTAGATGATGTTGATTTTGCAGTGATTAATTCAAACTATGCCTTATCAGCAAATTTAAATCCTGTAAAAGATTCTATTTTAATAGAAAGCAAAGAAAGTCCTTATGCAAATATCTTAGTAACCACTCAAGATAATAAAGACAATCCTAAAATCAAGGCTTTAGTCAAGGCTTTACAAAGTCAAAAAGTAAAAGATTTTATCAATGAAAAATACCAAGGTGCAGTAGTCCCTGCATTTTAAAACAAACCTTGAGTTTTAAAACTCAAGGTTATTTATTTTTAATAAGCTCTGTGGTAATTTTAGCTATTTCTAATTCTTCTTCTGTTGGAATAATTAAAATTTTAATTCTAGAGTCTTTTTTACTAATCTCACCATTTCTAAGCTGTGCATTTTTATCTAAATCTATATCAAATCCCAAATGCGCTAGCCTTTGGCATACTTTTGCTCTAACAATATCATCATTTTCACCTATACCAGCTGTAAAAATCAATGCATCAACTCTAGGCAAAATCGCAAAATAAGAACCGATATATTTACTCAAACGATAACAAAACATATCAAGAGCAAGTCTTGCTTTTTCGTTATTTTGTTCAATTTGAGCTTCAATATCTCTAAAGTCATTAAACCCACAAATTCCATAAACACCACTTTTTTTATTCATTATAGTGTCTAAATCAGATGGGTTTAAATTTAATTCTTTTGCTAAAAATGGTAATACAGCAGGATCAATATCTCCACATCTAGTTCCCATAATCAAACCTTCTAGCGGTGTAAAGCCCATAGAAGTATCTACACATTTTCCATTTTCTATAGCACAAACACTCGCACCATTTCCAAGATGAGCGCTAATTGCATTAAATTCATTAATATTTTTACCAAGTATATGTGCAGCTTGCTTGCTTACATAAGAATGTGATGTACCGTGAAAGCCGTATTTTCTGACTTGGTGTTTTTCATAAAACTCATAAGGTAAAGCATACATATAAGCATAATCAGGCATACTTTGATGAAAAGCTGTGTCAAAAACTGTCACATTAGGAACTTTTGGAGCGGCTTTTATCATAGTTTTAATACCTATTAAATGCGCAGGGTTATGTAAAGGTGCTATGTGAGCAACTCTATCAATTTCTTTTAAAATTTCATCATCTACCAAACAATGCTTGGTTAAATTTGGGCCTCCATGAACTATTCTATGTCCACATCCATCAAGCTCATTTAAATCATGCAAAATTCCACTTTGAGCAAATAGTTCATTTACTAATTCAATACCTTGTTCATGATCTTTAATTGCTAATTCTTTTTTGTATTTTTGACCACTTTTTAGATCTTTTAATTCTATTTTAGAGCTTTGCTCGCCTATTTTTTCCACTAAACCAGATGCTAAAGCCTCATCTTTTTCAAAAAGCTTAAATTTAATTGAAGATGAACCTGAATTTAAAACTAATATTTTCATTTTTCTCCTTATTCTTGCGCTTGAATAGCACTTAAAATCACAGTATTAACAATATCTTCTACCAAACATCCTCTACTTAAATCATTAATCGGCTTTTTAAGACCTTGTAAAATCGGACCAATCGCTAAAGAATTTGCCGTTCTTTGCACTGCTTTGTAACAAATATTTGCCGCATTTAAATCAGGAAACACATATACATTTGCTCTTCCTGCTACTTTAGAATTTGGCATTTTACTTTTTGCTGTTAGCATATCATATGCTGCATCAAATTGTATAGGACCTTCTAGCTCAAGTTGAGGATATTTTTCTTTAGCTATTTTAGTAGCTTCTTTAATTGCATCCACGCTAGCCCCGCTTCCACTATCTCCACTAGAATACGAAAGCAAAGCCACTTTAGGTTCAAGCCCAAAAGCTTTAGCGCTATTTGCGCTCACATAAGCAATTTCAGCAAGTTGCTCAGGAGTTGGATTTGGCATAACAGCACAATCAGCAAAAACCAAAACCTTATCTTCTAAAGACATAAAAAACATACCAGAAACTAAACTCACATCAGGTTTTGTTTTGATAATTTGCAAGGCAGGACGAATAGTTTCAGCAGTAGTTGTACTCGCACCACTTACCATAGCATGCGCTTTTTGAGTATGTACAAGCAAGGTCGCAAAATATGTTTTATCTTGCACTAATTTTTTAGCTTCTTCTTTACTCATACCTTTACTTTTTCTAGCTTCATACAAAAGCTCTTCAAATTCTTCATTATATTGAGAATTTTTAGGATTTATAATACGCACACCATCGATGTTAATATTTAAACTATTAGCTTTAGCACAAATTTCATTGCTATCGCCTAGCAAAATCAAATCAACAATCTCATTTTGCATTAAAAACTCACTAGCTTTTAATACTCTTTCATCAAAACTTTCAGGTAAAACCACTACCTTTTTATCTGCTTTTGCTTTTTCAAAAAGCTCATAAGAAAATCTTGCCTGAGTTTTATAGGTATATTCTTGTAATAAATCTTGAGTAAAATCTTCATTTTCTTTTAACAAAACAAAGTCGCTAAGCTTTTGACTTAGTAAAAAATTTAACATAGTATGATTTCCATCTTGACTTTTTGCATATAATGGAGCATTTAACTCTTTAGCTAAAGCTATATTTAAACCCAAATCTCCCATCAAACCAAAATCATCTACTCCAACCACTATAACAAAATCATTTTTATTTTTTATTTTTTCAAAATCTTCAATAATTTTTTTAAAAAAATCATTTGAATTTTGAGTAAATTTGCTTTGATAATTATTTTTTTCAAAACTGCTAAAAAAATCTAGCTTGAAGTTGGTTTTTGAGCATATTAAAGCAATTTTTTCTTTATTTTTTTCACAAAAAACAGGAAAATAAAAAGCTATTTTACCTTGAACTTTTCCTAAAGACTGTGTTAAAAATTTCTCATCAACACAATTTAATAAAAACATGGATTTCATTTTTTCCTCTTTTTTAACAAAATAATTGTTTTTTTGTAATATAATAATTTTAAAATTCATCACAATAATATAAGGTTATAAAGCTATGAAATTTAAAAATGTTAATTTTTACTTGTTACCTTTTGTAATGTTTGGTTGTAGCGCCACAGTCGATCCACATATTAACATGAAACCTCCAACTTATGTAGAAGAATTAGCTCCAAAGCAAAATCATAACACCCAAAGCAATCCTGGATCGCTATTTGGCAAAGGAGATAATCCTTTATTTTCTGATAAAAAAGCAATGAATGTAAATGATTTAGTTACTGTAGTCATTAGAGAAAATGCTACACAAAACTCACAAGGCTCTAAAGCTACAAGTAAAAACAATAATGTTAATTTAGGCGGAGGACAAGTAACCACTGGTGCTGGACTTAGCAAAGCTAGAGATTTTATCAATGATTATACAAACATAGGTTATACTACAGCAAGTACTTCACAATATCAAGGCACAGGAAGCCAAACTAGAAGTGAAAATTTCCAAACCACCATTTCTGCTAGAGTGATTAAAGTTTTATCTAATGGAAATTATTTTATAGAAGGAAGTCGTGAGCTTTTAATCAATGGTGAAAAACAAATCATTCAGCTAAGTGGGGTTATAAGACCTTATGATATTTCTCAAGATAACATGATAGATAGTAAATACATAGCTGATGCAAAAATTCTTTATAAAACAGAAGGTGATATAGATAAATCTACACGCAAGCCTTGGGGAACAAAATTCATGGAAACCATTTGGCCTTTTTAAGCTAAATGGTTTTACATAAAACTTGGCGCATCATTAGAAAATAAAATCAAATCTCCATTTTGGGTTAATTTTGATAAAGTTTGCACAAGTTGAGATTTTTCTTTTAATACATAAAAATCTAATGTAATATGTTTTTGCAAAATCGTGCTATTAGCCTCTGAAGTAATAATTACAAAATCAAAACATTCATTGATTATCTTGCATAATTTTATATTTTCTTCTTCATTAACTTCAACTATACCAGGAGTTACCAAAACTTTTTTTCCTTGATAGCTTTTACAAAGCTCATAGCTTTGACTCATACCTTTAAAATTTCCATTAAAACCATCATCTATGATAAATTTAGGTTCTTTAGAAATCACTTGCAAACGATGTTCTACTGCTTTTAAATTTAATACACTTTTTATAATATTTTCTATTTTTATTCCTAAATAATGAGCAAGTAAAATACACACACTAATATTATAAGCATTAAAAGCGCCTAGTAAATTTGCATGAAAATCATAAATATTATTATCTAATCTTATTTTAAAATCTAAACCTTCTAAACTTGCCCTAACATCACTTAAACAATCATCATAAAATTCATTTTTATATAAGGTGCTTGAGTGTAAAAAGTATTTTTCTAAACGCTTGGATTTTAAAGCTTGCAACTTAGCACTGCGGATGTTATCTTGAGTTTTAAAATACTCCAAATGCGCCAAACCAATCTCACCTACTATACAAATTTGAGGATTTAAAAACTCTGTAATTTCTAAAATATCATTTTGCTCTCTTGCGCCAGCTTCTACGATATAAATTTCAGTATTATTTTCTAAATTTTCATTGATATCTTTTACTATACCCATGAAAGTATTAACACTTCTTGGAGTTTTATAGCACTTAAACTCATCTTTTAAAAGTTCGTATAAAAAATTTTTTATACTTGTTTTTCCAAAACTAGCAGTAATTAGAATAATTTTTAAATTTGGATTATCACAAATTTTTTTATTTGCTTTTTTTATAAATGTATTTTGGTTTATTTTTTCTACTAAAAAGCTTAATAAAAATGCAGCTACTAAAGCTTCTAAACCTATCCAAAAAAATGGCATAAATACTAAAGTAAAAAGCGACAAAAATAAAAAATAACGCTTAATCCTAGCAGTAAAAACTAGCTTTTTATCTAAATTTTTATATAAGTATCCACCATGTAACAAAGATAAAGCAAAAACTATAAAATATAAATAAAAATTTCCACTATACAAAGAAAACACAAAAGCAAAATAAGGAATTATTAAAAAATATAAATGCCACAAAGGCTTAGCAAAATGTAAAATTATGCGTGAGAATTTATAAGAATACCATTGCAAAGCTAAAATCAGGTAAAATCCAAGTAAAAAATTCAAACTTAAAAAAGCTATCATACTAATCATTTTTTAAAAATTCCTCATGTATTTTTTCATTTATAAAATCAGCATGTTTTAAAAAGAAAAAATGATCCCCATCTAATGCAAAAAAATTTCCTTTTTGTGCCAAAGAGTGGATAATCGCTCCACTTTTTAAAGGCGTAGCCTTATCTTCATTACCCCAAAAAATCAAAATAGGGTTTTTAAGTTTTTGAAATTCATTTTCTAAATTTTCATTAACAACCTTCTTAAAGGTTTCATACATCACTTCACTCATGCCTTGAGCGTCTTTACTAATAAAAAATTTCCTCCAAAAATCCCCATAAGGAAGATTTTTTAAAATTTTAAACAAGGCTATTTTAAACCTCACTTTAAAGCTTTTTGGCAAAACCACACCTGCACTAGAAAGTAAAATCAAACCTTGAAAATTAGCATTTTGACACATAATAGTTGCAACTTTTCCGCCAAAAGAATGCCCCATTAAATAATCTGCCTTTTGCTCAATTGTAGTTAAAAAGTCTTCTACAACCTTGGCATAAGCATAAGAATCCATAGGTGCATCTATGCTTGAATTTCCAAAACCAGGTAAATCTAAATAAATTTGTTTAAAATCACTCAAAGGCTTTTCAAAAGCTTGTTTCATAAGCTCTTTATTAGCACCCCAACCGTGTAAAATAAGAATTGTTTTTTCACATTTTGGATTGATGATTTCATAACTTAAATTATAAAAATATCCATTAGAATATACTCTAGTTTTTGCCATTTCTAGCCTTTTTTATCTTTATAAATCTTTTCTAAAAGCATTACAGCTTCATTTAAACGCTCATATTCTTCAAAACTTAAAAGCACGGCTTCAAATTTATTATTTTTTACTATCACCACTCTACCATTTTCGCTCTTTTTTGTTTTTTCAAGCATAGTACTGAAATTTCTTACTACTTCAGTTGCAGTATAAATTTCATCTTTGCTAAAAGTAGCCATGATTATAACTTACCTTTTTGCCCATTAATACTGTGAATAAAAGCATAATCAATCTTAATTTGCTTTTCTAGCTCTATATTTTTTGCTAAATTATCAACTGTGTTAGTAAAATCTTCAAATAAATAATTTGCCAATGATCCTGGATTTGGATTGATCTCATTTAAATAAACCTCATCACCTATCACAAAAAAATCACAGCGAATCAAAGCTCCTTTAAATAAAGGATTGTAAATTCTTGTAAAATTATCCCTTAGTTTTTGCTTTAATTCTTCACTAATATCCGCTTCACTGACTTTAGAACTTTCTGAAAAACCTAAATATTTTTGTTCAAAATCTAAAATTTCATTTTTTCTAGGCTCTTCAATGATAGAAAATTCCATTTTTTCACCTATCATACAACCTGCTAAGTTATATTCTTTAATATTACTTACAAATTGTTCTACCACAACATCCTCATCAAATTCAAAAGCAACATCTTTAGCATATTTAAGCTCGCTTTTATCTTTAACTATACTTATACCTATGCTACTACCTAATCTTGCAGGCTTTAAAATACAAGGAAAATCTAAAGAAACATTTTGCTCTTTATGCAAATTTAAAACCTTATAATCAAGTGTTTTTACCCCTACACTTTGTGCATAAAGTTTAGTTAAAACCTTATTAAAAGATAAAACGCTAGCTTCTATACGCGGTCCTATGTATTTTATACCATAAAAATCAAGCAAAGCAGCTATTTTGCCATCTTCGCCATCTTTTCCATGTACGATATTTACCGCTACATCAATGTCAAGTTTTTTCTCGCCTAACATAGTTTTTATAAAAAACCCACCCTGCTTTAGCACCAAGGCTTTTTCTTTTTTATAAGCACCACTGCTAAAAGTTTTTGCATTCATTTTTTCTTCATCTATAAGAAAAAATTCTTTATTTTTATCACAAAATATAAATTTTTTTTGCGCTTTGAGTACTTTTTTTAATACCACAGCACTCACAATGCTAATTTCATGCTCATAAGAATTTGCACCAAAAATTACACCATATATCATTATATTTTTCCTTTTTATTATGCTAATTTTTTCAAAGCCTCTTTAATAAGCTCACTAGTATTTTTACTCTCACAAGTTCTTAAAACCTTTAAAATATTTTCTTGTTTAAAACCAAGTGAAAGTAAAGCTGCCAAAGCTTGTGCTTGATCTTGATTAGAATTTTCTATATTGATTTTTGCATCACTTAACTCAGCTATAATTCTTTTTGCACTCTTTGGACCAATACCAGGAACCTTTTTAAATACACTCTCATCACCACTTTGCAAAGCTACATAAAAAGTATTAGTATCTAAGCTTGAGCAAAGCGCCATAGCAGTAGTTGCTCCTATACCACTAATTTTAATTAATAATTCAAACATTCTTTGCTCATTAATATCTAAAAATCCATATAATTTATGAGAGTCTTCTTTGATAATTTGCGTGATTAAAAACTCAACCTTTTGATCTTTTTCAAAATTACTTGAGCAAAAAAGCGACACATAAACACCATAACTTACCCCACTTGAAGTTTTTAAAATTACAAAAGTAGGTTCTTTTTTACTCACTATTCCTTCAATTGCCACTATCATTTAGCTTATTCCTTGTAATTACTAATAGAGCGAATTTCATAAACACTCATCCCATTTTCAGTATCTATTTTTTCAAGCTCAAAACATTGAATTTTTTCTTCACTATGAGGATGATAGCTTAATTCTTTCCTAGGATTTAATAAAACAAATTTAACCTCGTTTAAATCCATCCATTTTCCACTTTTACTAATAATTTTTGATTTTAAAAGTTCATCTTGAATTTTTTTAAGTTTTTCTATATTTGCTTTTTCTTCTTCTTTTAAGGTTTCTATTTTATTAGCTAAAATATTTAAATTTTCAATCTTTTGATTAAAATCTTTAATAGTAATCTTATAAGCTTGCGGTACAGCTCTTTTTGCACTCATTAATTCTTTTGCCTTTTGCTGTAAAATTCTCACAGAATCTTTACTCACATGGATAGTATGCTTGGTTTCTTCAATTTCTTTGACTAAATTTTCTTGTTCTTTTTTTAACTCTTCAATATGCAAAAGTATCTCTTCTCCACTTTTTTCTTTATCAAAAGCTTTGAGATCTTGAATTACAAGTTTATTACCACTTCCTTGAACTTTTTCAACATGAATCAAGCTTTTAGCAATACACAAACAATTACCACCAAGCTCTTGTATGTAAATTTCATCCGCAATAATCTCTCCACCCACAGCCTTTTTAATATTTACTTTTTTAGCCTTGATAGAACCATTTTCTAAAGTTTCAGCAAAAACTTCCTCGGCCTCACAATATCCTCTTAAGATATTAACCTCAACCTTTTGCCCTATAATAGTGCTTTTATGATGCATATTACCTTTAAGAATTACTTTTTTACCTCTTAAAACAGAATCTTGAGCCATATTACCAGTAACTTCTAATTCCTGAGCCTCAACAGTAATCCTAGGACCTATTGCATCTTCTAAACTATTTGTATTTTTAATCACAATGATAACTTGTTTATCAAAACCCGCCCAAATAGAACCCGTACTTTTAAAATCAACCTTATTAAATTCTAAATAATTTTCTATCTCATAAATAGATTTTTTTTGGATAATAAAGCCATCTTTTTTGGCAATATATTTTATACTTTCATCATCTTCTTTAACTTCAAAATTATCCGAACAAATAACTTTTTCTTTATTTGTTTTTGGTGGGAGAGCTTTTAAAATTTTAAATCTTAAATCCTTGCCATCACTACCCTCTTTTGGTTTAATCCTCTCAATAGCCACCTCATCTTTTCCTATGGGTGCTACATAGTTTCTATTCATCACATCATTGTGCTTTTTTAGATTTTCTAGGTAGTGATATTGAATTTCTTCATTTGTAGGCTCTTGTGGATTAACTCCCTTACATACTTCAAATTCAACTTCAAAATCAAATTTTTGCTTTTCTTTAACTTTGGTATTAAAATCAATAATTTGCTTTTTAAAATCAAAAATTCTAAATCCAAGCAAATATTTTTCTTTTATCATCGCTTTGTAAATAGCTTCTAAAAGTTCTAGTGCCAATTTATCATGAAAAGCAATAATTTCACTGGCTTTAACACTAGCTTTTAATAAAGTACAAATTTCATTAGTGTATAAACTGATCTCAAAAGCTGGTGAGTGTGCAAATTTTTTAAAATAAATTTCTATTTTATACTCTTGCTCTATACTTAAATCATGAATTAAAAATTTTTCATCTTCTTCAAAAATTTTTAATTCTTTTTCATTAACTTTTATCCATTCTTGATTATCATAAGTATAAGAAGTACTAAAACTTAATAATCTAAAATCAAGTTCATCAACTTCGCATTTATTTTCAGAAGCAAATATCAAAAGCTCTTTATAAGGGTCTTTAGTATATAAATTTTTCTTCTCTTCCATAGCTTAAGCTTCCTTATTGTGTATAAAATTTTGATTTTAGCAAAAATAAAATCAAAATTTAGTTAAAATTATTGCTACTAAAAAATTTTATAATACTCAAACTAATATTTAAAGAATGAAAATTAATGAGAAAAAATATTATTTTTAAAAATTTTATCATCAACGCCTTGGGAATTTTATTTTCTAGGATTATGGGTGTTTTAAGAGATATTGTTTTAGCTTTATATTTAGGGGCTGGAATTTATAGTGATATTTTTTTTGTAGCTTTAAAAATGCCTGCTTTTTTTAGAAGAATTTTTGCAGAAGGGGCTTTTGGACAAGCTTTTTTACCAAGTTTTTTAAAAGTAAGTAAAAAAGGTGCTTTTTGTATAAATGTCTTGTTACAATTTAGTATTATTGTTTTTTTAACCTGTGTTTTGGTAAGTTTTTTTGCTGAATTTTTTACAAAGATTTTTGCCTTTGGTTTTAACAAAGAAACGATCATTCTAGCTGCACCTTTAGTTTCTATTAATTTTTGGTATTTGTTTTTTATTTTTTTAGTAACTTTTTTAGGCTCTTTGTTAAATTATAAACAAAATTTTTTCATCACTTCTTTTTCTACTTCATTTTTTAATCTTTTTGTTGTGATTGCCGGATTTTTTGTCACTCAAGATGAACCTTTAGAAGCTTTGTATTATTTTTCGTATGCGACTGTTTTAAGTGGTCTAGCTCAACTTATATGGCATATTTTTGCTTTAAAAAACACTAGAATTTTAAAAAGTATGTATTTAAGCATAAAACTTAAAAAAACAAAGACTAATTTAGATAAGTTCCACTCTACATTTACTCATGGACTTTTAGGCTCTTCGGCAAATCAAATTAGTTCATTATTAGATACTACTATAGCTAGTTTTTTAATGGCTGGAAGTATTTCGTATTTGTATTATTCTAATAGGGTTTTTCAGCTTCCTTTAGCTCTTTTTGCAATCGCACTAAGTCAAGTAAGTTTTCCAAAAATACTAAGGCATTTAAAAGCAAATGAAGAACAAAAAGCCTTAGCTTTTATGCAAAAAGCTTTTGAATATTTAAGCGTGCTTTTGATTTTAGCTAGCATAGTGGGGATTATCTTAGCTAAAGAAATTGTGGAGTTTTTATTTCAAAGAGGAAATTTTAATCAAGAAGATACAAAAATCACTGCATTTTTATTACAAGCTTATCTTTTAGGACTTTTACCTTTTGGCTTACAAAAACTTTTTTCTTTATGGCTTTATGCTAAATTTAAACAAAAAATAGCCGCTATAATAGCCTTTAAAACACTTTTTATATCAGCATTTTTTAGTATAGTGATTATTTTACTTATCAAAGAAGAAGCTTATAAGAGCTTAGGCATTGCACTAGCCTCATCTATTAGTGCTTTTTATTTATTATATGCTAATATTAAAGAATTTGGCTTTAAAAATCTTTGGGGTATTTTTAGGGTTAAATTTTGGCTTATTAGCATAGTATTTTTAAGTTTATTTGCTTTAGGCTTATTTGAAATTAAAGATATTTTAATACAATTTTTAATTGAAATTTATCATTTTTTTAAAGGTTTGTTTTGATGGTTTTTTTTGATAGTGCTTTAAAGAAAAAATGCGAATTTATCTCACATGAGGCAAAAAAAGCAAATATTTATTTATGCGGGCCTACTGTATATGATGATGCACATTTAGGGCATGCAAGAAGTAGCGTGTGTTTTGATTTTTTAAGAAGAGTTTTACTAGCAAATGATTATGAAGTAGTTTTTGCTAGAAATTACACTGATATTGATGATAAAATCTTAAAAAAAATGCAAGAAAGTGGCAAAAGTTTAGAAGAAATTACAAATTTTTATATTAAAAGATATGAAGAGGATATGCAAGCACTTAATATCTTAGAACCTGATTTTAAACCAAAGGCTACAGCTTATATTGAGCAAATGATTATATATATAGAAAAACTTTTAGAATTAAACCTAGCTTATAAACTTAAAGATGGGATTTATTTTGATACCAGCAAAGATGATAAATACTTTTATATCTCTAAAAGAAATTTAGAAGATAATCAATCACGCCTAGAAGAAAACGTTGCCAAAAAAAATGATAGTGATTTTGTTTTATGGAAATTTGATGAAAAATTTTATCCTGCAAATTTTGGCAAAGGAAGACCAGGTTGGCACACAGAATGTGTTGTGATGATAGAGAGTATTTTTAAAGATAAACTTGACATTCACGCAGGGGGCATAGACTTACTTTTTCCTCATCATGAAAATGAAGCTTGCCAGTGTCGTTGTAAAAACAATCATGAATTAGCTAATTTTTGGCTACACAATGGCTTTGTACAAATTAATGGTGAAAAAATGAGCAAAAGCCTGGGAAATAGCTTTTTTCTAAAAGATTCTTTAAAACTTTTTAGTGGAGAGGTTTTGAGATTTTATCTTTTAAGCGTGCATTATAGAGCGCATTTTAACTATGCTTTAGAAGACTTACAAGCTGCTAAAAAAAGACTTGATAAATTTTATCGCTTAAAAAAACGCTTAAATTTAAATGCTTTTATAGATGAAAGAACTACCATAGAAAGTGAAGTAGCTAAAAGCATCTTAGAAGTTTTAAATGATGATTTAAATGCCTCTAAAGCCTTAGCTTTACTTGATGAGTTCATCAATGAAAGTAATATTTACTTAGATCAAAACCCAAAAAATAAAACTTATAAAATACAATTAGAAAAAACCTTGAAAGAACTTTCTTTTATTTTTGGTATAGGCTTCATAGATACCATAAAATATTTTCAATTTGGCATTAGTGAAGAAAAATGTCAAGAAATAGAAGAAAAAATTGCTCTACGCAACAAGGCAAAGCAAGAAAAAAACTATGCCTTAGCAGATCAAATTCGTGATGATTTAGCTAAAGAGAATATTCTTTTAATGGATACACCAAATGGTGTGGTATGGGAGAAAAATGGATAAAAATTACAAAGAAATGAAGCTTAAAGAGGTATTTACTCGCTTTAAGCCTTATTATAAAGATTATTGGTTTTATTTTGTTTTAGCTATCATTGGCATGCTTTTAACTAGTGGTGGCACAGCAGCTAGCGCATACATCATAGAGCCTATTTTAAATAAAATTTTTATAGAAAAAAATGTTAATTTGCTTTACTACATGCCTTTACTTGTTGTTTTAATTTATGCTTTAAAAAATCTTGGTGCTTATATGCAAGTTTATTATATATCTTATGTTGGAACAGATATTTTAAGAAGATTAAGAGAATTAGTTCTTGGTAATCTTTTGCGCTTAGATATGAGTTTTTTTCATAAATACAGAAGTGGCGAATTAATCAGTCGGTGTACTTCTGATATTGGAGCTTTGCAAAATATAGTTTCTACTATCATACCTGAAATTTTAAGAGAAAGTTTAACTGCCATTGGACTTTTAAGCGTAGTGATTTATCAAAGCCCAAAACTTGCTTTTTTTGCTTTAGTTATTTTACCTTTAGCAATTTATCCTCTTGCTATTTTTGCTAAAAAAATCAAAAAAATAGGACGCAATACCCAAGAAAAAAATTCTGATCTTACTTCAAGATTAAGTGAAATCTTTTCCAATATAGAACTTATTAAAGCTTCCAATGCAGGCAAAAATGAAATGCAAAAATTCAGCCAAACTAATAGCGAAGTTTGTAAACTTTCCTTAAAGGGCATTAGAATCGAAGCTTTGAGTAGCCCTTTAATGGAATCTATGGGTTCAATTGGCTTTGCAATAGTAATTATAATAGGTGGTAAAGAAGTAATCGATGGAAGTTTAAGCATAGGTTCTTTTTTTAGTTTTACTACAGCTTTATTTATGGCTTATACTCCTATTAAAAGACTTTCTTCACTTTATACAAGATTACAAAATGCTGTGGCAGCTAGTGAGAGAACTTTTTATCTAACTGATTTAGAACCACAAATTAAAGGTGGTGAAGAAAAACTTACAGAAAATATCCAAAATATCCATTTTAAAAATGTCTCTTTAAGCTATCAAAAAGATAAAATGGTATTAAAAGATGTAAATTTTTCTTTTGATAAAGGAGAAATTCTAGCCTTAGTTGGATCAAGCGGTGGAGGAAAATCTTCTATTATCAATCTTTTGATGTATTTTTTTGAAAAAGATAGCGGTGAGATTTTAATCAATCAAAAAGACATTAGCTCTTTTGATATTATTAGTTTAAGAGAAAATATTTCTTTGGTAACTCAAAATATTTATATATTTAATGACACCATAGCTCAAAATATTGCTTATGCTAAAGAATATAACGAAACACGCGTGATAGAAGTTTTAAAACAAGCTAATGCTTATGATTTTGTCCAAGAACTTGGTGGTATACATACTGAATTAAAAGAACATGGAAAAAATCTCTCCGGCGGACAAAAACAACGCATTGCCATAGCAAGGGCTTTATATAAAAATCCTCAAATTTTAATTTTTGATGAAGCAACTTCAGCACTTGATAATGAAAGTGAAAAAGCCATAGTAAGAACTATAGAAAGCTTAAAAAAAGATCGCTTAATACTCATCATCGCTCATAGACTTAGCACTATAGAAAATGCTGACAAAATTGCTGTGCTTGATAAAGGAAAAATAGCTTCTATAGGAAATGATGCTTATTTAATGCAACATTGTGAAATTTATCAAAAATTAAAACAAAAAGTACAAAAAACTGATAAAGTTAAAGAAAATGAAAACTAAGAATTATCATTTTTTTAGTAAAATATGCTATTTTGTAAAAAAGGAAAAATATGACTTATGAAAGTTTAAAACCTTTAATATATAAATTAGATCCAGAAAATGCCCATGCTTTAGTTGAATTTAGTATGCGAACGCTAGATTGTATATTTCCTGGAGGGCTTAGTTTTTTTGCAAAAGATTGTATAATAAATGATGAAATTTTAAATCAAGAAATTTTTAATTTAAATTTTTACAATCCTGTGGGCTTAGCAGGTGGCTTTGATAAAAATGCAACTATGATAAGACCGCTAAGTGCTTTAGGTTTTGGTTTTTTAGAATATGGAACTTTCACCCCAAAACCTCAAAATGGCAACGAAAAACCTAGACTTTTTAGACTTGTTGAACAAGAAAGTATTCAAAATGCTATGGGTTTTAATAATAAAGGTAAAGATGCTATCGCAAAAGAAGTAAAAAAAGTCTATCCTTTTAGCATACCTTTAGTAGCAAATATAGGCAAAAATAAAATCACTCCAAATGAAGAAGCTATTAATGATTATATTATTTTATTAAAAGAATTTAAAGATTTGTGCGATTTGTTTGTGATTAATATATCCTCTCCAAATACCAAAAATTTAAGAGATTTACAAAGTGAGGAATTTGTAAACACCCTATTTAATCAAGCAAAAGAAATCACAAAAAAACCTGTGATTTTAAAAATTGCTCCAGATATGAGTATAGATAGCGCAATTTCACTTTGCAAAAGTGCTATTAGTGCAAAAGCTGATGGTATTATCATGGCAAATACAAGTATAGATTATTCTTTGATTGATAATACAAGAACCTTTGGTGGAATTAGTGGTAGATTAATCACTCAAAAAAGTGCGACATTTTTTAAAGAAGTAGCTAAAGAAATTTATCAAGATACTATTTTAGTAGCAAGCGGTGGTATAGATAGTGCTGAACTTGCTTATGAACGCATTAAAAATGGGGCTAGTTTGGTTCAAATTTATACAGCTATGATTTTCAAAGGACCAAGCATTGTTAAAAATATCAATCAAGGATTAATTGAACTTTTAAAACAAGATGGTTTTAATCATATTAGTCAAGCTATAGGAGTTAATTTTAAATGATTAATTATAAAAAAATCACCCTTGAAAATGAACTTGAAATTTACACTTTACCTGTAAATAAAAAAAGCGGGGTTATAAGTGTAGATATTTTTTATAAAGTTGGCTCAAGAAATGAAAAAATGGGAAAAAGCGGCATAGCTCATATGCTTGAACATTTAAATTTTAAAAGTACAAAAAATTTAAAAGCAGGCGAATTTGATGAGATAGTCAAGGGTTTTGGTGGAGTGGATAATGCAAGTACTGGTTTTGACTATACGCATTATTTTATAAAATGCTCTAGTGAAAATTTAGACAAATCTTTGTGGCTTTTTGCTGAATTAATGCGTAATTTAAATTTAAAAGATGATGAGTTTCAGCCTGAAAGAAATGTAGTTTTAGAAGAAAGGCGTTGGAGAACTGATAATAATCCTTTAGGATATTTATATTTTAGATTATACAATCATGCCTTTTTACATCATCCATATCATTGGACTCCAATAGGCTTTTTTAAAGATATACAAAATTGGAAAATAGAAGATATACAAGATTTTCATCAAACTTTTTATCAACCCAAAAATGCTATTTTGCTTGTGAGTGGCGATATTAATGAAGATGAAGTTTTCAATCTTGCTAAAAAACATTTTCAAGATATAAAAAACACCAAAGAAATCCCTATAGTTCATGAAAAAGAACCTGAACAAGATGGTGCTAAACGCGTGATCTTGCACAAAGAAAGCGATACGCAATTACTAGCACTTGCATATAAAATTCCTGCATTTAATCATGAAGATATGCCAAAACTTTGTGCATTAAGCGAACTTTTGGGAAATGGAAAAAGTTCTTTAATAAGCGAAATTTTAATTGATAAATTAGAACTTATCAATGAATTTTATGCTTATGCAAGCGAAAATATAGATGAGAATTTATTTATATTTATTTGTGTTTGCAATGAAGGTATAAAAGCAGAAGATGTTGAAAAAGAGCTTTTAAAAATTCTTGAAGATGTAAAAAATGCTAAATTTGATGATACTATCATGGAAAAAATCAAAAATACTGTAAAAAGTGATTTTATTTTTTCACTAAGCAATGCAAGTAGCGTTGCGAATATTTATGGATCTTATCTTGCTAAAGGCGATTTAAAACCTTTACTTGATTATGAAAAAAATATAGAAAATCTAAGCAAAGATGATTTAATTCATTGTGCTAAAAAATATTTCAATGAAAACAAATCTACTACAATAATCTTAAAAAGGGGTGAAAATGGACAATAAAATCATCATAGGAGCAATGACAGCTTTAATAACTCCATTTAAAAATGGAAAATTAGATGAACAAACTTACCACAAACTCATCAAAAGACAAATAGCAAATGGGATTGATGCAGTAGTGCCTGTTGGAACAACCGGAGAAAGTGCCACTTTAACCCATGAAGAACATAGAATTTGTATAGAAATAGCATTAGATGCTTGCAAGGGAAGTTCTTGTAAGGTTTTAGCAGGAGCAGGAAGCAATGCTACCCATGAAGCTGTAAGTTTGGCTAAATTTGCACAAGAGCATGGAGCTGATGGTATTTTAAGCGTTACTCCATATTATAACAAACCCACACAAGAAGGTTTGTATTTACATTATAAAAAAATAGCAAAAAGCATAGATATACCTGTACTTTTATACAACGTGCCAGGAAGAACAGGTTGTGAGCTTCAAACAGAAACCATTATAAGATTATTTAGAGATTGTGAAAATATTTATGGAGTAAAAGAAGCTAGTGGGAGCATTGATAAATGCGTTGATTTGCTAGCACATGAGCCTAGAATGATGCTTTTAAGCGGAGAAGATGCGATTAATTATCCTATACTTTCAAATGGCGGTAAAGGTGTGATTTCAGTTACTTCAAATTTACTTCCTGATATGATTTCAAAATTAACTCATCTAGCTTTAGAAGAAAAATACATCGAAGCTAAAAAAATTAATGATGAGTTGTATAATATCAATAAAATTTTATTTTGCGAAAGCAATCCTATACCTATTAAAGCAGCAATGTATATAGCAGGTTTAACTCCTACTTTAGAATATCGTTTGCCACTTTGTAAACCTAGTGATTGCAATTTAGCAAAAATAGAAGCGATTATGAAAAACTATAATATCAAAGGATTTTAATGGATACTTTTTTTCAAAATAAAACTTTAGTAATTAGCGGTGGAACAAGAGGGATTGGTAAAGCTATTGTATATGAGTTTGCAAAAGCAGGAGCCAATGTAGCTTTTACTTATAATTCTAATGCAGATTTAGCTCAAGAAATTGTAAAAGATTTAGAAAATAACTATAAAATCAAAGCAAAGGCTTATGAGTTTAACATACTTGAACCAGAAACTTATAAAGAATTATTTGAAAAAATCGATCAAGATTTTGACAGAATAGATTTTTTCATCTCTAATGCTATTATCTCAGGTCGTGCTGTTGTAGGTGGATATACTAAATTTATGAAATTAAAGCCAAAAGGTATTAATAATATATTCACAGCAACTGTAAATGCTTTTGTTGTTGGAGCACAAGAAGCAGCAAAAAGAATGGAAAAAGTCGGCGGGGGTAGTATATTATCTATTTCTTCAACAGGAAATTTAGTACATATTGAAAACTATGCAGGACACGGTACAGCTAAAGCAGCAGTAGAAGCTATGGCAAGATATGCTGCAACTGAACTTGGTCCTAAAAACATCCGTGTAAATGTAGTAAGTGGTGGACCAATTGACACTGACGCGCTTAAAGCATTCACAAATTATGAAGAAGTTAAAAATGCAACTATTAATCTTAGTCCATTAAACCGTATTGGACAACCTCAAGATTTAGCAGGAGCATGTTTATTTTTATGTTCTGATAAAGCAAATTGGATCACAGGGCATACCTTAATCGTAGATGGTGGTACTACTTTTAAATGATTCATTACCCCATTTTGGGGTATTTTCTTTAAACACAAGGATTAATAAACAATGAATTTACCTAATATCTTAGCATTTATAAGGATATTATTAGCTCCACTTTTGTTTTTTTTGCTTATTAATGATTTTGAAAATATTCATCCTAGTTGGGTAAATTATTTTGCTTGTGTTGTTTTTGGTATAGCTGCCTTGACTGATTTTTTTGATGGTTATATTGCAAGAACTTGGAATCAAACTACAAAACTTGGAGCTATTATAGATCCACTAGCAGATAAAATGCTTGTTCTGGCTGCTTTTTTAGGATTATTACTCACCCAAAAAGCCGATCCTTGGATGATTTATATTATTTTAGTAAGAGAATTTTTTATAACCGGTTTTCGAGTGGTTATGGTGAGTGAAAAATTTGACGTAAGTGCTTCTTTTGCAGGAAAAATAAAAACAACCTTTCAAATGATAGCTATTATATTTTTAATCATGCAATGGCCTTTTGCTAATACATTGTTATTTATTGCCTTAGTACTTACACTTTATTCGGCTTTTGAATACATACTAGCTTATACAAAACATTTAAAAAAGGTATAATTTGAAATCATATTTATTTTTATTTATTATCTTAGCCATTGGCTTTAAATTTTATTCTTTTAGCTTTTTAATAACGCTTTTGGTTATATCTTTTTTAATTTTTTTTCACGAATTAGGACATTTTCTAGCCGCAAAACATATGAAAGTAGATGTAGAAATTTTTAGTATAGGCTTTGGAAGAGCTGTTTTTAAAAAAACTTACAAAAACACAGAATATCGCTTATCTGCTCTACCTTTTGGTGGTTATGTTAAACTCAAAGGACAAGATGATTTAAATCCTAGCGAAAAAAATTACGAACCAAATAGCTATAATACTCTAAGTCCTCTAGCTAGAATTTACATACTTTTCGCGGGACCATTTTTTAACTTTTTTCTAGCATTTTTACTTTATATAGCCATAGGTTTTTTAGGAGTTCAAAAGCTTGCACCTGTTATTGGTAATATAGCACCAAACTCAGCTGCACAAAAAGCAAATTTACAAATTGGAGATAAAATCCTAGCTATAGATGGAGTTAAAATTCAAAGCTTTGAAGAAATCGGCAAACTTGTGCATATAAAACCAACCTTACTTAGTATAGAACGCGATGGTAAACTCATCAACATCACCCTAACCCCGCAAATTGACCAAGGTTATAATGAGTTTTATCAAAAAGTTCAAAAACCACTAATTGGCATAGCACCTAAGGGTGAGTTTGTTGCTATTTATCATCCAGGAATTAATAGTTTAAAATATGCTTATGAAGAAAGCATAGAAGCCTCTTTACTTATTTTTAAAGGTCTTGCTAAAATCATTAGCGGGGAATTAGACGCTAAGAATATGGGCGGGATCATCACTATGGTGGATATAACTTCCAAAGCAGCAAATACTAGCATAGTGGTTTTATTTTTAATCACCGCTTTAATTTCTATCAACCTTGGAATATTAAATTTACTTCCCATTCCAACGCTAGATGGAGGGCATATACTTTTTAATCTTTATGAGTTAACTTTTAAAAAAGAGGTACCAAAAGTATGTTTTGAATATCTTAGTTATTTCGGTATGGCTTTGCTTTTAAGTTTAATGGTGTTTGTAACTTATAATGATATTGCTCGTTTTATGAGTAATTAATAAGTCCTAGTAGCAAAATCATAGCGATTAAATTTACTTATATTGTTTTTACGGTAAAAACTATTATAAAATTGCTTACTTAAACTTTGCTCATAATTTAGTCTAAATCTTACCCACATTGCTGTTTGATCTTTGGCACTAGTTTTTTCATCTTGATAATTAAGTGATAAATCTAAAATAGAAATTGGAGAATAAGTAATGTTATATTGATTTTGTAATTCTTTTATATTAGAATTTACATTTAAAACATTCAAATAAGGCAAATCAAACATCAAACCAAGCTCTGTGCTATCTTCACTATCATTTTCCTTTATATTATAGTGATTAGCATATGCTTTAAAATAATGACCAAATTGAAATTCAGCACCAAAACTATTTTTTTCATAAGCTTCTTTATACTGATCATTAAAATAATTAAAACCTAAATTAAACTCATCAAATTCATAACGATTAATAAGTCCTAAAGAATAAGCTTGTTCTAATTGCCCTATTCTTGCTTGTTTTTCTAAAAGCAAAGTAGCATTTTCATAATCTAGTATTGAATTAATATTTTTTATATTTACATTTAAAGCATCATAGTCTAAATTAGCCTCTGTCTTATCTTTAGAGCTTAAATTTAAAACTTGACCTAAAGAATTACTAGCAAAAGAACTAAGATCTGTACTTTGAGCTTGGTATTCTTGTGGTTTTTGAAAAAATACTTGCTTAGAAACAGTGTCTGACTTTTGATATTTGCTAATATTAGCCTCACCCTCACCTAAGCTTTCTTCTAAATTTAAAGCAAATGCATTTATGCATATACAGCTTAAAAAAATGTATTTTTTCACTCAACCTCTAATGTATTATTTTATAAAGATACAAAATTTCACATTTATCATGAAATATTGCTAACTCTATATTTATAATAGCATTATATTTTTACAATATAGCTAATAGCATTTCAGACAAAAAAACTACTTATTATAAAATTTTTCCCTTTTTTAACATTCTGATTAAAAATCTTGCAGGATGAGTAGCATGTAAAAAATCTTTTTCTATTTTTGGCTCATCAAAGATTAATGCACTAAGTATTCTAGCTCCAATAATAGCGCTAGCAAAAGCCCTAGATCCATGAGCAATAGAAAAATACAAAGGAATAAAATCATTTGGTGCTACTTGACTTTTATTTTTATGCCATAAAAGTGCTTTATAATTTTGCATATAAAAATTTTCATCATAGGCTTGACCTATTATGGAAAATCTATCACTAGAATATGATCTAAATCCTACTTTTCCGCCCATAATTTCTAAATTTTCAACATGCAAAAACTCTTTTATATTTTCAATATTTTGCAAATCATCATTTTTTAAAAGCGTTATATCTTGATTAAGTCTATCATAACTTGCACCAATAAGTTGCAAATTTAATTCTTCATTGATAGGACAAATATAACCTTTTGAAGATAAAGCATGAGAATTTTTTAAAAATGGTTTTAAATGAGTGCATTGCCCTCTAACACTGCTTAATTTCATATATTTATACTCTAAAAAATTCTTAACATCAGCACCTTGAGCATAAATTAACACATCATAATCTTTTAATGTTTTTTGATTATTAAATTGCAAAGAAAACTTTTCATTTTCATAAGAATAATCTTTAAATTCATACTCAAAAAACACCCTAGCCTTGCTTTTTTGTAAAAGTGTTTTCACAAGCTCTTGGGGTTTTATGCAAGCTCCATCTTTTAAAAAAGCTTGGTTGTTAATAATTTCAAATAAAACATTATTTTTTTGACTATCAAAACGCTCTTGCATAAGCTCATTATGAGCAAATTCATAAACTCCTTGAGGAATTAAACCTAAAATTTGCCTATAAAATCTACTAGCCTCTAAAAAAGCATATTGTGAAAACTCGCCTAACAAAACATCAGGTTTTAAAATCAAAGAACTTAAAATTCCATTGATATTTCCAGAAGCACCTTTTCCTAATGAATTTTCTTTTTCAAAAACATCTACTTGAACATTTCTTAAAGAAAACTCATAAGCTATACTAGCTCCGGCTATACCTGCTCCGATGATGGCTATTTTTTGTATCTCTTTTTTTAAACTTGGAGTGTTAAAATAAGCAAATTTATCTTCAAACTCAAGGCCATTAAAAACAGCCTGTATCATTTCTCTTTTTCTAAAACCTTTGATTTTTTGTACTTGAAAATTATTATTAATTAAAGCTTTTTTTAAAATGCTTGCAGAAGAAAAAGTCAAAATCTTGGCATTTATTTTTGAATTTTTGGCAACTTTGTTTATAATATCCTCATTAAACATCTCTTGATTTTTAGCAGGAGCAAAACCATCTAAATACCAAACATCGACTTTAAAGTCTAAATTTTGTAACTTTTCTTTAGCATCGCCAAATACCAAATCTAAAAAACAATCTTGAAAATAAAATCTATAAACTCCATCTTTACATGGAGGGTAAAATTTTAAAAACTGCTCTAAAAGCTCTTTAAATTCCTCATAAAAACTAAGGTTTTTATAAATTTCTCTTAATGTTTCTTTTTCTATATAAAAATTTTCAAAACTAAGATAAAATAATCTTTGATTTTCTTTTTTTTCCTTTATAAAACGCTTTAAAGTAAGGAAAAAATTTAAACCTATACCAAAACCAAGCTCTGCAATGATAGTTTGTTTTGTTTGAAATTCAAAAGCATTAGTATAGATAAATTCACTCTCACTTAAACCATCACTAGAATTAAAATAATAATCATCAAAATCCAAAGAAAAAGGTGCATTGTTTTTAATGATAATATTTGCTTTTTTCATTGATTTTTATAAAAATAACTCTCTATGCCATTAGCAATACCAATAGCTAATAATTCTTGGAAATTTTTATTTGTTAATCTATTTCTTTCACTAGGATGACTAATATAACCTGTTTCAATCAATATAGCAGGCATTTGCGCTCCCACTAAAACCCAAAAAGGAGCTTCTCTAACTCCACCATCAACAACTTTATATTTTTTTCTTACATTACTTAAAATCTTTTTTTGAACATCAATAGCTAATTTATTTGAAGCAACGATTTTTTCACGGTTTAAAAAATTTAAAAAGGTTTGTTTGGAAAAATAATTCATCTCTTCAAAATCGGATTGATTTTCCAACTCAGCAGCTTTTTTACTTCTTTCGCTTCTTGCAGGCGATAAGAAGAAGGTTTCAATACCTTGTAAAGTTTTAGCTCTTTGTTTATTTGGAGCTGCATTTGCATGGATAGAAATAAATAAATCCGCCATTTTTTCATTAGCCATAGAGGTTCTATCTCTTAAGTTTATAAATTTATCTGTACTTCTAGTATAATAAATTCTATATCCACGTTTTTTAAGCTCATTACCAAGTTTTAAAGCCACACTTAAAACTACATCTTTTTCTCTAACACCCTTATCACCCAAAGTACCTGGATCTTTACCTCCATGACCTGGGTCAATTACTATGATTTTACCTGATTTTTTAATGGTAGTTTTTGCCGTTTTTGAAGTAGTTTTTGTTGGTGTTTTTTTAGCCTTTTTTTCAAAGCCTATAAATAATTCCTCATCGTCTAAATCAAGATTGGTTTTAAAATCACTAGTAGAATTTAAAACAACTCTTACTGTAGTTTTATTAAATTGCACTATTGTGATGGATTGATTTTTATTGATATCGATTTTTTTTCTATCGCCTTCTAAAATAGCTTCAAAGCTTACAATAGAACGATATGTTTTACCATCTTTAAAAGAATTGATTTTAATATCTTCAATATCAATATCATTGTTTAATTTTAAATTAACACCATTTTTATCTTTACTTGATTTTAAAATATATAAAGGCTCATTTTTAATAATTTCTTTTTTTACTTCTGTTTTTTTAATTTCATTTTGTTTTTTAACTATAGGTTTGGGTTCTTCTTTTTTTTCTACTTTTTCAAGCCCCATAAAAAGACTTTGATCTTTAAGCTCTATTTTGATCTTTAATTCTTTTTTTGAACTTAAGACCAAACGCATACTTGTTGGGTTAAATTGCGATACGATAATATCAAAATCTTTAAATTCAAAAGTTCTCTTAGGTCCTTTTAAAATCCCATCAAAATCTGCAACATAACGAAAATTCTTATCGCCTTTGAGAGTAAAGTTTTTAATGTCTTTTTGGCTGATTTTTTCACTTAAATCAAGTAAGATACCATTGTCTGATTTCTTTACATCAAGTACAAAAAGCTCTTTTTGCACCGGAGCTTTTTTATCTTCTTTTTTATCTTCTTTTTTATCTTCTTTTTTATCTTCTTTTTTATTAATAGGTGATGTGGTATTGGTTTCAATTTTTGTTTGTTCTTTTTTTATTTTTTGATCTTGTATAACTTTTAAAGCATTTTTTAAACGTGAAATTTCTTCTTCACTTACTCCGCTTTCTTTAAGCTCTTGCACATAAGCTTTATCATCAAAGCCTAAAGAATTTGAACTTATGATTAATCTTTTTAAAATCTCATTTTTTTCTTCATTATTATCATTAATCACACTTTGTATATACAAAGATTTTAACTGCTGGTGTAATTGTAGTTTTTCTTCTGAATTAGAAGTTAAAAAATTATGATCAAATTTCTTAACTTCTGCATTAGCAAAAACACTAAAACAAAATAATAAAAAAATAAAAAATATTCTAAGCATCTTCGCCATTAACTAATTTTTTCATTAGCTCTTCTACACTAATAAGCTTATCTAGTCTATATCCATTAGCCCCTGTAAAAAATAAGCCTGTTTCTTTTTTACCGCTCCAAGCATCATATAATCTATCTGCTATACAATAACCCACCTTAGTAGCTTCCTTACCTCTACCGCATGGTGCAACACAATTACTCACACAAGAAATTTTTGGCCCCATTCTTTTATCTACTAAATTTAAAAGATTAGTTCTTACCCCTCTTGCAGGATAGCCAACTGGAGATTTTAAAAGCTCAATATCTTCTTTTTTACAATCTAGCAATACTTGTTTAAAATCATCACTCGCATCGCATTCAAAAGTTCCTATAAAACGAGTTCCCATTTGAACACCACTTGCTCCTAAAGACATCATTTTTTCTATATCTTGCTTATCCCAAATTCCACCCGCGGCGATTAATGGTATATCTCCCCAGTTTTTAATTTCTTGCGCAACTTGTGGTACTATATTTTCTAACTGATATTCATCCATTAAACATTGCTCATAAGTAAAACCCTGATGTCCACCACTTTTTGGCCCTTCAACTATAACTGCATCAGGCAAGCGATTGTATCTGCTTTGCCATCTTTTGCAGATAATTTTTAAAGCCTTAGCCGATGATACAATAGGCACCAAAGCAACATCAGGATAATCTTGTGTAAATTCAGGCAAATTTGTAGGAAGCCCTGCTCCTGAAACTATCACATTAAAACCAACCTCACAAGCATTACGAGCAATTTGCGCATAATTATTACTTGCATATAAAATATTACAGCCTAAAGGTGCGTCTTTACAAACCTTTCTAGCATTATCTATCAAAGCTTTTAGGCCTGCTTTTGAGTAAAAATTATCACTACCATAAGGCTTCGCATTGAACTCTTTATCTATATGCGTTCTATTTTCATAATATCCAGTTCCTACCGAAGAAATAATCCCTAATCCACCATTTAAAGAAACTGCAGAAGCAAGTTTGTCCCAACTTATACCAAGTCCCATGCCACCTTGAAAAATAGGATATTTTATCTCATGCTTTCCAATTTTTAAAGCTTTAAAACTCATCATATTACCTTTAATTTTGCAAATTTTCTTTTTCCAACTTGTAAAATATATTCACCGCTTTCTAGTTGGAATTGTTCATCTTGAACTTTTTCTCCATTAACACTTACTGCATTTGAATTAATCAATCTTCTAGCAGCTGAAGTAGAACTTTCCATTTTGCACTCTACTATAGCTTTTGCAAGCCAAATACTACCTTCTAAAGTAAAACTTGGCATATCACTAGGAAGTTCTTTTGCGCTATGGACTTTGTCAAATTCTTCCTTAGCTTTTAAAGCACACTCGCTTGAGTGAAAACGCGCAGTAATTTCTAAAGCTAAATTTTCTTTAGCTTTTTTAGGATGCAATGAGCCATTTTTAATATCATCTTTTATTTGTGAAATTTCATTTAAGCTTTTTTCACTTAAAAGTTCATAATATCTAAACATCAATTCATCACTAATACTCAAAACTTTAGCATACATATCTTTGGCATTTTCAGTTACACCAATATAATTTCCCAAGCTTTTACTCATTTTATTTACACCATCAAGGCCTTCAAGCAATGGCATCATCATTACCGCTTGTTCTTTTTGACAATTATATACTCTTTGAAGCTGTCTACCCATTAAAAGATTAAACTTTTGATCCGTTCCACCCATTTCTATATCACTTTTTAATGCAACACTGTCATAACCTTGCAAAAGCGGATATAAAAACTCACAAATTGATATAGGGTTTTGTTCTTTGAAGCGCTTAGTAAAATCATCTCTCTCAAGCATTCTAGCAACACTAAAAGTCGAAGTAAGCTCTACTATACCAGCAGCACCAAGCTCATTTAACCATTTAGAATTAAAATGAATTTGAGTTTTATTTGGATCTAAAATCTTAAAAACTTGTTCTTCATAAGTTTTAGCATTTTTAAGTACTTCTTCTTTGTCAAGTTTTTTTCTTGTAGCACTTTTTCCTGTTGGATCGCCTATTTGAGCAGTAAAATCACCTATTAAAAATTGTACTATAGCTCCATGCTTTTGAAGCAAAGCCATTTTGCTCAAAACCACAGTATGACCCAAATGCAAATCAGCAGCCGTAGGATCAAAACCAGCCTTTACAAAAAAATTTTCACCTTTTTCATAGTAATTTTTTACTAAAGAAACTAATCTTTCTTCATCAATAATTTCTGCTATTCCTCGTTTAATTTCTTTAATAATTTCATTAATATCCATAAAAAACCTTTTTTAGTGATTATTATATGCATCATTTAAAGATGTAAAATCTAAAATTTTATATCTAGATTTTAATCTTTCTTTTGCATTCTCAAGATCTATATTATTAGGTAACTCAACTTGTACTTCAAAATAGTTTGCAACAACTGGCTCTGAATCAGCTGAGTTAATACTTAAAACATTAATCTGCATTTTAGCTAAAGTAGTTAGAAAATCTGCTAAAGAACCTTTTTTATTTTCTATAGAAACGATGATTTTGTAACTTTTTATCGAACTATCATTCCAAAAAACAAAAACCATTTCTTTATTATCTTCTATCATTTTCATTGCTTTTTCACAAAGCTTATGGTGTATCGTTGCTCCAGTTGAATGTCTAAAAGCAATAATTTCATCTCCTCTTTTAGGCCTACAACAATAATCAAAATTAATCGTGGTTATTTTATAATTAGAACCAATCACTATGCTTTCAAATTTTTGCTCATTTTGTTCAAATTTAGCTGCTTGATTTTGCCCCATATATTTTCTTAGAGCAATAATTACATCTTTAAAATAATTAAAATCCAAAGCAATTTGTCTTAGCTTTTTATTAAAATTTTCTTTTTCAAGCCATTCTTCTATAAGTTTAGAATCTTTATTAAAAACAGTAGATAAAAGATTAACAGCAATTTTGTTATTTAATTCTTTTTTCTTTTGCTTGCAAAAATCTCTTATACTAGCTCTAGCCTTTCCTGTTTTAACGCTATCTATCCATGAACATCTAAAAAATTCTTCTTCGGAAGTTTCAATGCTAACTATATCTCCATTTTTAAGCACGGTTAAAAGTGGTACTCTCATGCGGTTAACAAACGCAGTTTTTGCATGAAGTCCTACTTTGGTGTGAACTTCATAAGCAAAATCCAAAGCCGTAGCCCCGCGCGGCAAAGTAAAAATTTCACCCTTTGGAGAATATACTGCTATATCTTCTATATATAAACTATCTTTTGCATATTCATAAAGTTCGATAGCATCACAATCTTGCACAGCATTGCCATCTTCTTTACCATGCATAGAAATATCCGCAAGCCAATCTAAATTTGGTGTTGTTATATTTCCTTCTTTATATTTCCAATGCGCTGCCACGCCAAATTCAGCAGTCTTATGCATATCAAAGGTGCGAATTTGAGCTTCTATGATATTTTTTGCATCAAAAAGTGTTGTATGTAAGGTTTGGTAACCATTTTGTTTTGGCAAAGCTATATAATCTTTAAATCTTGAAATTAAAGGATTAAAATGTGTATGTAAAATTCCTAAAGCCAAATAACAATCATAAACTTTTTCAACCAAAATTCTTACACCCAAAAGGTCTAAAACTTCATCAAGCCCCACACCTTTTCTTTGCATTTTTAAATAAATAGAATAATTATGTTTGATTCTTTTGTGTATAACAAAACTACCTTGTCTAAACCCATTTTCCAAAAATAACATTTCTATTTTTGAGATAAATTCATTAAATCCAAGTTGAATTTGTTGATCTTTTGCATTTATATAATTATCAATTTGTGCATATTCATCAGGTAATAAAAACTTAAAACTTAAATCCTCAAGCAAATTTTTTATACTTGAAATTCCAAGTCTATGAGCTATAGGTGCATATACCACCAAGGTTTCTTCGCTGATTCTTTTTTGTTTATCTTCTCTTAAAAAATTTAAAGTAAGCATATTGTGCAATCTATCACAAAGCTTTATTACAAGCACGCTCACATCTTCAACACCAGCTAAAAGCATATTTCTAAAAGTCAAAGCAGATTTTGCAAGCTTTTCATTAGAATTAGAGCGTGTAAGATGATCTTCTCTAATACTGACTATTTTGGTTAAGCCTTGAACTAATTTGGTGACTTCTTCGCCAAAATTTAAACTCAATTCTTCTTCATTGCAATTTGTATCTTCTAACACATCATGTAATAATGCAGCTATGATCATAGACTGCACTGGACTTAAAAAAGCCACAAAAGAAGCCACTAATATAGGATGAACTGCATATGGTTCTCCGCTTTTTCTAAATTGCCCTTCGTGTTTTTGGATACAAAAATCTACTGCTTTTTCTAAAACAGCAGATTGTGGGAAGACCATAAAAAGGATTTCTTTTGCTCTTTGTAAATCCTTACAATTTTTAACATCATCAACAAGTTTATCTAACAATAACTCATCATTTACTAGCTTCAATAAATCCCTCTAAAACGATTTTATCTTCTGCTATTTCATGTAAAGCAATGTCGGTATATTTGTATTTATTTTTATCTAAATTTACCAAAGGTTCTGCACCATTTGCAAGCTCTTCAGCTCTTTTAGCTACTACAAGAGCTAGTTTATATCTATCATCTTTTAGTTTTTTTAATGCTTTTGCAGCTATTTGTTCTACTCTCATTTTTATCCTTAATCTTGATTTTTAACAATAGAGCATAAACTCATATCGCCTTGGATGATTTTTAATAAATTTCCTTCTTTAAACATATTACACACCACAATAGGTAAAGCATTATCTTTAGCTAAGGCTATTGCAGTATCATCCATAACTTTAATATTATCATGCAAAGCTCTTTCATAACTTAGCTCATTAAGCATAATTGCATCATCATATTTTTTAGGATCTTTATCATAAATTCCATCTACCTTAGTTGCTTTAATGATCATATCTGCTTGAATTTCTACCGCTCTTAAAGTCGCAGCAGTATCTGTAGTAAAATAAGGATTACCCGTACCACAAGCAAAAATAACTATACGTCCTTTTTCTAAGTGTCTATGTGCTCTTCTCATGATATAAGTTTCACAGAATGCTTCCATTTGAATAGCACTTTGAACCCTTACATCAAGCCCAGCACTTTCTAATGCTTCTTGCATAGCTATAGAATTAATCACAGTAGCAAGCATACCCATATGATCACCACTTGTTCTTTTTATAAGTCCATCTCTTGCAGCAGATACCCCTCTAATGATATTTCCACCGCCTATTACTATACCTACTTCAACATTTTCGTTAATCAAGCTTTTTATTTCAGAAGCTATGTATTTTAAAATAGAATTTTCTATACCAAACCCATTTTCTCCAGCCAAAGCTTCTCCAGAAAATTTAACCAATACTCTTTTTCTTTTATTGTTCATTAAATTTCTCCTTTGATTTGAAACTATATCAAAATTCGCATTAAAAAAAACTAATTTATTTAATCATCTCTAAAGGATTGATATGAAAATTCTTTTGTGTTACTTCAAAAGTTAAATCACTTTCAACCCTACCTATAATATAACCTTTTTTGATATTTCTACCCACTTTAACCCCAGGTGCAATTTTATCTAAATGCGCATAAATAGTATGTATACCATCTTTATTTTCAACAATCACAACTTGTTTTAAAGTTGGAGTTGCTTTTGCAAAAACTACTTTACCATCTAAGACATTTCTTACTGCAGCATTAGCACTGTCACTTTTTAAAACCACATTTTCATTATAAATTTTAATATTATAAATAGGATCAACATAATTTCCAAATTTTTGCTTTACCGTGTAAGATTCTAAAGGAGCGATTGTCTTAGGACCGCTATAACGCTTAACACTGCTTGTTTGATAACTTGAGCCTACTTGTTTAACATTTGAGCTTGGTTTTTTGTCTTCTTTTTTTTGTGCTAATTTTTCTTCTTCTTTTTCTTTGATAATTTTTAATTTATTAAGTGTTTTTCTTAATTCTTGCTGTTGGGCTTGTAAATTAGAAAGTTTTCTAGTATAAATTTCTTTATCTGTTTTTTGCTTAGCTATTTCTTGTTCTTGCTTTTTTCTAAGATTTTTAAGCTCATCGATTTGATCTTTATAGGTTTTTAAATTATTATTGATTGTGGTAATTTGAGTTTGTTTTTCTTCTATTTTTTTACTTATATTTTCATAATCTTTTGAAATTTGATAAAATTCTTCTTTGAAAATTTTATCCAAAACCCCAACTAATTCTAAAGCTATAATACTATCTTCACTTTCAATATAATTTTTAGGAATTGCCAAATCATAAGCAAAATCTTTAGCAATTAAATCAATAATCTTTCCTTCTATTTTGTTTTTATTTTGCAAAAGATCTTTATTTTGTGCATTGAGTTGCTCTAGCGCTTTTATTTGAGTTTTTACTGAACTTTCAAGTTTAGAAGTTTTTGAAGTTAAAGTGCTAATTTCTGAAGCGATTTTTTTTAGATTTTTTTCATTATCTAAAATTTCACTTGCTAAATCCTCTAACTTTTTAGAAAGTTGCTTTACTATACGTTCATTTTCTTTAATATCTTTTTGTTTTTGTGCAATTTCATTTGCAAATAAAACAGAAAAAGAAAACAAAAAAAGCAAAAAGCATTTTTTCATTTTCTAACCTTAAACATTACAAAATTCACACAAGCAAAACAAACACAAAGCATTGCTAAAAAAATCAAAAACAAATGTGTGAAAATACTTATCTTAGGTAAGCTAATATCCACACTTTGTAAGGCTAGCTTGATAGAATCAAGATCGTAAACTTGGGTAAAAAATAATACAAGCAATAAAAATGCTATAAAACAATCAATAAAAACAATCTTATAAAGCATAAAAGATCTAAACCAAAACGGCGCTCCAAGTAAACACATGATTTCAACTCTTTGAGTATGCTCAAAAAGCCAAATTTTCATTTGCTTAAGCAATAATACAAAGCTAAGCAATATTATAATAAACAAGAAAAACCATAATAAAAATTTCACTAAAACCAAAAGTTTGTAAATTTTTGTATGCGTTTTAGCAAAAGTCTCCACTCTAGTAATATTAGGATTTTTTAAAAGCTTATCTTTTAAAGTATTTAGCTCATCTTCTGATAAAAGTTTATTGAGTTTTAAAGTATAAAATTTTGGCAATGTAGCCTTTAAAACTTCTATATTTTTAGCTGATATATCATTTTTAAGTCTATCTATCATTTCATTTGGATTTAAAATTTCTAAAGACTGAAAATGATTTACCTG
This sequence comes from Campylobacter sp. 2352 PW, assembly GCF_024723575.1. Taxonomy (NCBI): domain Bacteria; kingdom Pseudomonadati; phylum Campylobacterota; class Epsilonproteobacteria; order Campylobacterales; family Campylobacteraceae; genus Campylobacter; species Campylobacter sp. 2352 PW. The sequence continues at coordinate 73,221 of NZ_JANQCX010000002.1, forward strand.
ATCTTCTATGCCTTTTTTATCTAAATGAGTTTTACCTACTAAAATAATATTATAATCTTTATTTAAAAGTTTTTCATAATGCTCTATAGTTTTGTTTGTAATGATTAAAAACTCAAAAGCAAACATCATTACCATTAAAGCAAATATTAAAGAAAGATGATTTTTAAAAGATTTCATTCATTCTCCCATTTTCTATATTAAAACGACGATAATCAAGTCTTAAATTAGTAGGAATTCTATGCGTAACAACCACTACACAAGTTCCAAGTATTTCTCTAGCTGATTTTAATAAAGTCCATATAATATCTGAAGAATACTCATCCAAATTTCCCGTTGGCTCATCACATAAGAGTAATTTTGGATTATGTGCTAAAGCTCTTGCCATAGCCACGCGTTGTTGCTCTCCACCTGAAAGCTGAGCTGGCTTCTTATCAGCTTTGAAAGTTAAATTTACATGCTTTAAAAGCTTTGCGGCTTGTTCTTTACATACATTCTTACTATAACCTTTAATCATCAAAGGTAGCATTACATTTTTTTCTACACTAAATTCTTGAACTAAACGATAATCTTGAAAAATAATTCCTATTTTTTGCCTAAGCTGTAAAAGCTCAGCATTAGAAATATCCACTAAATCATTATTACAAACTTTTAAATTCCCACTTATTGGCTCTAAATCTCCATAAAAAGATTTTAACAAAGTTGACTTTCCACTACCGCTTTTTCCTGTAATAAAAACAAAATCATTATCTTTTAGCGAAAAACTAGCATTTTCTATAACAAGTTCATCATAACCAAGACAAAGCTTTTTAGCTTCTATCATCACTGCTTTTCCTTATTTATTTTATAAATGATTATTTGATATAAGAATACAATATTTCTCTTAATTTTTCTATAGCTTTTAAATTTTCTTTAGTTTTAAAAGGCTGTTCAAAAATAAATTCTATCTTTTGTGCGTTTAAAGCTATATAAACATGCTCAGGCTTATAAAAAGCACCAAAAGCTATTTTAATGACAAACCCATCATCCTTAATATACATTTTTTCAAAATGCAAGAAAAAATCCTCACCTTTAAAAACTTCATTTTTAAAATTCTTTTTTATACAAGCTAATTCTTCTGCGTTTAATCTTAAATCTTCAATGGCAAATTTTTGATCCTTGCTTAAACTTTCACTCTTGCTGAAACCACTAATGATTAAATCATATATATCTTTATTTTGCCTTTTCCAGCGATCTTCATATTTGCTTGAAATTTCTAAATTTTCATTTTTCTTAATCAAGGCCTTTAAATGAAAAAAATTCAAAAAAGTTTCTAGGGTAAAATCAAAATACAAAAAACTATCTGTTCTAAGTTCAAATTGCCCATTTTCTTTTAAAACCCTAGCGCATTCATTTGCAAAATTTAACCCGACTACCCTACGATGAGGCTTTTTATCCCAAGGAACAGGAAAATGCAAAAAGATTTTATCTATCAAATTAGACTCAAGTACGCTTAGTAATAATCTTGCATCGGTTTCTATTAATAAAACATTATTTAAGTTTTCGCTTAAGGCAAGTTTAGCTACTTGCTCCAACGCAGGGGTGTAAATTTCTATACCTATAATCAAAACATCAGGATTTGATCTTGCTTGATAAAGCAAATGCCTACCACTTCCAAAACCTATTTCAATAAAAATTTGCTTTTTGTTTTTTATTTGCTCTAGTAATTCTTTTAAATCATTAGCGATTAAAGGGGTTTTTTGGATTAACCTTGTATGTTTTAATGCTACAGCTTCACAAACTACATCTTGAGTAAAGTTTTCTTTAAACACAAGTAAAGCTTTTTGCAAATATCCAATTTGCGAAGGCTTAGTGTGTTTTTCACCCTTAATAAGCCATTCTTGTTTTTTTTCATCTTTTTTAATCTGCAAAAAAAAGTTTTCTTGCTTTATGCGCGTAAAAAGCAAGTCTACATTTTCACCTTTAGCAAGCCATAAAAATTCAACCCCATCTTTTTCAAAAGGAAGTTGAATTTCTTTTAAAATTTTACACTTAAAATTTGGCATTATTTCACCGCTGTAAATTTATCAGAAGCTTTTGATTCTATACCATTTGCATCAATTGCTATAACCTCATAACTATATACTTTTCCAGGAACAGCTGTTATATCTTTTAATTGTTTAGATTTAATCTCTTTAAACACAGCATTACTTCCACCACCGCTTCTTTTAACTATATACTCTTTAGCTCTATCATCATTATCAACCCATTCAACTCTAATACCATCATCTTCAACAGCACATAAAATAATACTTGGTGCTAATGGTGCCCCTAAGGTAATACCTTCTACAGGCTCACTTGCTATAGGACTTTCCAAGCCATCTTTATCGACCATACTCACTTTATAATATCTTTTTTCAGCCACGCCTTTAACCACATCTTCATAAGTATTTTCAGAAGTTTTAGCTACCACGCTAAAAGGTAAAAAGGTAGTTGAACTAGAATAAATTTTATAATAAGCAAAATCAGCATAGTCAATTTTATCCCAAGTTAAAATGATTTTTCTTGGCGCATCTTTACTTGCTTGTAAATTACTTACCATAGGAGGAAGTGCTTTGGTGGTTGATTCTACTATTTTACTTGGAGTACTTTTAATACCATCATAAGTTAAGGCTATAATTCTATATTGAAAACTTTCATCAGGTTTTAGCGAATCATCTATATATTCAGCACTTAAGCGATTTTTGATTCTAGCTAATTCTTTAAATTTCATATCTTTCATGTTTGCACGCTCAATGATGTATGAATTTACTCTTACATCAGGGTGTGGTCTCCAAACTATTTTTACACGATTTGGCAAACCCACAATAGCTTGCACAAAAGGCACTGGATCAATCACTCTATTGGTAAAAGCTTCTATACTCACGCCATCTTGAGAAACTTGTCCAAGCTCGTTAAAGGTTTTCATAGAATAATAATATCTTGTATTTGGCTCTAAATTTGTATCAGTATAATGAGTTTGAAATTTATTTTTAATTTTTGCTATAAGCTCCATAGGTGCACCAGCTGCATTTGCCCTATAAATATAATAGCCTGCTATATTTTGATCATACAATGGTTCCCATTCAAAAGCTATGCTTGTAATATCACTTATACTTTTAATATTTGAAATTTTTGGTAAAGTATCGTTTACTTGAGCAATTTGAGGCGAACTCATAGTTGTACTACAAGCACTAAAAGCCAAAGCAGAACTTAAGATAATCCAGTGAAGTTTTTTCATCTATCTCTCCTTGTGTAAAATTTTCTTTTAAAATTTGATAAAAATCATCAAACATAGGAGCTTTTATAAACATTAACTCTTTAGTCCTAGGATGAATAAAATAAATCAAATACGCATGAAGCATTACTCTATTATACTTTATTTTTCCTTTATATCCGTATAATTCATCTCCTAAAATATAGCGATTAAAATCTGCTAAATGCACCCTGATTTGATGGGTTCTTCCTGTATATAATTTAGCAGCTATTAAAGAGCAGTTTTTAGCACTTAATAAATTTATAAAATCTGTTTTTGCATTTTTTGCTAAAGGATTTTTGGTATTTGTAGTAATTTTTTTAAGCCTATTATTAGGACAACGCATAATGGCTTTTTCATTACTCATTTTATCATTTTTCAAAGGCAAGTCACTCAAAGCAAGATAAAATCTTCCCATACTTTTATCTAAAAGCTGATTTGCTAAAAATTGATGTGCTTGATTATTTTTTGCTATGATGATAGCTCCGCTTGTGCCTTTATCAAGTCTATGCACAAGCCCTGCTCTATGCTCTCCATTTAAATTTGATAAAGCATAGCCCTTATGTAAAAGCCAATCCACCAAAGTCGCTTCTTTAACACTACTTGCACCATGTACGACAACATTAGGAGCTTTGTTTAAAACTAAAACATCATCATCTTCGTATAAAATTTCTATATCAAACTCGGGCGTGTAGCTTTCTTTAGCTTCTTTTACTAAAGGTAAAAAAATACTTATTTCATCTTTTTGTTTTATTTTTTTAGAACTTTTATTTTCTAATTTTTCATTAATATATATGCAATTTTCTTTGATTAGTTTAGCAACTTGCGAACGACTTTGTTTAAGTATATCTGATAAAAAAATATCCAATCTTTCTTCACAAAGTGATGAAATTTTTAGCATATTATATTTCCTTGTGATAAAATTTGCAATTTTAGCATATAATTACACAATATTTTGTAAAAAAGGTTAGCTTTGATAAAACTTGATAGAAGAATTCTAACGCATTTTGATTTTATTCAACCTCTTTTAGTATTACCTATCATAGCTATATCTTTTCTTTTAATTTATGAAGCAAATATACGCTTAGCCGAAAAACAATTTATCTATACTTTAGTAGGTTTTGCAGGATTTGCATTTTTTTTCTTTTTACCTTTAAGAAGATTAATGTGGCTTATACCTGTGTTATATTGGATTAATATAGCTTTGCTTTTGAGTGTGGATATTTTTGGTGTTGAAAAACTTGGAGCTAGAAGATGGCTTGAAATACCTTTTACACATTTTACCATACAACCTTCTGAAATTTTTAAGCCTTCTTTTATTTTAATGTTAGCTTATTTGATTTATCAAAACCCACCACCTCATAATGGCTATGGTTTAAAACAATTTTTAAAGCTAAGTTTTTATATTTTACTCCCATTTTTACTTATAGCAGGAGAACCTGATTTAGGAACAGCTTTAGTACTTTTAATAGTGGGCTTTGGAACGCTTTTTATCATAGGAGTAAATTATAAAATTTGGCTTAGCATTTTTTTAGCTATAGCTATAGCTTCGCCTATTATTTATAGTGATTTTTTAAAACCTTATCAAAAACAAAGAATTCATGATTTCTTAGCTGAAGAGCCAAGTTACCATGTAAAACAATCCATCATTGCAATAGGAAGTGGTGGTTTGAGCGGAAAAAAGGCTGATGAAGCCACACAAACACATTTTAAATTTTTACCTATTTCTACGAGTGATTTTATCTTTGCATATTTGTCTGAAAGATTTGGTTTTATCGGTGCGGTTGTAATCATATTACTTTACACCTTACTCATTTTTCATTTATTGAGTTTAAATTATAAGCTCAAAGATGATTATTTTACAAGAGTAGTAACAAATTGCATTGCTTTATTTATTTTCATATATGTAGCAGTAAATATATCAATGACCATAGGTTTTGCTCCTGTTGTTGGTATACCTATGCCATTTTTTAGTCATGGGGGAAGTTCTTTTGCTACCTTTATGATTTTCTTTGGAATTTTACAAAATTTAATAACTTTTAGATATTTAGCAATAGAAAAAGCAGTAAAAATAAAATTCTAAATTTAAATTAAGGAAATAAAGATATAATAACATTTTTATTTTAACTTCTGGCGGATTTATAGCTCAGTTGGTTAGAGCAACCGGCTCATAACCGGTTGGTCGCAGGTTCGAGTCCTGCTAAATCCACCATTTTATTTAATCTCGTATTTTTATTCTGATCAAAACTTTTTTTAAATTACATTCTTATTTTAATTATTTTTTAAGTGTTTTATATTAAAGCTAAATTCAAATTTCTTATATGTTAAATTAGAGTATTAAAACTAATGAAAATCATTAAAAGTAAGATTAATAATATTTTTATTTACTATTAATTTAAATTCTTTTAAAAATTTTATTAGGAAATTGGTTGCGAAGGGGAGATTTGAACTCCCGACCTTCGGGTTATGAGCCCGACGAGCTAACCACTGCTCTACTTCGCGGCATCATATGAAGTGGATGGGGTAAAGGGATTCGAACCCCTGAATGACAGGACCAAAACCTGTTGCCTTACCGCTTGGCGATACCCCAATAAATGAAGTAATTTTTAAATTAAAAGTGGTATTATATATTATTTTTTACATAATGTCAAGAAAAATGTTATATAATTTCTTAAAAAAAATAGAAAAAAGGAGATTATTAGTGGGATATATTAGTGTAGAACAAGCTATAAAAGAACTTCAAGATGGCAAAATGCTAGTTATGGTAGATGCAGAAGATAGAGAAAATGAGGGAGATTTGATTTTCCCTGCACAATTTAGCTCACAAGAAAAAGTAAATTTTGCCATTACTCATGCAAGAGGTGTGGTGTGCGTAGCATTGAGTGAGAATTTGGCTAAAAAATTTGAACTACCTTTAATGGTGCCTAAAAATACATCAAATCACGAAACAGCTTTTACCATCACTGTCGATGCAAAAAATGCAACAACAGGAGTAAGTGCTTATGAAAGGGATATGACTATACAAATTTTTGCTGATGATAATGCAAAGGCAAGTGATTTTGTGCGTCCTGGCCATATTAATCCTTTGATAGCAAAAAAAGGTGGGGTTTTAGAAAGAACAGGTCATACAGAAGGAACAGTGGATTTATGTCGCTTGGCAGGATTAAAAGAAGCATGCGTGATATGTGAGATTGTTAAAGATAATGGAGATATGGCTAGAAGAAGCGATTTGCTTGAGTTTTGCAAAAAACACGATATTAATATGATTACTATTTCAGATTTAATCGAGTATCGTTTAAAAAATGAAAGTTTGATTTCTTTAATCAAAGAAGAAGACAGTATTTTAGCGGGTTTTAAAGCTAAAAAAATGACTTTTAAAGATCATAATGAAAATGAACATATAGCTTTTAGCTTTGGCACTTTGAAAGAATGTGAGAATGTTAAATTTTATCTTAGCGGAAGCGACTTTGAACTTCTAACTTCTAATAAATTTAATGAATTATTAAAACAGATTGAGTTTTTAAGCCAAAAAGGTGGTGTAATCATTTTCATGAAAAATGAAAAACAAGAAAACACACAATATAAAAATTACGGCATAGGAGCGCAAATTTTAAGGTATTTAAAAATTTCAAAAATCAAACTTCTAAGTCAAAATACCGATAAAGAATTTATAGGCTTAAAAGGCTTTGGACTTGATATTACAAGTAGTGATTTTAAAGCTTAAATTCTAAAAACTTAAACTTATCACCAAAGTTAAACATCAAATTTTTACTTTGGCTGATAAAGTTTTTATAAATTTGAGAGTTAGTATTTTTAGCGTGCTCGATAATTTCTTCTAAGCCAAAGTCAATTAAAGCTTGATTTTGATTTTTATATTCTAACACTTCAAAGCCCTCTTCTTTTAAAACTTGTAAAAAATGATCAAAATTTACATTATATGTAATATCGCTTTTAGCAAAAAAATCTTTTAAATTCTCTTCAAAAAGATTATACACTTGGTGATTTTTATACATTCTAATACTAATTTTTTCTTCTTTTTTTGCATAATCAAAACATGCAAAAGTTAATTTTTCACAAGTTTGTTTTAATTTGGATAAAAAAGGTTTATAAGAGATACAAAGCTCACTATTAGTGATAGCATATTTTTCACATTCTTTTAAAAGATCTTCATTCATAGACTTAAAAACAATATTTAAATCATCATCAACATATGCCATTGTTTTATCTTTTATAAGTTCACATGCAAAACAATCAAATAATTCATTAGCATAAAAAAAGGCATTTTTAAAATGACATTCTTCTAAAGAATTATAAATTTTTACATCCAAATCATACTCATCAAAAAGTTTTTTTTGAACACATCTTAACTTTTCATGTGGCTCTATAATAAAACATTCAATCTGCTCTAAAACATCAGCTCTAAGAGTGTATAAAGCTTGTATAAAATCAAGCATTAAATGCCCTTCATTTACCCCTATTTCCACAACTTCAACCGGTAAAGTTAGTTTTTTATCATCTATAAGTTTTAAAAAATGATTAGCTAAGAGTACTCCAAAAAGATTTCCCACACTAACTGCAGTATAAAAATCTCCATTTTTGCCAACACTCACAACTTGGGAGTAATATTTATCAATCCAATTTTGAAAAAATTCACTAAAAGCTATCATTATAAAGCATTAAATTTAGCTATAAAATCAAGCGGATCAACTTGCACACCATTGACTAAAATTCCAAAATGCAAATGTGGCCCTGTAACCCTACCACTAGCTCCACTCAAACCTATAAGCTCGCCTTTTTTTACCTTTTGTCCTACTTTTACATTAAGTTTTGATAGATGATAATACTGAGAATAAATCCCATATCCATGGTCAATCACCACTGAATTTCCTGCATAGTAACGATCTGAAGCAATCCTTACAATACCATCATTACTTGCATAAATTTTTGTCCCACTTGCTGCTCTAAAATCAGTTCCGCTATGATAACTTTTAAGAGTATCATTAAACAATCTTGCTTTGCCAAAATCACTTGTAATTTTACTTTCTAAAGGGTATGTAAAATTGCCTTCAAATAAAGCTGTGTTAGTATAAGTATTATAAACCTTAATAGCTTCTTGATATTCTTTGCTAATGCGATCAAGTGTTTCTTTAAGTGGATTGACCTTAGAAGCACTAACTTTTAAAAATTCTTTTTTATAGTTTCCTTCGCTAAATTTTATGTTAATTTCTTCTTTGGAATAATCTTTAAATTCAGCTATTAATTTTCTATCTTTGGGGTTTTTATAAGGCATAGCTATACTAACAATAACTTTATTTTTATACTCAAAAAAAGGAAGTTTTTTAGAATTTGAACTAACTTGTAAAAAATTACTTTTATCAAATTCTAAAAAAACTACTTGCCCTTTTACAAGCTCAATCTCTCTAGCTTCTAATGCAAACACCAAAAAGCAAAGCAAAAAAAGAATTTTTCTCATATACTAAGCTCTTTAATATCAGCTATTTTTAAAAACTCACGATAAATTGCACATACCAAAGCTTGACGATTGTTTTTAATATTTTCATCTTTGTCATTAATCATTACTTTATCAAAAAAAGCATCAATTTGCGGTTTGAGTGCAAAAAGGCTTTCTAAAAGCTCTTGAGTATTATTTTCTTTTGTTTTACACTGCATAAAAGCTTGATATAAATCTTTTTCTTCTTGAGTGTTAAACAAATTTTCATTAACTTGAGCTTCACTCAATACTGCAATATTTGCTAAACGCTTAAAAGTAGCAAAATTTTGACTAAAATCTGCCTTATTTGCGCTTTGAATCAAAGCTTTCATACAAGAATCAATATAAATAACATCATAAGTTTTAGAGCTAAGCACAGCTTTAACAAAAGAAGCATTTACTTCATAAAAAGTATATAAACGCTCTAAGATAAAATCTAATAAAATTTTCAAATCAAAGCTTTTATACTCACCAGCTATTGCTTCTAAAAATATCTTAAGATCAAAATTTTTATTTAAAGCTAAAATAATTTTTAAAACACCATTTGCTGCTCTTCTTAAAGCGTAAGGATCTTTTGTGCCGCTTGGGATTTTCCCCATTGAAAAAAGCCCCATAAGTGTATCAAATTTATAAGCTAAAGCTACAATAGAACTAAATTCATTACTTGGCATAGCTGAATTATCGCCATTTGGAAGGTATTGTTCTTTAATCGCCAAAGCAAGCTCATCGCTCATACCCATAGCTTTAGCATAATAAGATCCCATAATGCCTTGAAGATCAGTAAATTCATACACCATTTGAGTGCTTAGATCAGCTTTTGAGTATTCTATGGCTTTTAAAATTTCATCTTTTTGAGTATTAACAAAAACCTCACAAAGCTTAGCGGCGATTTTTTGCTCTCTGATGATTTTATCTTTTAAGGTTCCAAGCCCTTCAAGATAGACCATTTGGCTTATTTTATCATTATTTAAGCCATGCGCTAAGTCATTTTTCCAAAAAAACATCGCATCACTTAATCTTGCCCTTAAAACCCTTTCATTCCCATTAATGATTTTAGAATAATCTTTACAAACTGCATTAGAAACTACAATAAAATGATTGCTTAAAGCATTGTTTTTAAATACTGCAAAATAGCGTTGGTTTTCTCTCATGGAAGTGATGATTACCTCACTTGGGATTTCTAAATACTCTTTTTCAAAATGCCCTAATAATGCCTTTGGATACTCTGTGATAGCTACAACCTCAGCTAAAAGCTCATCATCTTCTGCAATAATAATATCATTTTCTTTTTCAAGCGTCTTTAACTGTTTAATGATAAGCTTTTTTCTTTGTTCTTGATCTAAAATAATATAATTTTGCTCTAAAGCTTTAAAATACTCATCAATATTCGCAAAAGCTATCAAATCATAACTAACACTTCTATGTACAAAAGTACTTTTTGCACTTTTAACACCATAGCTTTCAAATTCAATCAACTCATCATTTAATACACAACAAAGCGAGCGAATAGCTCTAATAAATTCAAAACTACCATCACCCCATCTCATAGTTTTACCAAAGCTCAAGTTTTTTAAGAAAGCTTCGATCATTTGAGCTAAAACCGCTTTACTCTGTAAGCCTTGCACTTGTTTTTGACAATACAAGACTTCTTTACCTTTAATTTCTTTAAATTCAAGCTCTTCTTCTTTTAAACCACTTTTTTCTAAAAAACTAAGCCCTGCTTGAGTAAGCTTTCCATCTTTATAAGCTATCGCCCTAGGTGCGCCTATAAATTCCACAAAAGAATCATCTTGTTTTTCTTTAAAATTTTCATGGATAAAAACCAATCTTCTAGGAGTATAGAAAAATTTAAATTCAGATTCTAAATGATACTCTTGTAAAATCTTTTCCCATTTTTTAGCAATATTTGGAAGTTCTTTTAATAAAGGAATAGCAGGAAGCTCTTCTGTGCCTATTTCTATTAACAATTTCATTTTACACTCTTTTTTAAAAATTTTTTAGTGTATTTTACCTATTTTTTTTAAAATCTTTCTTTGTTTTTAATTTTTCTTCTCTTTGTTTGGCTTTTTCTTGCATTTGGCGGTTAAAGCCAAACACAAGAAAAACCGTAAAAGCTATAAACAAAGCAATAATAATATAATCTATCATTAGTCCCAACACTCTGCGTTTTTAATACCAAGCTTTGAAGCGCTAAACACTGGATCCCTACCTTGTCTTTTTTGCTCACTAAAGTCTTTTAATACCTTTTTCACTATACCACCAAGCAATAAAATGGAAATGATATTAATCGTAGCCATAAACGCCATAGTAGTATCAGCTAAATCCCACGCAAATTTTAAATCCATATTTGCACCAATAAAGATCATAAGCACAGCACTTGCTTTAAAAAGATTAATAATAATAGGATTTTGAGTAAGGTATTTAATATTTGCCTGAGCATAATAATAATTTCCTATCAAAGAAGTAATAGCAAATAAAACTATACTAACAGTAGTAAAATGTACACCTAAATTTCCATAATATTCTTTCATAGATTCTTGCACCAAAGGCAGTGCTGTTAAAATAGGCTTACCATCTACGCCGATATTATTTGCATAAGCAAGTGAAAATAACACTAAAAATCCTGAACTTGTACAAATAATCACATCAATTAATACAGAAAATGCTTGAATAACTCCTTGTTTTGCAGGGTGAGTTGTAAGAGCTGAAGCTGCTGCATTTGGCGCTGAACCCATGCCTGCTTCATTAGAAAATAATCCTCTTTTTATACCTATAACCAAAGCAGAACCTGCAAATCCACCAAAAATAGCTTCAAAATCAAAAGCACTTTTAAAAATCATAGAAAACACTTCAGGAATTTTATCAAAATTCATAAACATTGCTATGATAGATAAACCAACATAAATCATCGCCATAATAGGAACTATAACTGAGCTTACTTTACCTATTTTAGTATGATCACCAAAAAACATATAAGCAGCAAAAACAGCTAAAATTGCTCCTATTACAATAGGCCACCAGCTTTGAGCAAAGCTTACTTCACTAGCATCAACCATGCCTTTATAGTAAAACTCAAATGCTGAAGTCATAGTTTGACTTTGAAGACCATTAAATCCATAAGCATAAGTAATGATTAAAATCACCGCAAAAACAGCTCCAAGCCATTTTAAATTTAAAGCTTTACTAATATAATAAGCAGGGCCACCTTTAAAACTTTTACCATCACGGCTTTTATAAACTTGTGCTAAAGTACTTTCTGCAAAAGCTGAGGCACCACCAAAAAACGCCATAGCCCACATCCAAAATAAAGCACCTGGTCCACCCAAAACAACTGCTACTGCGATACCTGCGATATTTCCTATACCAACTCTTGAAGCTGTTGAAATCATCAAGGCTTGAAAAGGAGTAATATGGTGTTTTTCATGCTTTTCTTGCTTTTCTGTTAAGATATCAAACACATAAGGAAGCATTCGAAATTGCACAAAACCAGTCAAATAACTATAATAAAACCCCGTGACAATAAGTAAAATTACTAAAATAGAATAATACTGATTATTCACAAAGGCAACAAATTGGGATATTAAATCCATATTTATCTCCTTTTTTATAAATTTTCAAATACAAATTTATCATAAAAAAATGAATTTGTTATAAAAAAATATAATTTTAGGTTAAATTTATTTTATTTTTTATAGCTATGTGAAATTTTAACTCAAAATGTTAACAACAACATCACATAAAAACACCTTTAAGTAAAAAGAAAACTTAATTTTTATACACTTAGATTTTTAAAAATTTATCAAGGTGTGCAAGTTGAAACAAAATACGATGAAACTTTTTGTATTTTTTGCCATTATTATTTTTTGGGCTTATTTCTCATTTCCTATTGAAATTTTACAAGTCAAAGATCAAAATGGTTTAGCCACAGGTGAATATGCTTATACCATAGAAGCTAAAGCTTATGTTCATAGTTATTTCACAACACTTGGTTTAACAGTGGGTGGGATTTTAATAGGAATAGTGTTTGGTTTTTTTCTAGCGTTTTTAAGATTTTTAGAAATCCAAAGTTTAAATTTTATTATAGATGAATACATAGACATCATACGCGGAACCCCTTTACTTTTACAACTTTTGATTTTTTCAGTAGTGATTTTTGCTACTTGGAGTGATAATTTTTATGTGGCTATTATCGCACTTGGACTTAATAGCTCTGCTTATGTAGCTGAAATCGTAAGAAGTGGAATTCAAAGCGTAGACAAAGGACAAATGGAAGCAGCAAGAGCAATGGGGCTTAATTATTCTGCTTCTATGAGACTAATCATCTTCCCGCAGGCAATTAAAAACATTTTACCTTCTTTGATGAATGAATTTATTTCTTTATTTAAAGAAACTTCAATAGTAGGTTATATTAGTGTTATGGATATTACCATGCAAAGTAAAAGCTTGCAAGCAATTTATTATAATCCTAAACCTATTATTTTTACAGGACTTGTATATTATATAAGTGTTAAAATTTTAACACTTATCGCAAGAATTATAGAAGTGAGATTAAATAAACATGATTAAAATAGAAAATTTAATTAAAAAATATGGAGATTTAGAAGTCTTAAAAGATATTAGTGTTGAAGTACATAAAGGCGATATTATTGCTATTATAGGGCCTAGTGGAGGCGGAAAAAGTACTTTTTTACGCTGTTTAAATAAACTTGAAACACCAGATAGTGGTAATATTTATATCAATGATGTGAATATACTTGATAAAAAAGCAGATATCAATAAAATTCGTCAAAAAGTAAGCATGGTATTTCAACATTTTAATCTTTTTAATAATAAAAATGTTTTAGAAAATTTATGTCTAGCGCCAGTACAAACAAAAATCATGAGTAAAGACGAAGCAGTAAAAAAAGCACGAGAACTACTCAAAAAAGTTGGCTTAAGTGATAAAGAAAGCTATTTTCCTCACAAACTCTCAGGCGGACAAAAACAGCGTATTGCTATAGCAAGGTCATTAATGATGAATCCTGATGTGATTTTATTTGATGAACCAACTTCAGCTTTAGATCCTGAAATGATAGGTGAAGTTTTAAACATCATGAAAGAAGTAGCTAAAGAAGGTCTAACCATGCTTGTAGTTACACATGAAATGGGATTTGCAAGAAATGTAGCTAATCGAATTTTCTTTATGGATAAAGGCATTATAGCAGTAGATGAATATCCTAAAATAGCATTTGAAAACCCAAAAAATGAAAGATTGAAAGAATTTTTAAATCAAGTTTTAAATCATTAAAATTTTTCAAAAGAGGCAAAATTTTGCCTCAAAGCCTCATAACTCACTATACCTACACTTGTAGCTAAATTTAAACTTCTACCACAATCTTTCATCGGTATAGTAATGGCATTTTCCCATTTTTTTTGCATTAAATCCATAGGCAAGCCAAAACTTTCACTTCCAAAAAACAAAAAATCGCCTTTTTGATAATTTACGTCAAAATAAGCTTGAGTAGTTTTAGTTGTCGCAAAGAAAAATCTATCTTGAAATTTTTCATATTCTTTTAAAAAATCTTCTAAATTATTCCATAATAAAGGATTTAATTTTTTCCAATAATCAAGCCCTGCTCTTTTAACTGCCTTTTCATCGATACTAAAAAGTGGATTGATAATATGTAAAGTAAATCCTGCATTAAAACACATTCTACCTATACTTCCTGTATTTTGTGGTATACGAGGCTCAACCAAGACTATATGAAACATCTTTTTCCTTAAATGGTGCCCCCAGCAAGGTTTGAACTTGCGGCCTCAGAATTAGGAATTCTGCGCTCTATCCAGCTGAGCTATGAGGACAAATATTTTTATTATTTTAAGAAAAAATTTATTTTATAGAGCTTAAATTTTAAGCTCTATAAAAAAACATTTTGGATTTTCATTAAAACCTAAAATTCCATTATGTGCATCAATAATTTGTTTTGACAAAGAAAGCCCTAGACCATTGCCTTTTAACTTAGTTGTTTTAAAAGCTTCAAAAACCATTTTTTTATCTTTGATACTTACCCCGTTATCATAAACTTTGATAAAGATTTTATCTTCTTTTTGCTCACATTTAACTTTTATACAACCATCATCATTTTCACTTTCTTCAATAGCATCTATGGCATTATAAAGCAAATTTTGCAAAACCAAAGCAAGCAAAGATTTATCTGCGTTGATTTTTAAATCTAAAAATTCAAATGTAAAATCAATATTAGCTAGATAATTATAAGCTCCAATAGCTTGTTCGCATTCATCTTGTAATTCTTTTAAATTAAATTCATTTAAATTAACATACACTCCTTTTGTAAAAAGCAAAGTAGAATTTACAATACGCTCCACCCTAGAAATAGCTTTTTGAATTTCTAATACTATATGCTTATTTTTTAACTCACTTCTTTCAAACAAAGTTGAACTTAACAATGAAATAGAACCGATAGGATTGCGTATTTCATGTGCTAGGTGTGCTGCTACTGTACCCATACTGGCTAATCTTTCATTCCTTTTTTCATCGCTAATATCAGTGGCGCTAACTATAAGCTTATCCGCATGAGAGGTGACTTTTATTAAATAAAATTTATGATCAAACTCAAGCTCATAATGAGTTTTTTCAAGATCAATTTTTTCTAAAAGTTTTGGTTGTTGATTAGCTAAGTTATTTTGAAGTGTTATCTTTTTATTAGTATCTAAAACCCACAAAGCCATTGGTAAAACTTCTATAATATCACTTACCATTTGTCTTAACGCAGTGTAGTTTTTATTAAGTTGCTTATATTCATTTTCTATAACATAGGTTTGCTCTATTAAGGCTTTTAGCCCTTGTTGTAAATTTTCTTTTTCACTAGAATCTAAACTTTTTAAAATATTCTCATCCACACTTAATCCTTAATTAAAAATTGAAAATCTTCTAAAGTATATAAAAGCAAATTACGCTCCTTATTTAGAATAAGCTCTTTACTAAAGCCACTCTTTGAAAAAAGCACATATAAATTAGGTTGAATTTGCAACTGTTTTGCTTTGTTTTTTAAGGTATTTAAAATATTTTTACATATTTTTCTTTCTTTAAATTTAACCTCACCTAAAACACAAAAATTTTCTTTTTTATAATAAAGATCTATCTCGCAATAATAATTCCAAAAACTACACACCTGCTCTACCTTAAGCTTTTTAGCTAAAAATTCTTTACACAAAAGCTCAAAAGTAAAGCTTTGATATTTTTCTAAATTTTCTTGGATTATTCCCATTAGCTCGTTGTATCTTTTCATCGTAATTAAGTTTAAATTAGGATATATAAAATAAAAGAAAAATCTCAATCCTTGATTTTTAAAAACAACCTTATCTTGAATGCTATATGAGCGTAATTCTTTTTTAATCTTTTGTCTTTTATTTTTCACAATAGGCTTTTCTTGACTTTTTTCCAAAGTCAAAATATTTTTTTCTAAAAGTTTATTAACAAGTCCTAGAGCTTGAAAATGCGGAATAGATTTATTGATAGAATAGCGTTTTCTATCATTTTTACTTAAAACACTCAAAGCCTTCAAAGCATTATCATCTAAATTTAAATAAGATAAAATATCAAAAGCTTTTAAAATAAAAACATTTAAAATATTATCATATAAACTTAATTTCAAATCAAATTCAAACTCATCAAAAATACTATAAAAATCAAAAATATTTTTAAGCTCCAAAGTTTCACAGCGTTTTGAAAAATCACTAAAATTTATAACCACATCCTTATTTTAAATATTTTGTATGATATAATTTTAACAAATTTTTGGGGGATTTTTTTGAATATTGAAACATTAAAACAAGATATTATTTTAAAAAAAGGCATATATTATTTTGATTTTACAGCTAGCGCTTTAGCATTAAAAAGTATAGAAAAAGAAATAAAAAAAATTCTTACAACTTATGCAAATACACATTCAGATAGCTCTTTAAATTCTTTCATCACACAGCAACATTATGAAAATGCAAGAACAAATTTAAAAAAATACCTTGAATTAGATGATAGCTTTGCTCTTATAGCTTGCGGGAGTGGATCTTCAGCTGCTATTAAAAAATTTCAAGAACTTTTAGGTCTATATATACCCCCGCTTATTAAAGAAAAATACTTTAAAAATACAGATAAAAACACCTTACCTTTAGTTATAGTAGGACCTTATGAACATCATTCTAACGAGCTTTCATTCAGAGAAGCTTTGTGTGAATGCGTTCGCATACCCTTAGATAAAAAAGGCGAGTTAGATTATGCTTTTTTGGAAAAATTGTTAAAAAAATCCAAAAACAGACAAATCATAGCAAGTTTTAACGCTGCTTCAAATGTCACAGGAATTTTAAGTGATTATAAAAAAATCTACTCTCTAATCAAACAATATGATGGCGTAGTTGCTTTTGATATTTCCACCTTAGCTCCTTATGCTAACTTAAATCCTAAATTTTACGATGCAGTGTTTATCAGTTCTCATAAATTACTTGGTGGTGTAGGATCTTGTGGCTTACTTGCTATTAAAAAAAATCTATGTGGTAATACTCCTAGCTTTGCTGCAGGTGGAACCGTAGGCTATGTTTCAAGAACTTCTCAGCAATACTTATGCGAGGTTGAAAATTTAGAAGAAGGTGGCACACCTGGAATTATTCAACTTATTAGAGCAAGTTTAGCTTTTAAAGTACGCAATGAAATAGGTTTAAAAAATATAGAAAAAAAAGAAAAAGAGCTTTGTGAGTATTTTTTAGAACAATGTGCAAATTTTCCAAAAATGATCTTATATGCAAAAAATATCACTCATAGATTGCCTATTTTTGCTTTTAACATAGAAGGAATTTCTCCTTTTGATTTAGCTTACAAACTAAGCAAAACTTATAAGATAGAAACAAGAGCAGGCTGTGCTTGCGCAGGACCTTATGGGCATGATTTACTAAAATTAAAAGATAATCAAGAGCTAAAATTTAAACCAGGTTGGCTAAGAGTGGGTTTTCATTATACACACACAAAAGAAGATATAGAGTATTTTTTTAAAGCCTTGAAAGCAAGTATCAAGGCTTTAAGTTGATTATTGTAAATCGTATTTTTCTACGATTTTTTGGTAAGTACCATCAGCTTTAACTTTTTCTAAACCTGCATTAATTTTTTGAACAAGCTCAGTTTGTTTTCCTTTATCAAAAGCTATGCAAAATCCTGAACTTCCATCATTTTCTTCTAAAAATGCTTCTAACTCTTCATTAGTTTTTAAATAACCTTTACCGATATCTTTATCTGTTAAAACTGCATCAACTTTACCAGCTTTTAAAGCCAAAATTGCAGCTAACATTTCTTCGCTAGCCACCACTTGAGCATTTGGAATAGCCTTAGCAGCACTTTCTTGGATGGTTCCAAGTTGAACACCTATTTTTTTACCTTCCAAACTTTGTTTATCACTAATACTAGAATCTGTTTTTAGTTTTAAATATAAATTTTTAGTATTAAAATAAGTATCACTAAAATCCATACTAGTAAGTCTTTGTGGTGTTGAACTCATAGCAGAAGCTATCATATCAATCTTTCCAGCTTTTAAAGCAGGGATCAAACCATCAAAACTCATGTTTACCCACTCAAGTTTTAAATTTTCTCTTTTTGCAATCTCTTCTAGTAAATCAACATCAAAGCCGGTAATTTTTGCATCTTTAACAAAATCAAAAGGAGGATAATTTGCAGCTATACCTACTTTATAAACTTTTTCACTAGAAGCACTAGCTTGATTTTTATCGCTTGAGCAAGCACCTAAAGCCAATATACCAAATAACGCCAAAACAACATATAATATTTTTTTCATTTCTTTCCTTTGTTAAAAATTAAAAATAAAATTGATAAATGATTATAATGTGTTTAAACGCCTATATTTCTTCATATCCGCCTCCTTGTATAATAAATATAGCATAATTATAGCAGAAAAAAGTTTTTTGTAAAGACTTGATAGCAAATATTTTTTATTTAAGTTATTTTTTATATATTTTAATTAACAAATTTATATTTTTACCTTTTTGCTAATCATTAAAACATAGCCTATTCCAAGACAAATAGACCACATTGAACTACCTCCATAGCTTAAAAGCGGCACAGCAACACCTTTTAATGGAGTCAAGGAAATAATTCCAAAAGCATTCATAAAAAATGAAAACAATAAAAGCAAAGCTACACCCGAACAAAACAAAAAATGAACTTTATTTTCACAACGCCCTGCTATTCTAAAAATTCGAAGTATTACCATCAAATATATAAAACAAATAATACTTAATCCCAATAGTCCTATCTCTTCAGTAATCCCTGATAAGACAAAGTCCGTGTGCACCTCACTTAAAAATCCTAGTTTAAAAGTTCCAAGCCCTAAACCCTCTCCAAAAAATCCACCATGAGCTATAGCATTTAAACTATGTGAAATTTGATAAGGCTCTGAGTTGTGACTTACTCTTAAAACACTTGCTAGCCAATCAGGAAAGAAAGGTAAAAACGCATCTTGGATATTTCCCCACCAAGCAGAAATACGCTGAATTCTTCTTTGATTACTTAAGATTACCAAAACCCCAATCATTCCAACAATAACCACACCAAAAGCAAAAAGTCTTTTACTAGCTCCTGCAAAAAAAGCTAAAGCAAAAACCAAGAAAAAAGAAATAACGCTTTGCCCTAAATCATTTTGTGTCATATAAATATAACCAATAACAAAAGCAGCTAAAATAAAATAAGGAATTAAAATTAAAACTTCATGTTTGATTGCTTTTTTACTATCATCAATTCTTCTTGTATAAGACCAAGCAAGGAAATAAATCAAACCTATTTTAAAAAATTCAACTGGAGAGATAGATAAAGGGCCAAGCCTAATCCACCTTTTAGCACCACCTGCTGCAGTAGCAAGAAAGGTAGGCAGAAAAGGTAAAATAAGTATAAATAAAAAAGAGATGAGTAAAACGCTTATCATCAAATAATGCGCCATTTTACTATCAGGATTTAATCTTGAAACAAAATAAATAATAGCTATACCACTAAGCCCAAAAAAAAGCTGTCTGATAAAAAAGTGAAATTCATTATATTCTAAATAAAGAACAGTAAAAGCACTTAAAGAATATGAAAAAAGTATTCCTATAGTTATAAGAATGCAACTTAAAAAAAATAACTTTCTATCAGCAACCAATATTATTCCCTAAATTTTTATAAAAAATTAATTTTAATAAATTGCAACTTAAAATGATGTTATTTTAACATCAAGTATTATTTTTATATAAAGATTTTAAACTCTCATAAGCAAGCTGAATTTTCTCAAATTCTTCACGGCAATAAGCTTGTTCGATCTTACTTTTACCTTGATGGCGATCAGGATGATAAATTTTAACCAAATTAAGATAATTTTGTCTAATAGTAGCAAAATCATCACTAGAATTACATCCTAGTGTTTGAAAATAATTTTCAAAAAGCTTTGCTAGAGCATTAAATTTCCAATTAGTACTAGCTTTGTTTTTCATTTTATTTCTAAATTCTAAAAGCTGAGTTTCATTAATCGTAAAATCAACACAATATTTCAAATGCTCATTTACACTAGCTAAAATTTCTAAAAGATTTAAAGTATTATCATCTTTGTATTCTACTGAAAAAATACAATTTTTTTCATCATACACGCTTTTATGATCTTTAAAATACTGCTCTAAATACACAGCAAATAATTTTTCATTCGAACTTAGTGTGATTAAAATATTCTTTTGTGCAAAGCCTATTTTAGCAAAGATTACAGGCTTTAAAGTATTTGCTTGAGCAAGATTTAATTTAAAGGTTTTATAATGTGCAAAAGCAAGATTATCAATTTGATTTCCAGTATTTTTTTTATATTTGTGGTTAACAAGTTTTAAAAAATATCTTCTTTGAGGAATTTCATTTTCTACAAAAAAAGACAAAGTTTTATTTTTATTACCTATAACTTTGGAAAAATTTTTACGGATAAGATCTTGAAAATATTTAAACATTAAAAAATCATCAGTATTGACACTAACTGATTCTAAAGTTTGCACTACTTGCATAAAATCCTCTCTATAAACCTAACTCCACAAAAATGCTTGCTCATTTAAAGCACTAGTGTGTTTTAAAATTTCATTTGGACTATAATCGGCTTTATATGCTAAAGATTGACACCCTTTTACAAAATATCCCAAATAAATATATTTTAATTTTTTTAATTGTGCAAGTTTAATTTCTGTTAAAAGTGAGTATTTACCAAGATTTAGATGGGAAAAATCTGGATCATAAAAACAATAAATGCTAGAAATTCCATCTTCTAAAATATCAATCAAATCAACACAAACTAACTTATTGTCTATATAAAAATCAAGCTCATATCCAAAAGTACCAGCATTATCTACATAAAGATTATAATATTTCCTAAAATTTAAATCATAAATTTTCCAATTTCTTTTATCTTTTTGATAATGGTGATATTTTTCATAAAGCAACAAATGCTCATCACTTAAAGAAGGTTTTTGTAAGATTATTTTAGTGGCTGTATTTTTTTTCAAAACCCTGCGATAACTTTTGCTAAAATGAAAATTTTCTACTAAAATACGTAAATTTTGACATTCATTGCAATCATTACATATTGGTCTTGAAAAATACGAACCAAAGCGACGCCAACCTCTTGAAACTAGTTCTTGATTTTGTGTTTTTGTGATAAAAGATATATAATTATACTCATTTCTACAGTACCTATTTTCAAGATAAGGGCATTCTTCTTCTAAAGTACAAAAACCAATAATATTATTCATTAGATCTTTTTAATATCGCTATTTTTTACAAATTCCATAAATTCATTAGCCAAACGCTCTTCTTTTAAAAACATATCTTCAAATTCTTGCTCTTGTTTTTTATCTTCCTTTTGCTTAGCTAAATCTTTTTGTATAGCATCTAAGTCAGTATTTTTCATACTTACTCCACTTTTACTCGCTTTAACCTTTTCTTTTTTTGTTTGACCTTGTTCTTTTTGGAGTGCTTTTTTTATATCTTTTAATTCATCTAAAAAACTCATGATTGTCTACTTTCTTTTATCTTTTGTAAAGTCGCAGCTATTGCAGCAATTACTTCTTCTTTGTTTTCTTGGTGTCTATCTTCTGTTTTTTCTAAAAGCTCTTCCATATGTGTTTCTATAAAAGAAGTATCAAAATACCCTCTTCTAAATTCTCTTATTTTGGTAATTGCAATCAAAAATGGCACAGTTGTTCTAATATCATCAATCACAAATTCTTTCAAAGCCCTCTCGAGTCTATTAACCGCACTATCATAACTTGAACCTTTAACGATTAATTTTGCAAGCAAAGAATCATAATAAGGTGGCACGGTATAGTCTTTATATAAATGACTATCCACTCTTACAGATGGCCCTAAAGCTGGAAAATATTCTGTGATTTTGCCCGGACTTGGAATGAAATTTTTCCATACATTTTCTGCTGTAATCCTAGCTTCTATCGCAAAACCTCTTGGTTTTATATCACTTTGTTCAAGATCTAAAATTTCCCCATTTGCTATACGAATTTGTCTTGTGATAAGATCAATTCCTGTGATTTCTTCTGTGATTGGGTGTTCTACTTGAATTCTTGTATTCATTTCCATAAAATAAAATCTATTATAATCATCAAGTAAAAACTCAACCGTCCCAACATTGGTATAACCCACAGCTTTTGCAGCAGCTACTGCGGTAACTCCTATGGTTTTTCTTAGTTTTTCTGAGATACTTGGACAAGGTGCAATTTCAATAATTTTTTGGTGTCTTCTTTGTATTGAGCAATCTCTTTCACAAAGATGAATGATATTACCATAATTATCTGCTAAAATTTGAAACTCAATATGCCTTGGATTAATAACATATTTTTCCATAAAAACTTCATCATTTTTAAAAAAGCTTAATGCCTCTCTTTTGCACGCTTCAAAAGATTTTTCTAAATCTTCTTCTTTATGTACTACGCGTATACCTCTACCACCACCGCCACCACTGGCTTTTAAAATCACTGGATAACCTATTTTTAAAGCTTGAAGTTTGATTTCTTCTAATGTACAATGATTTAATTTTTCAGTACCTGGAACCACAGGAATTCCATTTTTTTTCATTAAATATCTTGCTATATTTTTATTTCCCATTTTACGGATAACATCTGATTTTGGCCCTATAAAGATAATCCCTGCTTCTTCGCATTCTTTAGCAAACTCATAATTTTCACTTAAAAAGCCATATCCAGGATGTATAGCATCAGCTCCACAAGCTTTAGCAATTTCAACTATTCTTTTGCCATCTAAATACCCTCTTATAGCATCAGTTCCTATTCTATACGCTTCATCAGCAACTTTTACATGTAAACACTCATGATCAGGTTCAGTATAAACAGCAACGCTTTTTATATGTAAATCTCTACAAGCACGGATTACCCTTACTGCAATCTCACCTCTATTAGCTATTAAAATCTTATGTATCATTACTTTGCCTTAAGCTAAAATATTATTCAAAGAAGATTAGCATAAAAATATAAAAATTCTATAAAATTACTTGTTTTTGCTAATTTTAAGAATTTTTTGATAAAATTACTCTTTTATTTTGCGCCCATAGCTCAGCTGGATAGAGCATTTGATTGCGGTTCAAAAGGTCAGAGGTTCGAATCCTCTTGGGCGTACCACTTTACTTACATTCTTTGTCTATAAAATTCCTTTCTAAAATTTTCAAATTCGTCTTTGATAATAGCTTCACGCATTTGCTTTACCAAATTTAGATAATAATGCAAATTATGAATACTTGCAAGTCTAAAAAAGGTTAATTCTTTAGCTTTAAATAAATGATTCAAATAAGCCCTTGAAAAGTTTTTACATGAATAGCAAGAACATTTGCTGTCTATAGGAGCATGATCAGTGATAAATTCTGCTTTTTTGATATTAAATTTTCCAAAGCTAGTAAATAAAGTTCCATTTCTTGCATTTCTTGTTGGCATCACACAATCAAACATATCAACACCTCTTGCTACATTTTCTACTAAATCTTCAGGTGTGCCAACTCCCATTAAATATCTAGGACGATTATTATCTACATAAGGCATCATAGCTTCAACCGTATCATACATAGCCTCATTTTCTTCTCCTACGCTCAATCCACCTATAGCAAGTCCATCAAAATCCATCTCACAAAGTGCTTGAGAACAAATTTTTCTAGCTTCAAAATCAGTACCACCTTGAATAATACCAAAAATATTCTGCCCTACTCCCACACCTTGACTTTGCTTTAGCTTGTGATAATCAATAGCTTCTTTTGCCCATTTTATAGTGCGTTTTAAAGAAAGCTCTATCCTTTCTTTACTTGCAGGCAATGCCACTAAATCATCTAAAATCATCATAATGTCTGAGTTAAAATCATACTGAGCATCTAAAACACTTTGCGGGGTAAAATAATGCAAACTTCCATCAATATGACTTTTAAACTGAATTCCTTTTTCATCAGGTTTTGAATTTTTACTTAAAGAAAAAGCTTGAAAGCCTCCACTATCTGTTAAAAAAGATCCATTAAATTTACTAAAACCATGCAAGCCACCCATTTGTTTAATCACCTTAGATCCTGGTCTTAAATACAAATGATAAGTATTTGCTAAAATGATTTTTGCGTTTAAAATCTCACTCATATCAACAGCATCTAAACTTTTAATCGCAGCCAAAGTTCCAACTGGCATAAAGATGGGAGTTAAAATTTCACTATGTGTAGTTTTTATACGACAAGCTCTAGCATTTGCACTTTTATATTGAACTTCAAATTCCATTGATTTTCCTATATTTTTTGCATAATCATACCAAAGACTTGCTTATAAGTTTTTTTGAAAGAAAGCCTGTTTTTAACAGGCTTAAAAAATTAGTAGTTTTTTACAAATTCAACGATTTTTTCACAACCTTCAATGATATCTTTTTCATTAGTTGCATAAGAAAGTCTAAAATACCCTTCCATACCAAAACCTATGCCTGGTACTAAAGCTACTTTTTGCTCTTCTAATAATCTTTTACAAAATCTCATAGAATCACTATCAACTTCTTTACAAGAGATAAATAAATAAAAAGCTCCTTGTGGAATTTGTTCTAATTTTAACTTATCGCTTTTAGCTAAAATTTCACACGCTAATTCTCTACGCTTTAAAAAGGCTTGTCTCATCATTTCAATATCACTATCTGCTTTTCCAAGTAAGGCTGGTAAAGCTGCATGCTGAATGATTGAACAGATATTTGAAGTGCTTTGTCCTTGTAGTTTTTTAACAGCATTATTAAACTCACTCATTTTACTTGCCATATAACCAAAACGCCATCCTGGCATAGCACCGCATTTACTAAGACCATTAATACTTACAGTTCTATTTAAAGCATCTTCACTCACTTGCGCAAAAGCACAAAATTCTCCATCATAAACTAATTTTTCATAAATCTCATCACTTAAAACTACGATTTTAGTTCCTTCTAAAACCTTAGCTAAAGCAGTAATTTCTTCTTTAGAATATATAGCACCTGTAGGATTTGATGGGGAATTAAACATCAAAACCTTTGTTTTTGGAGTAATAGCTTGTTTTAATTGCTCAGGAGTGATTTTAAAGCCATTTTTTGCTTCACCTTCTATAAATACAGGAGTTGCGCCTGCAAATTTCACCATTTCAGGGTAACTTACCCAATAAGGACTTGGTATAATAACCTCATCACCTTCTTCAACTAAACACTCAATTGCCATAAACAAAGAATGTTTAGCACCAACATTGGTAATGATTTCACTTGCTTTATATTCTAAATTATTATCATTTTTAAATTTATATTGTATAGCTTCTATAACTTCTTTTATACCCACAACAGGTGTATAAGCCCCGCAACCTTTTTCAATAGCTTCAATTGCTGCTTTTTTAATGATTTCTGGAGTATCAAAATCAGGCTCACCTGCTGAAAAACTAATAACTTTTTCACCATTTGCTTTTAAAGTTTTGGCTATATCAGTCATTACTAAAGTTAAGGATTCTCCTAAATTTTGAGATCTTTGACTTAGCATTTTTTATCCTTTATTTTTGCTTTGATTTTTATTTGTGTTAATTGTTACAACTTGGAGCTTAAAAAAATCTACGAATAAAATTAAGAGTGTATATTTTTATAAATTTGTGTAGAAACTATACATTTTCTACACATAAAAATTTTACATTGTTTCTTTGAGTAATTATTCCAAAGCTTCTATATCGCTTTCATTATGATGGATAAAACGCTCATCTTTTTCTATAGTTTCAACCAAACGCCCTACTCTTTCCCATCTAACTTTTTTATTTTCATCCCATGAAAAATAAATAAACCAAGGTTGACCAACTATATATTTATAATCTACACTCCCCCAAAATCTACTATCACTAGAGTGATCACGGTTATCTCCCATCATAAAATACTCATTTTCAGGAACTTTATAATAATAAGCATTAAAACCATAAATATTATTAGCACCTAATTCATCAAAAGAAGCGGGCTTCATAGCAAATTGACCTAAATTTAAATAGCGAAAAAATACACTTTCTATATCCACTCTAGAATCATAATGTATTCCTTTTTCTACAAAAGGTTCTTTTACAAAAAGCCTTCCGCCTATGATTTTTGTTTTATTAGGATAATAATCTTTCATATATTCATCACCCTCAACCATACGCACATATAAGGTTTTATTTGCAAAAACAACCTCATCTCCGCCCTTAGCCACACATCTTTTTACATAGTGGATTTTTGGCTCATGTGGATATCTAAATACTACAATATCTCCTCTTTTAGGACCCTCAGCACTTACTAAATGTCCATTTTTATTAAAATCAGGTAAAACAGGCACTTCTATCCAAGGAATATGCGGAGTTGGAATACCATAAGAAAATTTTTTTACAAATAAAAAATCCCCCACTAATAAAGTATTTTTCATAGAACCACTTGGTATGGTAAAAGCTTGTATAAAGAAAAATATAACCAATAAAACAACTATTAAAGTTCCTGTCCAAGATTGTGTGAATTTATAGATTTTTTTCAGAAAATTCATTTTTTAATCCTATTTTTAGCTGATTTTATAGTATTTTCTAAAAGCATTGCTATAGTCATAGGTCCTACCCCTCCTGGCACAGGAGTAATATAACTAGCTTTTTTGCTTACATTTTCAAAATCAACATCACCTACTATTTTTCCATTAACCCTATTAATCCCTACATCAACTACTATCACACCCTCTTTAACCATATCTTCTTTTAAAAGATTTGGACAACCTGCTGCTACGATGATAATATCAGCATTTTTTGTATAAGCTTTTAAATCTTTTGTATAAATATGACAAATACTCACACTAGCATTAGCATTTAATAAAAGTGTAGCCATGGGACGACCTACTACATTAGAAGCTCCTATTACAACCACATCAGCACCTTGTAATTTTATATCATAATGCTCTAAAATTTTCATAACACCCAAAGGTGTACATGGCAAAAAACCACCTTTTAAATTTAAATTTAAATTCCCGACATTAAAAGGATGAAAACCATCTACATCTTTATTAAAATTAATACTTTCTAGGATGATATCTTTATTAATATGTGCTGGTAATGGAAGCTGAACTAAAATTCCATCAACACTATCATCATGATTTAGGGTATTAATCAAAGCCAAAAGCTCATTTTGAGTTGTGTTTACATCAAGTCTATAAACCAAAGACTTAATCCCGCATTGCTCACAAGCCTTTGCTTTAGAACCCACATAAGTAGCACTAGCAGGATCTTCACCTACCAAAATCACGGCCAAACAAGGCTCTATACTTTGGGTTTTAAGTTCTAATACTTCTTGTTTTAGATTATTTTTTATCTCATCACTTAGCTTTTTACCATCTAAAAGTGTCATTTCTTTCCTTAAATTTATAGCTTTCTTTAACTTAAAAAATTGTATCATAATAAAACTTCTTTTTTGTTAAAGGTGATAAATGAAAATTATTTTATTTTTGTTTTTTATAGTTTATGGTGTTTGGGCTGAAGATTTTATCTCACCTAAAGAATACCAAGAATCCCTTTACAAAAATCCAAGAGGCATAAGTTGTGCTAAATGTCATGGTGATGGAGGACAACAAATACTAGGATATTATACTAAAAATGGAGAAAAAACACCTTTTATAGTGCCAAGTATTAAAAACACTCCTTATACACGTTTTAGAGAAATTTTAAGCCAACCTCAAGAGGCAAAAAGCATTATGCCAACTTACTCATTAACAGAAGATGAGATGAAATCGCTTTATGATTATATTACTAACAACAAAAGGAGTAAAAAATGAAAAATAATAAAAAGGCCTTTGAAGAAGCTTATGAATATATAGCAGGTGGGGTTGATTCTCCTGTGCGTGCTTTTGCAAGTGTAGGTAGCAATCCTTTATTTATCAAGCAAGGAAAAGGTGCTTATATTAGCGATATAGAAGATAATACTTATATAGATTATGTACAAAGTTGGGGGCCTTTACTTTTTGGACATTGTGATGAGGGTATTGAAAAAGCTTGTAAAAAAGCATTAGAACACGGTTCAAGCTTTGGCGCACCAACCCTAGCTGAAACTAAATTAGCTAAATTTATCCTAAAAGATTGGCCGCATTTAGACAAAATACGCTTTGTAAGCAGTGGCACAGAAGCTACTATGAGTGCTATTCGTCTTGCAAGAGGATTTAGCAAAAAAGATAAAATCATCAAATTCGAAGGGTGTTATCATGGGCATTCTGATTCTTTACTAGTAAGTGCTGGAAGTGGCGCCGCTACTTTTAACACCCCAAGCTCACTAGGAGTATTAACCGATGTAGCTAAAAATACTCTAGTAGCTATTTATAATGACATTGATAGTGTTAAAAACTTAATCAATAATGATGATAATATAGCTTGTATCATTATAGAGCCAATTGCAGGAAACATGGGCTTAGTACCTGCTAAAATAGAATTTTTACAAGAGCTAAGAAAACTATGTGATGAACATCAAATTCTTTTAATTTTTGATGAAGTTATGAGTGGCTTTAGAGCTTCATACCTAGGCTCTTTTGGAATTAATAATATAAAAGCTGATATAGTAACTTTTGGTAAGGTTATAGGCGGAGGTATGCCTGCGGCTGCTTTTGCTGCAAGAGCTGAAATTATGGATTTATTAAGTCCTTTGGGCGGGGTATATCAAGCAGGAACACTAAGTGGCAATCCTCTTGCTATGGCTGCAGGTTATGCGAGCTTAAAAAAAGCAAGAAATTATGAAGGTTTATATGAAAAATTAGAAAAACTAGGTAAAAGACTTACTCAAGGCTTTAAAGAAGCTGCAAATGATTGCAAAATTCCTTTGCAAGTTAATTGCGTTGGTTCTATGTTTGGATTTTTCTTTTGTGAAAACCCTGTTAATAATTATCAAGATGCTTTAAAATCAGATACTAAATTATTTGCTAAATTTCATGCACAAATGCTAAGCAAAGGTGTGTATTTAGCACCATCTCAATTTGAAACAGGTTTTATATGTGAATGTATGGATAAAAAAATCATTGATAAAACTATACAAGCAGCACAAGAAAGTTTTAAAGCCCTATGAATAAAAGACAAAAAATCATTCGCAAAGGTATAGAAGCTGCAGATGGATTAAGCCTTGGCATATCCATGGTTGTAGCTGTTTTAATCGGGGTTAGTATAGGCTATTTTTTAAAAAACTTAACCGGCATTATTTGGCTTTTTTGGGTAGGAGTGTTTATAGGAGTAGCTGCAGCGATTTTAAATGTTTATAAAGCTTACAAAGCACAAGTAAAAAGCTATGAGGAATTTAAAGAAGAAAATCGCTATAAAGATTTAAAAAAATGATCCTAAAGCCTAAAATTTTACTAAAACTCTTGCTAGGATTAAATTTACTTTTCTTAGCAGGAGTTTTTTTCTATAAAGGAATAAGCTTTGAATTATTCATCAGTTTTGAATTTGGATTTTTAGCTCAAAATTTGATCATTTTATTTTCTTTTTTAAATTACAAAAATTTTATTTATAAGGCTGCTAAAAATTACACTTTTACTCAAAGACCCTTACAAATTTTTGCTAAAAAACAATATTCTTTGCCAAAAATTATAAAATTTATCCATATAGATGACGATTTAAAACCAAAATTTAAAAGTATTTTTAAAAACGCATTAGCTTTTTTTTCTTTGTTTAAAATTTTTGCTTATGTGTTTTTAATAGCAGGATTTTTATTTTTAGAGTTTCAAGGCTTAATGAGTATTTTTGCCTTGTTTTGTGCAATGTTTGTCACACCCATAGCGGTATTAATATATAATTTTTTAATAAGAAAATGTTGAGCTCAAAAAGAACGATTAGATCGTTAACTGCATTGTTTTTTGGTATGATTTTTGTTTTTATAGGAAGTGCTTTAACGGTAAATTCTATAGCAATTATTTTAAAACATAACGATGTTAGTAATTTTTATATAGGGATAATAGGAAGTTGTTATTTTCTTGGTGCTATGGTAAGCACTATTAGTGCTCATAGGATAGTCTCTAAAGTAGGACATATAAGATCTTTTGGAATTTTTGCCATCATTTTTGGTATAGCTACTATGCTTCATAGTTTAAACTCTAATCTTTATTTTTGGATGGTTTTGAGATTTTTGCTTGGTTTTTGCTATTATGCACTTTTAATGGTCATAGAATCATGGCTTAATGAAAAAGCAAAAAATGCTATTCGCTCAAGAGTAATAGCCTTTTATGAAGTAGTATTTTACTCATCATCAGGCTTTGGAATTTTACTTATGTCCTTTGACTTCCCAAGTAATACAGTATTTATTTTAAGCGCTAGTTTTATTATGTTTGCCTCTATTCCTTTATTTTTAATCCGTATTAAAGAGCCGGTTTTACCACAAAAAACCAAAATTTCCATCCCTAAAGTTTTTGATATAGTGCCTTTAGCTTTAGTGACAAGCTTTATAGCAGGTATGCTTTTGAATGGATTTTTCTCCATGGCTTCTTTATTTATACTCATACAAGGATTTGGCGCAAAAGAAGCTTCGATTTTTATATTTTGTACCATGTTAGGAGGATTTATATCTCAACTTTTCATCGGAACCCTTTCTGATAAAATTAGTCGTAAATTTGCTATTATTTTATGCGCTTTTACTGCTTTAAGTGCTATGCTTTGTATTTTATTATTAAGCTATAATATTTATTTAAAATACTTTTTTGGCTTTTTACTGGGTATGGGAATGTGTTGTTTATATGCTCTTTCTTTAGCTAGAGCAAATGACATGCTTGAAGATTCTAGCAAAAGAGTTGAGCTTGGCAGAGCGGTTCTTTTTACTTATTCTTTTGGTGCTTTATTTGCGCCTGCTGTGCTTGGAACTTTGATGTATTATTTTGAAGGCAATGGTTTTATGTATTTTTACATTGTTTTATTAACTGTTTTAATTGCCTTTACCATAGATAAACCAAAATTTAAAAATCTAACCAAATTTAAAAGAAAACCAGGTAATATGGTAATGCTAGATGATAACTAATATTTCTAACAATCAAAATCAATTTGCAAAAAACGAAACAAACAAAGAGAACAAAAGTGAGAAATCAGACAAAAAAACCTCACTTAATGATGCTTTAAAAAATCCTTTATTTTCTAAAAATGATCCCGAAATCAAATTACCTAAAGATTATGTAAGCAAAATCGATCAAAAATTACAAGAATTATTAAATAAACTTTTAGATCAAATCAAAACCAACAAAGATCCTGATTTAGCAGTATTAAAAAATCACAAAGATTTAAATTTTGCACCTAATTTTGCCAATGAAGTTAAAAAACTTCAAGCAGAGCTTTCTAAAAAACCTGAATTTGAAAAACTGCTTAAAGTTTTAGAAGATCTAGTTAAACCCGCTAAAGATATCAACAATAAAAATCTTTCATCTTTGGTAAAAAATTCAGGTGTATTTTTAGAAGCAAAACTCAATCATTCTTTAAAAGAGCAAAATTTACCACAAAGCTTTTTTAATCTTTTAAATACCATAAAAGGGGCTACTAGTGAAAATCTAAAACGCGATATAAGTAATTTAGATCTTAAAAATCTTGACACCACAAGCACCTTAAAAGAACTTATTCACATCTTACAAAATCACAAAAAAGATAATAAAATTTCTTTAGAAAATACAAACTACAAGACACTTTTTAAGCTATTTGATAAAATAGAAAATTTTAAAAACTATATCAATAAAAACCCAAACTCTATTAGCCAAGAAAAGCTACAAAATATTGCTAATAATTTCATTAAAAATCTCAGTAAAAATTTAGCACTTATCAACAAAGAATTAGCCAAACCTGAAAATATAAAAATTCAAAATACACATATATTAAAAGAGCTTAGTCAAAGCATTAAAGATCTTATAACACTTTTAAAAGACATAAAAAATCATAAAAACAAAACTGAAATAACACAAGAAAATTTAAATAAAACTCCACATACTAAAGACATCAAAGAAGAATCAAAAGAGGAAATAAAAACTCCGCAAAAAAACACAGAGGATAAAAAAGAAACTCAACAAAAACAAGAAAGCATGATAAAAGATAAAGAAATTCAAAACACAAAAGAAGAAAAAACACCACAAAAAAATACTGAAGATTTAAACAAAAATGATAATAAAAGTCAAAATTTACAAACAAATAACACTAAATTAGAAGATATATTTAAAAGTACTTCAGGTAAAATTTTACTAGAAGATATTTTTAAACAAAATGTAAGTAAAAATCTTAATTTTAGCCAAAATCGACAAGAAGAGCTTTTAAATAATCTTAACAAAGAACTAGGCCTAATAGGAAGAAAACTCAATGAGGTTTTAAAAGCTTTAGATTCTAAAAATTATGAAGCAAAAAATTCTTTAGATGATATAAAAAATATAGAAAAAAAATTAGAACTTTCTATAAAAGATCTTGGAAAAATTACTCCAAAAGATACCGCAGAAATTTCTTCAGAATTACAAAAAGACATTAAATCCACTCTTTTGCAAGTTTCTAATCTGGCTAAAAATTTAGACAATGAAAGCATACTAAATCAAGCAAATCGTCTTATAGCTCAGCTTGAGTTTAATCAGCTTTTATCTTTGGCTAATAATAGCATTCATACTTTTTTACCTTTCTTTTGGGATGATTTAGAAAAATCTAATGTAGTTTTTAAACGTGGCAAAAAAGATAAATTTTATGCGCAAATTAATCTTGAATTTGAAAAATTAGGAAAAATCAATGTATTTTTATCTCTAAGTAATGATAAATACATTGATATAAATATGATGATAGAAAATGTTAATTTTAGAAAAAAACTTTATGAAAGAGCACGTGAGTTAAAAAAAGCCTTGGTTAAAGTAGGACTTCTAAGCTCTAATTTTTTCATCAGCGATATAGTTAAAAGCAAATTTCACAATCAAAAAGAATACAATGACTTTAATATGGGTTTTGATACAAGGGCTTAAAAATGGCTAAAAAAACAAAAAAAGCCGTTGCACTAGGTTATAACAAAGAAGATCAAAATGCACCAAAAATCCTAGCTAATGCCAAAGGTGAAAACGCTGCTAAAATCATCTCTTTAGCCAAAGAAAATGGCATACCCATAAAAGAGGATAAAGACTTAGTAGAAGTTCTTAGCAAGCTTGACTTAGGCGATGAAATCCCACCTAATATGTATAAAGCGGTGGCTGAAATTTTTGCCTTTTTGTATAAAGTTGCTAATGAAGATGAGACTAAGCAAAATCCGCAATCTTCTTAGAAAATTCAACTTGCTCATAAGCGTTTTTACTAAATTTTAAAAACCCTTTTTGGGCAATTAAAACTATCGTCGAACCTAGCTCAAAATTTCCAAGCCTTTGACCTTTTTTTACAAAAAGCCCATCATAAGTATGAGTAAAATCAAAATTTGCAGCATTAGTTTGTATACTAGTATCAAAACTAAAATGCATTTTACCTACATTTAGCGCACCCACAAATACCATCCAAAGTATAAATTTTCCTTCCACTAAGCACTTTAAAACCACTCTTTCATTTTTAGTATAAAGGTTTATAATCTTAGCCAACTTTGCCTCACTCACTCTAAATAAAGCCCCGCTCATATAAGTAGCACTTAAAATTTGCATATTACAAGGTGCATGATAATGATGATAATCTTTTGGAGATAAATAAATATTTGCATAATCTATGCCATTTTTTAATTCTTCTTTACTAGCTGAGTTTTTTAAAAGCTCTTCTATACTATAACTTGAACCTTTAATGCTAAAGGCTAAATTTTCTTTTAAGTCATTTTGAAAACTACTTCCAAGTTCTAAAATTTTACCATCACTTGGACTTATAAAGCCATCTTCTAATTCTCGCTCATTTAACAAAGTTCTTGTAAATAAAGCATTTAAGCTCTCATATTCTTCTAAGGATTTAAATTCACTCATATTGATATTGAAAGCATTTACATAAGCTTTATTTATATTTTTTTGTATAATTTTTGGAAATTTATATTTTGCTATGATTCCAAACATTTTTGAAGCACTATTGCTAAATCCCACTTATTCTCCTTTTAATCTAATCAAAGCTATCTCACTAGGAGCTAAAAATCTCACAGCAGGTCCCCAAAATCCAGCCCCACTGCTTACATAAAGCAAACTATCTTTGCTTAATTTATAAAGCCCATACACAAAGCCTTGCTCTAAATATACTAGCAAAGAAAAAGGGAAAATTTGTCCTGCGTGTGTATGTCCTGATAAAATCAAATCAAACCCACTCACATCATAAGTTTTTACATATTTTGGCTGATGCGTGATTAAAATATTAACTTTTTCTTGATTGATTTGAGTTTTAATTTTTTCTATATTGCTTTCTTTAAAACCCAAACGTTTAGCAGCCAAATCCAAAGTCCCACTTAAAGTAAAATCTCCAAAATCAATACTTTCATCTTCTAAAACTTTGAAATTCTTAAGCGTTTTAAGCTTTTTGCTTATCGCATTTATATCATTATAATACTCATGATTTCCATAAACAAAATAAGTGCCATATTTTGATTTAAAATTTTCTAATAAATTAATATAAGACATACTAGCTATATCTGCATCGATTAAATCCCCAGCTATGATGATTATATCAACATTTAAAGCATTAACCTCATCAATTAAGGTTTTTAAAAAATCTTCACCTAAATTTTTCCCTAAATGCACATCAGAAAGCAAAGCTATGTTTAAATCTTCTTTTAAATTTTTAATTTTAATATCTACCTCATTAACCTTAGGCGTGCTGATAGCATTTACAAAGCCTTTAAACACCATACTAACGCTAAGTATAATAAGCCAAGAATCAAAAATTAATTTTAAAAACTTTCTTCTTTGAAGGCTAAAAATTTGCTCTTTTTTATTTTCGTTAAAGAAAATCCAAGAACCAATTTCAAAAACCACTCCAAAAAGCAAGAAAAAGCAAGTAATAGTAGGAAAAATAGCTAAAATATAATAAAGCTTTTCATGTAAAAAATCCCCGCGCATATTTACAAAAAAGATTAATTCACATGCAAAAACCATTAAAACAAGAGCTAATACAAATTTCTTATAAGGTTTTAAAAAATCAACCTTACTTAAAAATCTTTTATAAATATACCAATTTGCCAAAGCAAAAAATAAAACTAATAAAGTAAAAAAAACAAACACTCTCATAGTGTAATTTTATTTAAGCAAAATTAATACTTTTTAAAGTAAAATCGCAAAAAACATTTGGGAAAGAAATTTGGCTTTAATAGATTTAATCGATGCAAATAAGAAATTTAATACAAAAATAGTTTTAGAAAATGCAAATTTTAGTGCAAATTTAGGAGAAAAAATCGCCATTATAGGTAAAAATGGCGAAGGAAAATCAAGCTTTTTAAAAGCCCTTATGGGAACTTTAAAACTAGATAGCGGTAGAGTGATTAAACAAAATAACACTAGCATAGGCATACTAAGCCAACAAGTAAGCTTTGAAAGCACCTTAAGTGCGAGCGAAGCCATCAAAAAAGAACTTAAAGAAATTTATCAAGCCTTAAAAGAATTTGAAAACTATAACGAAAAACTAGCTCTTGATCCTGAAAATAAAGAATATTTAAAAAAAGTAGATGAATTAAGTTTATTTATAGATTCAAAAGATGCATGGAATTTAGATCAAAAAATACAAAGAATACTAGAAGAGTTTAAGCTATTAGAGTATAAAGACAGAGCACTTTGCTCTTTAAGCGGAGGAGAAATAAGACGTGTAGGACTTTGCACGCTTTTGCTGAAAAATCCTGATATATTATTGCTTGATGAACCAACCAACCACCTAGATGTATATATGAGTAGCTTTTTAGAAGAAAGATTGAAAGCTTCTAAAATGTGTGTTATTTTCATCTCTCATGATAGATATTTTATCGATGCGATAGCGCAAAAATGCGTAGAAATAGAAGCAGGAAAATTAAGTGTTTTTGAAGGCGGATACACACAATATCTAGAAAAAAAAGCAGCTATTTTAGCTTCTTTAGCCAAAAGCCATGAAACCTTGCTTAAGCAACTAAAAAGTGAGGAAGAATGGCTAAGAAGAGGAGTTAAAGCTAGACTTAAGCGCAACGAAGGGCGTAAAGAACGCATTTTTAAAATGCGCGAAGAAGCCAAGAAAAACCCAGGAGCTATCAAACGCTTACAACTTGAGATTAAAAGAGCAAGTAAAAATTTCAATCAAATCCAAAGTCAAAATCGCAAAAAAATGCTTTTTGAACTTAAAAATATCTCAAAATCTATCGCTAACAAGACACTTTTTAAAGACTTTAATGCACGAATTTTACAAGGTGAACGCATAGCCATAGTAGGTAAAAATGGCTGTGGCAAATCTACTTTTTTAAAAATTTTACTTGATCAAATTCCACTTGATAGCGGGGAAATTAAAAGAGGTGAAGTTAAAATAGGCTATTTTGATCAAAGTAGAAGCTTACTCAATACCGATAAAAAACTTTTAGAAATTTTTTGCCCAAATGGTGGTGATCATATTCAAATGCGTGGTAAAAATATGCATGTTTATGGGTATTTAAAACAATTTTTATTTCCAAAAGAATTTTTAGAACAAAGCGTAAGTGTTTTAAGCGGAGGAGAGAAAAACAGAGTTGCCCTAGCCTTGCTTTTTATTAAAGAATATGATGTGTTAATCTTAGATGAACCAACAAATGATTTAGACATAGCTACGATTAATATTTTAGAAGAATATTTACTTTCTTTTGAAGGTGCGATTTTGCTTGTATCACATGATAGATACTTTGTTGATAAAATAGCAACTAAACTTTATGCTTTTGAAGATAATGCAAATATTAATATAGAAGTTCTTTCTTACAGCGAATATTTAGAAAATGAAAAAGAATACAAAGACTTTGAAGAATTTTCAAAAAGTTTAGAAACAAACACCACAACAAGTGTAAAAACAAAAGAAAAATCAAGTAAAAAACTAAGCTATAAAGAAAATGAAATTTTAAACTCATATCCTGATAAAATTCATAAATTAGAAGAAGAAATCAAAGAAATCAAAAATGCCCTAAGCAATCCTGCAATCTATCAAGAACTAGGTATAAATACCCTTTATGAAAAGCTAAATTCCTTAGAAAATGAACTTAGTATTTTAGAAGAAGCTTATTTTAAGGTTTTGGAAAAAAGTGAAAGCACTGATTAACTTTATATATTTTAAATAAGATAAAATTACTCAAATTTATTTAAGGAAAAATTATGACTTTAATAACTATTTTATGTATTTACACGGCCTTTTTGGTTTTTATATCTTATATGCAAATTTCTTTTTTAAAAAAAGAAAGAGAAAAACAAGCAATTATTTTAAATGAGCATGATTATAAAAATGCTGCAAATATCGCCATAGAAAATGAAAAATACAAAATCTTTTCTAATCTTTATAATCTGATGATTAATATTTCTTGGATTAGCTTTGGTTTTTTGTATTTAAAAGAAATTTTTATAAAAGAAAATTCTACTTTAGAAAATACTTTATTTTTACTTACATTTTTATTTATTATTAGTATTTTAAATTTACCACTTAGTTATTATGAAAGCTTTATAAAAGATAAAAAACACGGCTTTTCAAATATGACTTTAGCACTTTTTATTAAAGACAGCATTAAATCTTTAGCCCTAATGCTTATTTTTGGCTTTTTAATCATCTATGCTTTAGTGTTTTGTTTTGAATTTTTTAGCACATACTGGTGGATTGTTGCTTTTGCTTTAAGCTTTATAATCATACTTATTATAAATCTCATCTACCCTACTCTTATTGCACCTATGTTTAATAAAATGAAAAAACTTGAAGATGAAAATTTATTAGAAAAAATCACCAATTTAATGCAAAAATGTGGCTTTAGTGCAAATGGTGTTTATGTTATTGATGCAAGCAAAAGGGACAAAAGATTAAATGCTTATTTTGGCGGTTTATTTAAAAGCAAAAGAGTGGTGCTTTTTGATACACTTTTAAATGCTTTAAAAGAAAAAGAACTCATCGCTGTTTTAGGTCATGAGCTAGGACATTTTGTGCATAAAGATTTACTAAAAATGTTATTTTCTAGTGCTTTGATGCTTTTTGCTTTATTTTTTATCTTTGCACATTTACCAAGCTTTTTTTATATTGAAAGTCATTTAGATGGAGTAAATGCTGGAGTTTTTGCGCTTTTATTGATTTTTGGAAATATTTTTACTTTTATTATCTCCCCGCTACTTAATAAAATGAGTCAAAAAAATGAATTTAATGCTGACTTACATGGAGCAAAACTTAGTTCTAAAGAAGATATGAAAAATGCCCTCATAGCTTTAGCAAAAGAAAATAAAGCCTTTGTTAAAACAAGTAAAATTTATACTTTCTTTCATCTAAGTCATCCTTGTATTTGCGATAGAATTAAAGCTTTGCAATGATTTCAATCAAACAGGCCTTAAAGCAAGCTTACGCAAAAGATCCTACTCACAAAGAATATATACTTTTTATTCTTTGTGAGCTTTTACAAAAAGATAAGGCTTGGATTTTTTTAAATCCTGAATTTCAAATCGATGAAAAAGTTTTTTTAGAATACGTAGATAAATTTTTAAATGGCGAGCCTTTTGAGTATTTATTTCAAAAAACACAGTTTTATGGTTTAGATTTTTTTATTGAAAAAGGGGTTTTAATACCGCGTTTTGATAGTGAAATATTACTTGAAAGATGCTTAGAAATTTTAGATCATAACTCTTTTAAAAATATACTTGAAATTGGCTTTGGGAGTGGAATTTTAAGTATCTCTCTAGCAAAGTTAAAGCAAATTTTTATACAAGCTTGCGATATTAATCCAAAAGCACTAGATCTTGCTAAAAAAAATGCAGATTTTCATAATGTTTCAAATTTGATTGATTTTCAACTTTGTGATTTTAAAAATATGCAAGGAAATTTTGACTTTATTTTTTCTAATCCTCCTTATATAAAAAATAATTATCCTTTGGATAAATGGGTGCAAAATGAACCGCATAATGCTTTATTTGGCGGGGATAAAGGTTGGGAAATTTTACATGAAATTATCCTTTTTGCCAAAAACCATAACACAAAAGTCTTAGCGTGTGAGTTTGGCTATGATCAAAAAGCAATTTTAAATAAAATTTTAGAAGAAAATGATTTTAAAGCTACTTTTTATCAAGATTATAATGGATTTGATAGAGCCTTTGTTGCGTGGAATTTAAAAAATTAGACTATAATTATCTTTTTATAGGAGAAAATATGAAATCAATATATTTATTTTTATTAGCAAGTTTAATTGGGATTGAAATTAGCATAGGTGTATTTTTAGCTCCGACTATATTTTATCCTGCTAAATTCATAGGCGAAGGGGTTTTAACTCATTTTCAAAGCGGACTTTTAATGACACACATTTTTGTGCAATTTGGTTTTGTTTTACTAGGTGTGAGTGTTTTATCTATTTTAATGGAAATTTTCTCATTTAAGGATAAAAATTTAACTTTTAAAATAAATTTTTCAAAATTCATGCTTTCTTTAATCATTTTGGCACTAAGTTTGCTTTTTGTATTTTACTTCACTGCTTATGTTTTAGAAGCACAAAGCTTAGGAGAAGAAGCAACTAAGACTCAAGAATTTATAAAAATTCATAGTGCAAGTGAAGTTGTGATGAAAATTATCATGTTATCACAAGTAATTTTATTTTTTTTAAATTTTAAAACAAAAAAATGATATAATAAAATAAGTCTTTAAAAGGAGTCAAAGATGAAAATAGGCGATATAGGGACAACTCAACAAAACCATTACTTAAATCAAGCGCAAAAAAGCCAAGAAAAAGCTTTAGAAAATATAGCCGCAATGCGTGCTATAGATGGGAGTGATGGGGCAAATTTAGCCATAGCTGATTCTTTAAGAAGTCAGTATAGCACCATAGATCAAGGTATTTTAAATGCTTATGATTCAGTAGGTGTTTTACAAATTGCTGATTCGACATTAAATAATATCTCAGCTACTGCAGATAGACTTAACGAACTTTCAGTACGCTCAAATAGTGCTGCATTAAATGATAGACAAAAAAGCATGCTAAATGCTGAAGCAAATAAGCTCATCAGCTCGATCAATGATGCATTTTCAAACGCGACTTTTAATGGAAAAAATGTTTTCCAAAGTATGGATTTTGTTGTTGGATCTGGGGTTGAAAGTATCAATTTAAATCAACCAAGCACGGCAAACTTAAGCCTTGAAAACCAAGATGGAATTCGCGATTTTCAAGATCAAGTAGGTTCTTTACGCGCAGATATTGGTGCTGGGATCAATGCTATCCATTCTAATATCAACTCATCTTTGCAAACTAGCATTAACACTAAAGAAGCTGAAAGCAAATTGCAAAATAATGACTTAGCGCAAAATATTAATGATTTTAATGCAAATTACCTAAAAGAAAATGCGTTTTTGTTTGCAAATGCTCACTCAAATGTAATGCTACAAACTAAACTAGCAAGCCTACTTCAATAATAAAAACTCCCAAATAAGGGAGTTTT
This sequence comes from Campylobacter sp. 2352 PW, assembly GCF_024723575.1. NCBI lineage: Bacteria > Pseudomonadati > Campylobacterota > Epsilonproteobacteria > Campylobacterales > Campylobacteraceae > Campylobacter > Campylobacter sp. 2352 PW. The sequence continues at coordinate 114,070 of NZ_JANQCX010000002.1, forward strand.
TTAAGGAAAAATATGCAAGATAATGCTTTATTAAAGCAAGTTTTAAAATATCCTTTATATGAAAAAATTCAAAAACTTAGTACAAAAGTTAAAAACTCAAATTATCTAATAAACGAAAGTTTTGATATTTTTTGCGATAAAAGTTTAGATAATGAGATTAAAGACATTGCCTTAGAATTAAAACCTTGGCGCAAAGGACCTTTTAAAATCAATGATTTGTTCATAGATACAGAGTGGCAAAGTTTTATTAAATTTAACATATTAAAGCCTTATATGCAAGAAATCAAAGGCAAAGTGGTTGCAGATATTGGTTGTAATAATGGTTATTATATGTTTAAAATGCTTGAATTTAATCCTTCAAAACTCATAGGTTTTGATCCTTCTATTAAGTATTATTTGCAATTTTTACTTTTAAACTCTATTGCAAAAACTCCTATACAATATGAGCTTTTAGGTGTGGCTGATGTACCAAATTATGGCATAAAATTTGATGTAATTTTTTGTCTTGGCGTAATTTATCATCGCAGTGATCCTATAGCCATGCTAAAACAACTCAAGCAATCTTTAAATAAAGATGGCGTAGTCTTTTTAGATACTATGTATATAGAAGATGAAAGAGAAATTGCACTTATCCCTCAAAAAACTTATTCAAAAATACCAAATATTTTTTTCATTCCGTCGATATTGGGTTTAAGAAATTGGTGTTATAGAGCTGGATTTAGTGAATTTGAAGTTATAGCAACCAAACAAACTGATTTTGAAGAACAAAGAAAAACACAATGGATTGATTCTTATTCTTTAGATCAATTTTTAGACGAAAATGACTCAAATTTAACTTGTGAAGGCTATGAAGCACCAAAAAGAGTTTATGTTAAATTAAAGGTGTAAAAATGGCAAGAACAGTAAGTGCTGTTACTATAGAAGAGCTAATAGACCCTGAAGAATTAAATCGCATTAAATCAGAACTTATCACTTGTCCAGGGATAAATAATGCTTTAGCAGGAAGTATTTCTCATATAGAAAAAAACTTTGCTAAAGGTATCTTAATCACAACCCATGATATGGCAGTAGATGAGCTAGGATTAGTGCATAGTGGTTTTGTATTTAATGCGGCAAATTATATAGCTCAAGCTGCAATCAATAAAGAATTTAGCGTCTTAATAGGCTCAAGAAGCTTTTTTTATGCGCCTTTAAAAGTTGGAGATGTTTTAAATCTTGAAGCAAGCGCTCTATTTAGCGATGATTCAAGAAAAAGAGAGGTTAAAGTAGTTGGCTTTGTAAATGATATTAAAATTTTCGATGCATCTTTTCAAGTAATCACCACAGATGATCATATATTTAAATTAAAACAAAGTCAAAGCACAAGCTCTAGCAGTCAAAACCAACAAGAAACCTCCAAGCAAGATGCTACTCCAGAGGAATTAAATGCTGTTTTAAAAGGAATCGGGGGTTAAAGGTAAATCCACCCAATTCTTTGGGCATTCTTTATGGTAAGTCCCGCTTGCATCATAATATTCTTTACAATCATCATAAAAGCGGTTTGAAATTCCTCTTTCATTTACAAAACAACCACCAAAAAATAATGCTAAAAATCCAATGAAAAATATTTTTTTAAACATCTCTTTTCCTATTTTAATCTTATTTGTTTACGCCATTTGTAAGGCTCTATAGGATTTTCATCTACCCATAAGCCTTTTTTATTTTCTTTGGCATAATTTTGCTCATTTACATATAAATCACTATAATGTTCATAAGCCCAAGCAAAACCATTTTTAACCATAACTTGATTGATATCTTTATCATTTAAATACACAATGGCTAAAATTCTACCATATTTATCCTCATCTTTTACATTCAAAACCACTTCTTTATTCAAGACAATTGCATTTAAAAATTGCGCAGCCATCTTTCCATAAGCTTGATCACTTTCAGGTGCATCTATACCAAAAAGTCTAATTTTAAGTTTTTCATCTTCAAATTTAGCCTCAATAGTATCCCCATCTACTACACGACTTACTTTAGCATTAATGTATGAGCCACTATCATAATTTAAAATATAAGCAAAAGCAAATAAAAAAAGTGCAATTAAAAATTTCTTTGGATCTTTTAGTAAAGTTATTAGTAGTTTAATTTGCTTTTGAGAAATTTTCATTTAAACCTCATCTATATAAAAATATGCCATAATTACAACAAAAAGGAGATTTTATGCAAGAAATTATACAAAATTTTAAACAAATTACTCAAATACCTCATTGTAGTTTCCATACTGAAGAATTAAAAAATTTTCTTATTGATTTTGCCAAAAGTCAAAACTGCCAAGTAAACGTTGATAAAGCAGGTAATATCCATGCATATAAAGGAAAACCTAAAATTTGTTTACAAAGTCATTATGATATGGTTTGTATGGGAGAGGCTCCTAATATACAAATGTATGAAGAAAATGGATATTTAAAGGCTAAAAACTCGAGCTTGGGTGCAGATAATGGCATAGGAGTATCATTAATGATGCAAGCTTTAAAAGACTTTGAAAATATCGAATGTCTTTTTACTAATAATGAGGAAGTTGGCCTTTGTGGAGCAAATAATCTTACACATGCTTTGATTTCAAACAAACTATTAAATTTAGATCATGAGAGTGATGATGAAGTTGTTATAGGTTGTGCTGGCGGTGTGGATATTTTTGCTAGCTTAAACTTAGAAATAGACGAAAAAGAAGGTGAATGCTATGAAATAGAAGTAATTAATTTTAAAGGTGGGCATTCAGGGATTGATATTGTTAAAAATATTAAATCTTCTATTAAAGAAGCAAGTTATTTTATCACTCAAAACCAAGGTGAACTTTGCGAGTTTAACGCAGGTGAGAGAATCAACTCTATACCAAAACATGCTAAAATCATAGCATTTTTTAAAAATCCCCCAAAAGAAAATAATCATTTTAAAGTGAATTATATAGGTAAAATCAAAAGGACATATTATAAAAATTCTCAAATCATTTTAAATCTTATCAATGCTTTTGCACAAGGTATTAGAACTTTTAATCATCAATTAAATTTAGTCCAAACGAGTATCAACCTTTCGTTAGCTTATGAAAAAGAAGGTAAATTTCATTTTGAACTTTTTGCAAGATCGAATGATTTACAAGAACTTAAAAATATAGAATTTGAAACATTAACTTATTTTAAAATGCAAAATTGTGAAGTTTCAAGTGCAAATTTTTATCCACCTTGGGTCAACAAAGATACTAATTTTGGAGAAGAAATTCTAAGTTATTTTAAAAAGGAAAATCCAAACGCCAAGCTTTATACTATACATGCTGGTTTAGAATGTGGTATTATAAGTGAAAAACAACCGCTAGAATGTTGCTCCATAGGCCCAAATATTCATAGCCCTCACTCAACAGATGAAAAATGTGAAATAGCTTCTATTGAAAAAATCAGTAAAATTCTTTTTGCTATCTTAAAAAATTACCAATAAACAGAAAAAACCAATATTTTGACAAACAAATTCAAAATATTGGTAAATATTTATTTAAATAAGAAAAAATTTTATTTACTATTAATAAAACTTACACTATACTCTCGCATATTTTAAAAACAAGGAGAGAGTATGGAAATGCTAACCAGCCTTAGCGAAGGCACTCAATTTAGTATCCAACTAGCCGTAGTTCTCATTTGTCTTTTTTATGGGGCAAAAAAAGGTGGTATCGCTCTAGGTTTATTAGGCGGTATAGGTTTGTTAGTTTTAAGTTTTGGTTTTGCTGTAGCGCCTGGAAAACCTTCTATTGATGTTATGCTTACTATCTTAGCTGTTGTTGTTGCTAGTGCAACTTTACAAGCTAGTGGTGGCTTAGATGTAATGTTGCAAATTGCAGAAAGAGTTTTAAGAAAAAATCCTAAATTTTTAACTATCTTAGCTCCTTTTGTAACTTGCTTTTTAACTATACTTTGTGGAACCGGACATGTTGTTTATACTATGATGCCTATTATTTATGACATTGCTATTAAAAACGGCATACGCCCAGAAAGACCAATGGCTGCTTCTAGCATTTCTTCTCAACTTGGTATTATAGCAAGCCCTGTTTCAGTTGCTGTTGTAAGTTTAACTGCATTGCTTTTAAATCCAGAAATTAATAAACATCCTTTAGCAGGATTTGATGGCTATGTAGATTTACTTGCTATTACTATACCTTCTACTTTAGTGGGTGTTTTAGCTATAGGAATTTTTTCTTGGTTTAGAGGAAAAGATCTTGACAAAGATGAAGAATTTCAAGCTAGAATTAAAGATCCAGAGCAAAGAGAATACATCTATGGTGATAGCAAAACACTTCTTGGCCAACAACTTCCAACTATTCAATGGGTAGCTATGTGGATTTTCTTAGGTGCTATTGCAATAGTAGCTATACTTGGAGCCTTCCCAGAACTTAGACCACAATTTACCTCAAAAGGTGTTACTAAACCTATGAATATGGTTGCAACCATTCAAATGTTTATGCTTTTAGCAGGTGCAGCACTCATCATCTTTACCAAGCTTGATGCTAGTAAAATCGCAAAAAATGAAATTTTTAAATCAGGAATGATAGCTTTAGTAGCTGTTTTTGGAATTTCTTGGATGGCAGATACTATGTTTGCAGTTCACACTCCTATGATGAAAGAATCTTTAGGAAATATCGTTATAGAACACCCTTGGACTTATGCAGTTATGCTTTTATTAATTTCTAAATTTGTTAATTCTCAAGCAGCAGCGATTGCAGCTTTTGTGCCACTTGCATTAGGCATTGGTGTTGAGCCAGGTATTATCATTGCTTTTGCAGCAGCTTGTTATGGATATTATATTTTACCAACCTACCCAAGCGATCTTGCAACTATACAATTTGATAGATCAGGCACCACAAAAATAGGTAAATTCGTTATCAATCACAGCTTTATCTTGCCAGGTTTAATTGGTGTAATTGTTTCTTGTATAGTAGGTTATTTCTTAGCTTTAGGCGCAGGATATTTATAAAATTAAAGGGCTTATTTAAGCCCTTTTTTTATTTAAATGCTTTTTCTAAATCAATAGGTATAGCTTGATAACCAGTACTTGCTCCACTAAAGCGAATTTGCACTGAAGGCTCTTTAGCTCCCCATTTAAACTCATCTATTTCAGGTTTTGGCTCTCCTATAGCAACACCCTTGCTTAAATCAAAAGCCATACCAGCGCTAGCGCTATAAACCATAATTGAATTTTTATCTTTATAGTACTCAGCTAAAGAAGTAATAGGCGAAAACCATTTATTGCCTCTTTGTTTGCCATATTCCCAAATTTGTTCTACGGTTTTATTTTTTTGATCTATTTTATATACAACCGCTCTTGAATATTTCATCGAAGCAAAAGCAGGTTGTATTATAGCTCTTGCATCGCCATTGTCAAAAGCTGTAATGTAAATATATCTTTTATTAGATTTTTCATCTATTCTAAAAGCAGTGTGCTGTGTCCATGTAAAATCAAAGCCACCTTCCTTATTTTTATAACCAGGACATTTGCTATAATCATCTTCACAAATTATATTTTTGCCATTTTTATCAACAGGTTGTAAAAGTGCTTTTTTATATTTTTCTCCCCAGCCCTTATGTGCTCCTAATATCCATTTTACTTTTTTATCACGTCCTATTTTTATAATAGCGCTTTGATGACGACTTGAAATGATAATGCTATCATCGCTTGGATCATAATCTATGCTATTTACATGAGCCCAGTTACGCCCTACTCCAGTGCCTGCTATATCCCCAAAAATTTCACTCGTATCCATTTTGGCTAATTCTTCATTGCTTAGAGTTTTACCCGCTTTTGAAACATCTACATTTAAACAAACCGCACCTTGATCTAAAACTTTGATAATATTAGCTCTATATGGATCCAAAATTTCAAAAAGCCTCCACTCATCTACTACATTACCATTTTTATCAACTTCTACTATCACATCACGCACCGAGCGCACATTTTTACCATCAGGACGCTTAACATTAGCCAAAGCCACTCTTAAAAGATAATTACCATTTGGCATTTGGCTCATAGAATGAGAAAAATCTATATAAGAAGAAGGTAAAAGGCGGTTAAAAATTTCTCTACCCATTAAATCATATTTTACGTATCTTTGACCAAACCCAAAGCTTAACGCCCCATCTGAGTTTTGTCTGAAGCCCATCATAATACCACGATTATAAATATTGTTTTTATCCATTAGCTTATCATTATCTAAATACCAACGAATTTCACCCTTTGTATCGACAATGAAGGCATTAGAAGCCTCATCCCATTCTAAAGCACCACCACTTGGATTATTCCATATAGCTTGAGAGCTTTTTGCGCTGTATTTTCCTGGAGTATTATTTACTAGATATAATCTATCTTCAAATTCTTTATCTACTTTAAGTACTTCCACTTTTTCAAAAGGCACACCTCTTTGTATAAGACTTCCGCTTGGCTCTATATTTACCCCGCCTGTTGCTATTTTATATACCTCATCTATTACTTTTTCACTTTTTCCAAAAGCACTTTTAGTATAGCTTACTTTTACTGTGTTTAAATACGATGGATAAAGTCCAAAAATAGGAATTCCTCCATAAGTTTTAATTTTATTAGAACTTACCTTATAAGATATAGTTTGTCCATTTGGCTTTGGAACTATAGTCACACTCACATCACTTAACTCATATCCTCCATCTACAATCACAGCACTAAGCGGGGATAAACCATAAGGATTGAGCTTTATAGCTCCAATTTTTCCTTGCACTTGATAGTCTATCTTAGCTCCGCTTACTCCACCTACAGCTAAAGCTAAATTTGGCACTAAAACCATGCTAGCTAGCAAGCTTAAGCTGATGATTTTTTTAATTTTCATGCTTATCCTTTATAAGATCAATAACACCTTTAAAATAAAGGCATTATTTAACTGAAAGTTCTTTAACTATACGGATTAGTTCTTCTAAAGAAGTAATGTATTCAGGATTGATTTGATATTTACCATTTACTACAAAAGCAGGTGTGCCGTAATTTCTTGAAATTTCATTAGCCACATCATAAGCAGCTAAAAGCTCTTTGGCTTCTTTGGTTTGTAAAAATTTTTGCAATTCTTCTTTGCTAGAACCGATAGCATTTAAACCTATTTTATAAAACAAATCAAGATTATTTAAATTTAACTTTTGCTCAAAATGACCTATAAAATACACATCAGCAAGCTTATAGGTAAGACTTTTTTCGCTAGTAACATCTAAACCTAAGGATTTTTCTTTAAAAGAAGCTAAAGCAAACATCTCATTTAAAGCCCCACCATACTCACTCATAGAACTTACTGAAAAAAGATCATATTTTAAACTTGGCAAAACCTCTTTAACCTTTGCTAAAGTGTGAAATTGATGATGAGTGTAACAATGAATACAACGATAAGAAAATACCTCTATTAGAGAATTTTGTGCATTTGGGATAGGTGTTTTTAAAGCAATATACTCTTTACCCTCACTTAACGCATTTGCATTTATAGCAAAACTGAGCGTACAACAAACAATCAAAAAAATATTTTTTAAATTCAATTTTAACTCCTATATCATGATATTGCAATATAATTATATTGCAATATCATAAACATCAGGATTCAACCACACCTCCAGCATCTTTTCTTGATTGCTCACTAGATTGAACCATAATTCCTTTTGTATATTTCAACAGTTCCTCCCATTCTTTCTTTTGTAGCAAGATGCCTTTTTGAACACTCTCTTCGTAATTTTTTTCAATAATATCATGAGAAATACTTACATTCTCATCATTTCTGATTAAAGGATTTTTAGAAATTTCAATATAAAGCGCTCTTTCATCTAAATCACAAGGTATATTTTTCATTAAAATATCTGGAAAATCTTCATTATTTTTTATAAAGTATTCCACATACTGAGATTGCTTTATGTCATACCAATAAGCTTTAACATATAAATTTTTATTTGATAATCTTTTTAACTGAGAATACACAAAACACCTATTATAACATTTTGAAATTTTTATATTTAAAGAATTATATTGATTTAAAAAATCAAGTGCATACGCAATAATAATTTGAATATGACATAATATGCTATGATGATTAAGATCAACACTTAAATACTCATTTGTAATGTTTAATGTTATATCTAAATTGTCGCTTTTCAAATAAGGCGCAGCTTTAAGAAAATTTGACAATCCATTTAATCCAGCCATTTGCATGTCAATAACCATAGATGCAATTAAATCAGCTTCTCCAAGATTTAATTTTAATCCATTATAAGCTTTAATACAAGCAGCTTTAAGTTCGTTTTTGGAAACATAAACATTATTATTAGATAAATCACAAACACTATGCTTATTTTTTAGCAATAATGGAAACATCCACTCATTAGCATGAATTTCATCCATTAAAGGTGCATTCTGAAACAGTGTCACTTGAACCCATCTATCTGATCTTGGATCATACTTTGTTGCACCAAACATAGACAATTTAGCTCTTAAAAGATGCATAGGCAAAAAGTCTTTTGCTAAAACATTAGCCCTTATATCACCCATTACACAATTTCCCATAGTCCAAACTCTTCTAGCTATAGATGTAAAACAAGGGTTTTCTAGTAAAAATTTACTTATATGTAAATAATCATCCTGATTTTTTAAAGCATTGTAAAATTTAACCACTTGCCTAGCAATATCTAAAGGTTGTTCTAGTTCATCTCCATTATCAATACCTCTTACTCCAAGCCTAGGCTCTTCTTTTTCTTCAGATATATACCAAAACCAATAATTATTTTCAGGATTTTCAAAATTAATACCTAAAGCCCAATCATATTTTTTCTCTATTACATTTTTAATTTCAGAAATTTTAACACCAGTAAGTTCTAATGGAGTTTCATCGATTGTCATCATTTTATCGTGAATATCAACTAATTCAGGATACAGTTCTAATAAACACGAAAGTACGATTTCTTGTGCTTCCAAAGAATATTTTTTTGTATATTCTACAAATTCCTCAATAACCATAGAAGCATTTATTTTTGTTTTTATTTCTTTTACTATATAAGAAAGCTCACTTGAAGCTATTTTGTTTAAATTATCTTGCCTTGAATCTATTGTTGTTATTTCTTTAAGATGTAAACTTGCTCTTTTTAAATAATCAATCAATTCTTTAGCCTTACTCATATCAAGCTTTTGTTGCATAACTTTTGACAACGCTAATTCTCTTTGATAAAGCCAATTATCAACAACTTTTGGGTGTTTAATCAAATAAGGAGCCATACCAAGTCCAGTAGCATTTCCTACACCTAAATATCTTTGAATATCTCTATCAAGTTCTACAGCTTTATCTCCACCACGCTGTTTGGCTATATAATTTACCCAATCTAAACTAAATTGCCTTACAATATAAACAGCGCACATTTCAGCAGAAAATGACTGAGAAAAATCTCCATTTTTTTGCAGATTATCAAAATCAGAAATTCCAAATTTTCCACTTCCATATACAGCTGTGGTTCTTAATATATAACCAACTTTAGCTAGTTCATCTAAATCAGGTTGTTTTCCATTAGCTAAAGAATTAACAATATATTCAAAAATTCTTACACTTTTATTAGCCCTTGCTAAAACAAAAGCATTGTTAAAATTTCTACCAGCTTCTTGCAGTGGAACATTTTCTTTTAAAACAGTCAATAACCCACTATCAATCTCTCCATTTACAAAAGTAAAAGTAACATCCCACTTATTTGCTATAACCCTATCATTTCTTTCTTCATCTTTTATATAATTAGCAAATATAACAAGATGATATATTCCATGAGGTGTTCTAACTTGATATATTACATCACCAAATCCTTTATCATCTAAATCCCATAAAATATTTTTTAATACCCATTTTTCTTGAGCAATTTTCCTCATCAAAGTTCTAGTAAAACTAAGTCTAGATGAGTGCATAGAGCCTAGTCTTTCTAAAGACATGACTTCTTGTGGACTTCTTAATTTCGTATCATTTTTCATTTTGTCTCCTTTTTTGTATTAACGTAAATTTTGCTCATCTGCCATTTTAATTGCAATCTGTATAGAGTTCCATAAGGTTGGTAATAATATAAATGAAACAGGTACAGCAGTAATTACTATAAATGATTGTAAAGCCGAAATTCCTCCCTGTCCGATAGATATTAAAATAATTGCCAATACCCCCATTAAAATTCCCCAAAAAGCTCTAAGAAGTTTACTAGGTTCAGTGTTCCCACTAACAATAACACTCATAGTATAAGTCATGGAATCACCAGTTGTAATAATAAAAATAGCTGCCAATATCAAAAATAATGCTGAAATAAATGTTGATAAGGGTAGTGACTGTGTGATTGCTATTAATGCAGCAGGTATATTAAAACCTTTAAAAGCAGAGCTTATGCTGCCTGGATTTTCAATCTCAAAATATAATCCTGTTCCACCAACAATAGTAAACCAAAACATTGTAATAATTGGTGCGCAAATACTTACAGCTATAATAAGCTCTCTTAAAGTCCTACCTCTTGAAATTCTAGCAATAAAGATAGCCAATACTGGACCATATCCTAAAAACCACCCCCAAAAAAACAAAGTCCAAGATGCAAGCCAAACAGTATCTTCTCTATAAGTAGCCATAGGTATAAAATTTTGTATCAAAGTTCCAACACCTTGAACATAAACATCCAAAATAAATTTTGTAGGACCAAAAATAAAAATAAAAAACATCAAACCTACAGCTAAAATAACATTCCATTTACTAAGAATTTGAATGCCTTTTGCTAAACCCCTAAGCGAAGATATAGTATAAACTAAAATAGCCAAAATAATAATACTCATTTGAGTGATTATATTATCTGGTATTTGAAAAATCATATTTAGTGCATAAGAAATTTGTAAACCTAAAAATCCTATAGGTCCTATAGTACCAGCAGCAACAGCCACAATACAAAAAGCATCTATTAAAGAACCAATCCATCCGTGTATAACTTTATCACCAAAAATAGGATAAAGAATAGTTCTAGGTCTTAAAGGAAGGCCTTTTTCATAGTGTAAATACATTAGCACTATTGTGGTAATAGTTCCAGAAACAGCCCAAGATAAAAAACTCCAATGCATGTAAGATTGCGCTAGAGCTTCTGTGATTTTTTGAAAAATATTACTAGTATTTCCAAATACAGGAGATGGAGAAACAAAATGAGCTATAGGCTCTCCAGCAGCCCAAAAAACACCTCCGCCCGCAAGTAAAGTACACATAATAATAGATATCCATTGAAATGTACTCATTTCAGGATTTTTAATATTACCCAAAACTACGCCGCCTGTTCTTCCCCAACTAAGCCCGATCCCAATAATAAAAGTCAAAAGTAGTAAAATTTGCCAATAAGCACCAAAGTATTTTGCTGAGACATTAAAACCAAACTCAACGATCGCACTAAGTAACTTTGAATCAATTAAAGCTATTACAACAAATATCATCAAAAATCCACTACTACAAATTAAAGTCAACTTATCAATACGAGTATTGTTTTTAGGAGCACTGTTTAACATTTTAACTCCTTAGCAAGTTTGAGCTTTTAAGCCATCTTGTAAAAAATGAAGCCAATTAAGACCCATGATTTTTTTTACATCATTCTCAGAAAACCCATAATTAATTAATCCTTTATAGATATTATATAAGCCACTAGCATCATTAAACCAAGACGCATTTTTAGGCCATGTGGAATTAGTAGCACTACCTTCGCCATAATCTTTTATCTTAGACCATCTACCATTGCGCATCCATTCTAATACATCTAATGGTTGATTTAAACATAAATCACTTCCTATACCTATATGATCAACCCCTATCATATCTGCCAAATCAGCACTCATTTTACAAAAATCATCCAATGTACAATCGCTTCCATTTGGCAAATGAAAAGGATATAAAGACAAACCTATCAAACCTTTTCTCTTAGCTAAAGCTTTTATCACCTCATCGCTTTTATTTCGCAATCCATTGTGCGCAAATTTAGGATTAGCATGAGATATACATATAGGGCGAGACGATATGTCAATAGCTTCCAATGTTGATTTATCACTACTATGAGACATATCAACAATCATACCAACCCTATTCATTTCTTCAATCGCTTGTTTGCCAAAGCGAGTGATACCACTGTCGTTTTTTTCATAACAACCAGTAGCCAATAAGCTCTGATTATTATAAGTTAGCTGCATAATCAACAAACCAAGCTGTCTCATAACAGATATTAACCCTATTTCATCATCAATCAAAGAACAATTTTGTGCTCCAAAAAAAATCCCTACCTTATTTTGAGCTTTTGCTTTTAAAATATCTTCGCTTGAAAAAACAGGCAATATATATTCATTAAATTCTTCAAAAAATCTATGCCACTGGGCAAATCTAGTGAGTGTTTCTCTAGCATTTTCATGATATACTAAAGTAACATGCACAGCACTAACACCACTTGATTTTAAAAATTTAAAATATTCTTTATCCCATTTGCAATATTGCAAACCATCTATAATGATATCTTTCCCAAACATAACCACCTCCTTTTTGTAAACAACATTTAATAAGCTTTTACATAAGTTGTTTTTACAACTGTGTAAAATTCCTTCGCATAAGAACCTTGCTCTCTTGGACCAAAGCTAGATTCTTTTCTGCCTCCAAAAGGTACATGATAATCTGTTCCAGCTGTAGGAAGATTAATCATAACACAACCACTTTTTGCTTCTTTTTTAAATATGTTTGCATTTTTTAAACTCGATGTTACAATCCCTGAAGTCAATCCAAAACGAGTACCATTATTAAGTGCAACAGCTTCTTGTAAATCTTTTGCTTTAATCACACATGCTAATGGAGCAAAAATTTCTTCCTGATTAACATCCCAATCATTTTTAGTATTAATAAATAAAGCAGGAGACATATAGTAACCATTTTTATCAAGTGATAATTTTTCACCACCAAATACCAATTCCGCTCCAAGATCTTTAGCTCTTTGAACCCACTTGAAATTAGATTCAAATTGTTTGTTATCGGCTACTGGTCCCATAAAAATTCCATCATCTAAGCAATGGCCAACCTTTAATGTTTTCATTCTAGAAACCATTTTCTCAACAAAAGCATCATGAATACTTTCCATAACAATCAAACGAGAACTTGCTGTGCATTTTTGTCCAGTACCTGAAAAAGCTCCTGCAATAGCACACTCAACAGCAAGATCAAGATCTGCATCATCCATAATAACTAAGGCATTTTTACTACCCATTTCTAATTGACATTTAACAAAATTTGCAGCCGTAGCACGTGCTATTTTTCTACCAACATCAACAGATCCAGTAAAAGAAAGTGCATTGATATTTCTAGAATTAATAATAGTCTCACCAACTTCCCCACCACTACCTAAAACTAAATTAAATACACCGCTTGGCAATCCATGCTCATGAATAATCTCAGCCAAAGCTACAGCAGAAGCTGGAGTGGTATTAGCTGGTTTCCATACTATACTATTACCAAAACAAAGAGCAGGAGCTATTTTCCAAGAAGCTGTTGCGATAGGGAAATTCCAAGGAGAAATAATACCAACAACACCAACAGCCTCTCTTGTAATCTCAACATCAACACCACTTCTTACAGACGCTGCATTTTCTCCAATTTGTCTTAATACTTCAGCTGCATAATATTGAAAAAATTGACCCGATCTAAACGCTTCTCCTTTTCCTTCTATTTTTGTTTTTCCTTCTTCTAAGGATATAATTTTCCCAATCTCATCGCTTCTATTCATTAAAGATTCACCGATTTTATAAAGCAAATTTGCCTTTTCTTCTAAAGGAGTTTTTTCCCAAGAAACTTGAGCCTCTTTGGCAGCATCAATAGCTAGCTCTACTTGTTTTTTATCAGCCTGTGCTACATCCCCTAGATCATTATCAATATCAGATGGATTAATATTTTTTATAGTATTAACACCCTCTACCCATTGACCATTAATATATAAACCCTTAGTACAATCTAACATTTTATCTCCTTTATAATTTTAATTATGAGTTTGCGCATAAACTACAAATTCAACCAGCATTTCTTCTCTAGCCAAACCAGAAACAATAAATGCAGCTCTATTTGGATAAACTGTATTGAAATAGTTTGAATATACCGAATTTACAAATTTTAAATCTTCTCTTTTTGTAACATAAATTAAAATCTGTAACACATCATCTAATTTAGAACCAGCACATTCTAAAGTATGAATAAGATTTGAAAAAACTTGTTTGGTTTGCGCTTCTATACCACCAGTAACAACCTCTCCATTTTTATCAATAGGAATTTGTGCTGTATATAAAATATTATTTGATACAACCGCCCATTCTAATGGAGATTTTGAGGGGAATAATCTTGTTTTAACCGCTATTTTACTTGACATACAACTCCTTTTTGTATTGTTATATTTTCAAGTCTATAGGAAAAAAACTTAATAAATACTTAATGCCGACAATAAATATATTATATATTTTCTTACCTTGAAAAAACATGTAAATATGTGAATATTGGTAAATATATTTAAAAGATATCCCTATGATTAAAACATCAAATAAGTTAGTAAGGTAGTTTTAGTTGTAAAATTGAATATATACTTATTATATGATTATATCAAATCAAATATTGTTTAACAAAATTCTCAAAATAATCAATAATGTCATCAACATATTCCAAAGCTTTTTCTGTGTTTTTTTGACACACAGCTTTTAATATATTCTTGTGTTTTTCTTTTACAATATCATGTTGACTATTTTGAGCATAGCGATACCAAAATCTCCTTGAAATCCCTTGCACGTTTCTCAATTCTTCGTAAATAAAATAATTTTTAGAAGCTTTAGCTAATACATCTTGTCTTTTATCAAGCCATGATAAAAAATTTATTTCATCATAATTTTCAATTTCATTTAAAAGTTCATTTATAGCTTTTTTATCATCCTCAGTAAGTCTTTTTATAGCACATTCTATACAAAGTTTCAAAATAACTCTTCTTACTTCCAAAAGTTGCATTTGTAAAGAAGCATTCATTTGTGGAACCATTATTCCTGCTTTTGATATATTCACCAAATAACGTTTTGAAAGCAACAATAATGCTTCTCTTACAGGCGTACGTCCAACATCAAGCATATTTGCTATGCCCTGTTCTGTCAAAATACTACCAGGCTCTATTTCACAAAAAACTATTCTTCTTTCTAATTCATCATATACTTGTTCGGCTAAAGTTTTATTTTTCACTTTTTTCATGTAATTTCCAAATATAAAATAAAAATTATAGAATAATATCTAATTATTAATGTATTTAAGACAGAATATTAATGATTAAAATTCATATTTGATATTCAATTTACATTAAATATAATGTATCATAAAAAACAAAAAAAAGGATTTTAAATGCAAATACGAATTTATTATGAAGATACCGATGCAGGTGGAGTGGTATATCATAGCAATTACTTAAAATTTTGCGAAAGAGCAAGAAGTGAGATATTTTTTCAAAAAAACGCAAAAATTTTTGATAAAAACACAGGACATTTCCTACTTACTAAAGTAAATTGTAACTTTTTAAAACCAGCCAAACTTGGAGATCTTGTAGAAGTAAAAACATTTATCACAAAACTTAAAAAAGCTTCAGTTTGTATAAAACAAGAGATTTACAAAGATAGCACCAAGCTTTTTGAGGCTGATTTTACCCTAGCTTTTTTAAAAAATGAAAAAGTAGCCCCTATAGATGAGGCTATAGCTAAGGTTTTTACTGATTTTGCAAAGGAGTAAAACCTAAGCCTTGCGAGCGAATGATTTTAACCTTATAGTCAAATTGATTATCATTTAAACTCTCATCGAAAATTCTTTGAGAGTCTTTATCTAAAAACTGCGTATAAAAATAATCAAGCCCCACGCTAGTTGCATACGCTATCCAGTTGTAATTAATATTTTGCGAAAAAAGCTCATTAAGATAGCTTAGAGTTTGATCCTCATTAGAAATGGAATTTGCTAGTAAAAGTTTTTTTCTATCATTAATTTGCGTTAGGCTTAGCAAAATAGGATTATAATTAATCTGAGTTGATAATAGCACAAAAGGTTCTATATCATAAGTTCTTATTTGCGAGCTTATGAGTGCTGTTTTTATCAAAGAAGTATTTAAAATAATACTAGAATCTTGAAAACTTCTATTTTGATTTAAAATGCTTCTAAAATCAAATTTAGAACTATTAATAGTGTAAATTTTCTCGCTACCATTCCCTATGTTTAAAACATTTTCATCTAAGCGATTTGCCAAAGGTGTTCCATCTGAAAAAATGATATTTTTACCATTTGAATACTCTAAAAGTTTTTGAATTTGTTTTTGATAATCTATACTTCCAAAATATACATTTTCATTTTGCGTATCAAAATTTCTTTTGTGTGCAGTTGGTATGAAAACTTTTACATTAGAATCAAGGCTTTCTTTTGATAAATTTTTTACACCTTTATCTGTAAAACCTGCGATGATGTAATTAAATTTTTCTTCTTGAGCTTGTTTAAAAGCTTTAGTTATCTTGTTCTCATCTTCTGTGCCTATTAAAAACACCTTTACTTTTATTTGCGCTCTTTGTCTTAATAAATACGCTATGCTTGAGTTTATAATAGTATTAGAATAACTTTTAATCGTTTGCTCAGGTATAATAATAGCTAATTTTACGCTAGCATTTTTTTGAATTCTTTTTTCAAAATCTATGATGGAATTTAAAAGTTTAGTATAGATATTAACCAAGAGTTCATTTGCATTATCATTGTTAAATCTTGATAAGAAATTAAAATAAAGTCCTGTTTCTAGCAAAGTAAATAAACAATCATTATCACAATTTTGAAATTCTAAATTAGGATAAAAAGACTCACTAGGTTCTATGGGCGATGGTTTTTGCTCTTTCGCAAAAGCACTTAAAGTTAAAACAAAACTCATCATCAAACAAACTAAACTTTTTCTCATAAATAACCTTTTATTTTTTTAATATCTTCTATAAATTCAGCATAAAAGCTAGGATTTTTACTCAAAAAATTCAAATCATAACTTGGCAAAAGCAAAGCATTATTAAAACGCATACATTGCCCTTTGTATTTTTGAAAGTTCTCAAAACCCAAACTTGCAAAAGCTTCTTGACCAAGACATAAAATAATCTTTGCTTTTACAAAATCAAGCTCGTTATAAAAATACGGCAAGCATAATTTTAGCGCTTGATCATCTATTTTAAAATTACTAAAACATTTAAACATATAAGAAAAATATATCTCATCTTCTTTTAAATTTAAAAGCTCTTTGCATAATCTTAAAAACTCTTGTTTGTTTTTAGAAGCAAAAAACTTTCCACTTTCGTTTTCTTCTTTATCAATAAAAGCTTGATAAATCAGAATTTTAGCATTTTTGGCTTCTTTTTCTATTAAACTATACTTTCTTAATTTAGAAAAATGACAAAGATTGCAAGTTTTTACTCTTTCGTTTAATTCTTTAAAACTTAAGTTAAAATGTCTAATTTGCTTTTGTTCATCAAAGTATTCATAACCAAAAGCTTTTAGATAATACAAACTGCGTTTATTCATCACATCAATGCTTCTAAATTTTCACCCTCTAAACGATAAGTTCTCCACTCACTCATATGTCTTGCATTTAACTTGGTATAAAATTCAATCCCCAAATCATTATCATTTAAACAAACCCACTCTAAGCGTTTAAGATTTTTTTCTTTGCAAATTTGCGCTAGATATTTAAAAACAGCTCTAGCATAACCTTTTTTTCTATGCTTTGGTTGTATGTAAATATCTTCTAAGTACAACCCACCCAAGCCCCAAAAAGATGAAAAAGTAAAATAATACATCACATAGCCTATTATCTCACCATCAACCTTTAGGCTCAAAGCCTTAGCGTATTCATGTTTAAAGAATGATTCTTCAAGTTCTTTGCTTGTGCATTTTACATCTTCAAGCATATTTTCATGAATAGCAAGTTCTTTGAGTAATTCTAAAATTTTTTCCAAATCTTCTTTTTTACTCTCACAAATTTCAAAAGCCATTATTTTTCCTTAGTTTACAAAATAAAATCAAAATTTAGCAAAAAGTTTTAAAATAACTCTTAATTAAAAGCAGATTTAAGTAAGATTTTGCTAACATACTCGCTTATTATTTTGTTTTTTATTTTAAGTTAAGGAAAAAATATGAAAAGAACATATCAACCACATAAAACTCCTAAAAAAAGAACTCACGGCTTTCGTGTACGCATGAAGAGCAAAAATGGTCGCAAAGTGATCAATGCTAGACGTGCTAAAGGTAGAAAAAGATTAGCGGTATAAAAGATTTTCTAAGTATTAACGACTTAGGAGAGTTTGCAGCAATTTATAAAGAAGGTAAAAAATGGCATTGCGAAGGCATGATCATCTTTTACTCTTTAAGCGAAGAAAAAAAATTCGCCGTTGTTGCTAGTAAAAAAGTTGGAAAAGCTGTTATAAGAAATAGAGCCAAAAGGCTCTTAAGATCAGCTTTTTTTCAGGTTAAAAATCAAGTTGAAAACGGAAAATACATACTTGTAGCCAAAACGAGTATCACTGAAATTCCTTTTTTAAAATTAGAAAAAAACTTGAAATGGGGTTTGAAAAAAATAGGATGCATAAAATAGTTTGTCTAAAATTTATCAGATTTTATCAACTCTTTATCAGTCCTTTTAAACCACAATGCTGTAGGTATTACCCAAGTTGCTCTGAGTATGCCTTATGGCAATTTAAAAAAAATAATATTTTTAAAGCATTTGGTGCAGTTTTTTTAAGAATTTTAAAATGCAATCCGTTTTTTAAAGGTGGTATTGATTATCCTAAAATACGCAAGAATAATCTAAACTCAGGTATATGTTTTAAACCTAGTTTTAATGCTTTAAAACAACTCAATTATCTTTATATCCCTTGCAACGATAATCAATTTTTTTTAATTAAGATTATATTTCCAAAGGACAATCCGTGTCAGAAAATTTATCTCAACAAAAACGCATATTAATTGCTGTTGTATTATCATTTTTATTTTTTGTAGTTTATGATTATTTTTTTATACCCAAAGCTCCACAAACTGAGCAAAATATCACTCAAATAGAACAAAACAACTCAGCTCCACAAAGCACTACAAGTACTAACTCTCAAGCTCCAAAAACAGAACTTAGCGTTAATCAAAAAGAAGAAATAGCAGTTGTTAAAAGTGAACATTTTGAAGCACATATTGACTCTTTAGGTAGGATAGCTAAATTTTATCTAAGTGATGAAAAATACAAAGATGAAAATGGCAAAAGTATTAATCTAATAGATACTTCTTTATCACCTTTACCATTAGAAATAAGATTTAGTGATGCAAAAATCAATCAAGAGGCATTTAATACACCATATACCACAAGTCAAAAAACTATCAATGTCAGCGATGAAAACACAACCTTGATCCTTACTCAAAATTTAAATGATTTAGTAGTAACTAAAAAAATCACTTTCCATAAATATGGAAACTATGATTTAGAGGTTAATCTAAGCAAAGACGCAGCTTATTTTATCACACCAGGTTATCGTCCAAATATAGCAGTTGATAGCTATACAGTACATGGGGTTTTAATCTTAGACAAAGATGATAAAATCACAATGTTAGAAGATGGCGATGTAGAAAATGATGAAAGTTTTTCTAATGTAACCCTTATGGCGGCTTCAGATCGCTATTATAGTGCTTTTTTTTATAATTTTGAAAAACCACTCAATGCTGTAGTTACTAAAGATAATCACGAAAATTCTATCGTTTTTGCAAGTGCGACAAATACTTTTAAGGCAAGCGGTTATGTTGGCTCAAAAGAGCATGAAATTTTAAGAAGCATTCATGCGGATTTAGATGATGTTGTGGAATATGGTTGGTTTACTTTTATAGCTAAGCCTATGTTTGAATTTTTAAATTTCTTACATGGCTACATGGGCAACTGGGGTTGGGCTATTGTAGTGATGACTTTAATTGTGCGTATTATTCTTTTCCCACTTACTTACAAATCAATGATTTCTATGAATAAACTCAAAGATTTAGCGCCTAAAATGAAAGAAATCAGAGAACGTTATAAAGGCGATCCGCAAAAGATGAATTTGCACATGATGGAACTTTATAAAAAACATGGCGCAAATCCTATGAGTGGATGTTTGCCTATACTTATTCAAATTCCAATTTTCTTTGCAATTTATAGAGTTTTACTAAATGCTATAGAGCTAAAAGCTGCACCTTGGGCTTTTTGGATTACAGATTTATCTGTGATGGATCCATGGTTTATCTTACCTATATTTATGGGTCTAACTATGTTTATCCAACAACTTATCACACCAATGGCTATACAAGATCCTATGCAAGAAAAGATTATGAAATTTTTACCATTAATTTTCACTTTCTTCTTCTTAACCTTCCCAGCAGGTTTAACTTTATATTGGTGTGTAAATAATATATGCTCACTTATTCAACAAGTGATTGTAAATAAACTTTTCAAAAACCACAAAAAAGAGGAAATAGCTAAACATGAACATAGAAGCTAAAGACTTACAAACTGCACTCATAGAAGCCTCAAAACAACTTGAGTGCTCTGTGATTGATCTAGAATATGAAGTTATTCAACATGCTAAAGCAGGATTTTTTGGTTTGTTTAGAAAAAATGCTATTATTTGTATTAAAGGACACAAAAAAACCAAAAAACCTCATCAAGAAAAAGCTAAAAAAAATCAAAACGAGAATTTTAGCAAACATTCACAAAAAAATCTTGAAAAAAATGAACACTACAAAGAACACAGAGAAAGTTTTCAAAAACCACTTGAAGCCAATGCTCCAACTAAAGAACATTATAAAGTAAAAAATGATGCTATTTTTGATTCATTTCATAAAGAATCACCAGAAGAAAAAAATATCGCTTCTTATATTGATGAGATAAAAATTTCACTAGAAAATTTACTGGCAACTTTTGATTTTGATATCAAGGTTGTACAAGTTAGTGTTTGGGACGAAAATTGTGTATTGATAAAACTTGATGGAGAAGATGCAGCTTTACTTATAGGCAAAGAAGCCCATAGATATAAGGCTTTTTCATATTTACTTTATAACTGGCTTAGCGCTAAATATAAAATTCAGCCAAGACTAGAAATCGCTCAATTTTTAGAAAATCAAACCCAAGCTATAGAAAATTATTTAAAAATTCTTATAGAAAAAGTAGAGAGTACAGGAAGAGTCCAAACAAAGCCTTTAGATGGAATTTGGCTAAAACTTGCATTAGAAAAATTAAGAGAACGTTTTCCTGATAAATATGTAGCTATTAAACAAAATGACGATCAAAGATACATCGTTGTAAATGATTTTTTGAAGAAAAATGAATGAATGACACTATAGCTGCTATAGCCACAGCCCATGGAGTGGGCTCTATAAGTATCATTAGAGTAAGTGGGGAGAAAGCTTTAGAGCTTGCATTGAAAATTACCCACAAAAAAGAATTAACGCCCCGCTATGCACACTTGTGCAAACTTTATAAAAACAACAATGACTTCTTAGATGAAGCTTTAGTGATTTATTTTAAAGCACCCTACTCTTTTACAGGAGAAGATATAGTAGAATTTCAACTTCATGGAGGTTTTTCTTTGAGTGAAATTTTACTTGATGAGCTTATTTTAGCAGGAGCGCGTCTTGCTAGCCCTGGAGAATTTAGCAAAAGAGCTTGTTTAAATGGCAAAATGGATCTTTTAAAAGCTTTAAGTATACAAGATGTCATCATGTCAAAATCAACAAGTGCTGCAAATATCATAGCAAAAAACATTAAAGGTGATTTAAGTAAATTTTTAAATACCATTAGAATAGATCTTGTTCAAACCCTTGCTTTTGTAGAAACTAGCATTGATTATGCAGATGATGATTTACCACAAGATTTACTTGATCAAATTATCACTATGTGCGAAAAAAATTCAAAACTTTTACGTGATATAGTAGATATTTCTTTAAGTAAAAAAGGACTTATAGAAGGCTTTAAAGTTGCTATTATCGGTAAGCCAAATGCAGGAAAAAGCTCATTATTAAATTCACTTTTAGCTTTTGATAGAGCTATTGTTTCTAATATTGCAGGTACTACAAGAGATCGTATCGAGGAAAGCTTGAAAATAGGCTCACATTTAATCAAAATCATCGACACAGCAGGTATAAGAAATGCAGATGATGAGATAGAAAAAATCGGGGTTAATTTAAGCTATGAAAGCATTAAAGAAGCAGATATTATCATAGCTGTTTTTGATGGATCTAAAGAATTTGAAGAAGAAGATGAGCGTATTTTACAAGCTTTAAAAGATTGTGATAAAAAAATCATTTATGTTTTAAACAAAAGTGATCTGACTACCAAATTTAAACATGAAATTAGCACTTCTTGTATACGCACTTGTGCTCAAAAAAACACCCAAGTCATTAAGGAAAATTTAAATGAATACTTAAATACTTTAGATGGCGATGGAATGCTAATTAGCAATACCTTAATACTCAATGCTTGCAAGAATGCCAGTGAAGCTATTTTGCGCGCAAGGGATTTATTAAAAGAAAGTTCTTTAGAACTTTTTGCTTTTGAACTAAATTTAGCCATAGGAGAGATAGCCCAATTCACAAAAGATTTTGAAAGAGATGAAATTTTAGATGCTATGTTTAGTAATTTTTGTTTAGGTAAATAAAAAGGAGAGAAAATGGATAAAGAAATTATAAAACAACACAAAATTAGTGACGAAGAATATCAAGAAATTTTAAATATACTAGGCAGAGAGCCTAATTTACTAGAGCTCGGAGTAATTTCTGCTATGTGGAGCGAGCATTGCTCATATAAATCAAGCAAAAAATACCTTAATGGCTTTCCAACCAAGGCTCCTTGGGTAATCCAAGGTCCTGGTGAAAACGCTGGGGTGATAGATATAGGCAAAGGAATGACAGCTGTATTTAAAGTAGAAAGTCACAATCACCCAAGCTTTATAGAGCCATTTGCAGGTGCAGCAACAGGTGTGGGCGGAATTTTACGTGATGTTTTTACCATGGGCGCAAGAGTTGTTGCAGGTATGAATTCTTTAAAATTTGGCAACATCCACGATGAAAAAATAGGCAAACATCAAAAATATTTAGTTAAAGGTGTAGTAAGTGGAATTTCACACTATGGTAATTGCATGGGTGTGCCTACTATTGGTGGAGAATGTGCTTTTGATGAATGTTTTAATGGAAATATCTTAGTTAATGCTTTTGCGCTTGGAACTTGCAAAATCGAAGATATTTTTTATGCAAAAGCTGAAGGTATAGGCAATCCTGTAATTTATGTGGGTTCAAAAACTGGTCGCGACGGGCTTGGCGGAGCTGTAATGGCAAGTGATAGCTTTAATGAATCTAGTAAAAGCTTAAGACCAACCGTGCAAATTGGCGATCCATTTGCTGAAAAATTGTTAATGGAAGCTTGTTTGGAACTTTTCAAAACTGATTATATAGTTGGAATTCAAGATATGGGTGCAGCAGGACTTACTTCAAGCTCTTTTGAAATGGCAGGACGCAGTGGTAGCGGTATGAAACTTTATCTTGATAAAACTCCTATGAGAGAAGAAGGTATGACTCCTTATGAGTTAATGCTAAGTGAATCTCAAGAGAGAATGCTAATTTGTGCCAAAAAAGGCTATGAAGAAAAAGTTATAGAAATTTTTAATAAATGGGGGCTTGATGCAGCTATTATAGGTGAAGTTACCGATACTGGCAAAATGGAACTATTTTGGCATGATGAATTAGTTGGTTTAATCCCGATTGAGCCACTAAGCGAAAAAGCACCTATACTTGATAGACCTGTGGCTAAACCAAAATACCTAGATGAGATAAAAAACTATCAATTTAAGCTCAACATTCCTACCCAAGAAGCATTTGAAAAACTCCTTGCAGATGAAAATGTTAGCAATAAAGCTTATATTTATGAGCAATTTGACTCAAGCGTACAAACCAATACTTTAAAAAGCAATGGAGCTTTAGGAGCCAATAGTATTAGAATTAAAGAAAATAACTGCTTACTTTCTATGGCCATTGAGTGCAACTCAAGACTAAACTATGTAAATCCAAAAATCGGTGCAGCAGCAGCTGTTGCAAGTGCAGGAAGGAAAATAGCATGCTCAGGAGCTAGACCTTTAGCAATTAGCGATTGTTTAAATTATGGTAACCCACAAAACCCTGAAGTAATGTGGCAATTTGCCCAAGGTTGTGAAGGTATTAAACTCGCTTGTAAAGAACTCAATACACCTGTAGTAAGCGGAAATGTTTCTTTATATAATGAAACCGATGGAGTAAGTATTTTTCCAAGTCCAACCATAGCTTGTGTTGGAGTAAATGAAAAAGCAGAAAATGTTTTAAAATCATATTTTAGCAAAGATACTAGCGCTATTTATCTACTTGGAGAAAGCAAAGGTAGTTTTGGTGGATCTTTAATTGCTAAAGTGCTGGATCAAAAAGTAGCAGGAGAGCTTGAAGATATAGATTTTAACGCAGAATTAAAACTATGGGATTTCCTATTAAAAGCAAACGAAGCAAAATTACTTGATTGTGCTAATAGCATAGGCATAGGTGGTCTTGCTATTACCTTAGCTAAAATGAGTGCAAAGGCAAATTTAGGTATTGAAGTAAAAACTAATTTTGAAGATAAGAGTTTTATTTTCGAAGAAAGTCCAACAAGAGTTATAGTTGGTGTTAAAAATGAAGAAAAATTTATCAAATTTGCAAATGAAATGGGAATTAAATTTGCAAAACTTGGAAATTTAACTGAAAAAGATTTCATTTTAGATGATATTAAGATATCTTTAGCAAAACTACAAACAATTTATTTTGATAAATTTAATGAGTATTTAGGATAAAAATGCTTTTTGTTTTACTCGTATTGGCAATTTTGGCATTTTATTGGTATTATAAAACATGGGGTAAAGATGATCTTTTAGGCTCTTTTAAAAAAGGAGCTAAAAGTTTCTCTCAAGGTTTTAAACAAGGCTATCACGAAGAAAGAATTGATGGATTTAAAAGAAGATTAAACTACTATGTTATAGCACTTTTAGCAAAAATAGCAAAAAGTGATGGCAGAGTTAGTGAAAATGAAGCTAATATGATCTCACAAATTCTTGATTACAATGCCAAAGATTCAAGAGAAAGAGAATTTTTAAAACAAAGTTTTAATGAACACAAAAACACCTTAAATGACACCTATGAAGTAGCCAAAGAACTCATCAAGGAAGTACCTTTACCTCAACAAGAAAGAATTAATATATTAAATGTTTTGGTCGCAATGGCCTTGATTGATGGAGAACTTAACAGCACTAAAAATGATGTATTAAAAGCCATTGTCAAAGCATTTAATCTTGATGTAAATATACTTGAGAGACTTCTAAATTCTATGCAAACTCAAAAGGTAGGTATGAATTTGCAAAAAGCATGCGAGGTCTTAGGTGTAAGCGAAAATGTAAATTTACAAGAGCTTAAAAAACGCTATAGAGAACTTGCTAAAAAATATCATCCTGATATTTTAAACGCAAACAACAGCGATGAAGCAAAAATAAAAGAAGGTGTAAAAAAATTTCAAGAAGTTAATGAATCTTATGAATTTTTAAAACAATACATAGAAAGGAAAAATCAATGAAAGCACTAATTAGTGTCAGTGATAAAGAAGGAGTAGTAGAATTTGCTAGTGAGCTTGCAAAATTAGGTTTTGAGCTTTTATCTACTGGAGGCACTTATAAGCTTTTAAAAGAAAACAACCTGCAAGTACAAGAAGTTAGTGATTTTACTCAAAGTCCTGAAATGTTTGAAGGGCGTGTAAAAACCTTACACCCAAAAATTCATGGCGGAATTTTGTACAAAAGAGAAGATGAAAGCCACCAAAAGCAAGCTAAAGAGTATAATATAGAAAGCATAGACTTACTTTGTGTAAATTTATATCCTTTCAAAAAAACTACAATTTTAACCCAAGATTTTGATGAGATTGTAGAAAATATCGATATAGGTGGTCCTGCTATGATACGCAGTGGCGCAAAAAACTTTAAAAATGTCATTGTAGTTTGTGATATTTTAGATTATGATAAAATCATACAAGCTTTAAAAGATAATACTTTAGATCTTGATTTTAGAAGAGCTTTGATGATCAAAGCTTATGAGCATACAGCAAATTATGATGCTTATATAGCAAATTATATGAACGAGCGTTTTAATGGTGGTTTTGGAGCAAGTAAATTTATTGTAGGTCAAAAAGTGTTTGACACAAGATATGGAGAAAATCCTCATCAAAAAGGTGCTTTATATGAATTTGATGACTTTTTCACACACAATTTTACAACCTTAAAAGGCGAGGCAAGTTTTAACAATCTAACCGATATTAACGCAGCTTTAAATTTAGCAAGTGCTTTTGATAAAGCTCCAGCGGTAGCCATTGTAAAACATGCAAATGCTTGTGGTTTTGCTATAAAAGAAAACTTACTCCAAAGCTATATCCATGCGCTTAAATGCGATACCTTGAGTGCTTATGGAGGAGTTGTAGCTATCAATGGAACCTTAGACAAAGAATTAGCACAAAAAATCAATGAAATTTATATAGAAGTAATCATTGCAGCAAATGTAGACGATGATGCTTTGGAAGTTTTTAAAGATAAAAAACGTATTAAAATCTTTACACAAAAAGCTCCATTTTTAACTAGAGCTTATGATAAATATGATTTTAAACATATAGATGGTGGTTTTGTATATCAAGATAGCGATGAAGTTAGAGAAGATGAATTAAAAAATGCAGTATTAAAAAGCGAAAGAAAAGCTAATGAACAAGAATTAAAAGATCTTGAAATAGCTATGAAAATTGCTGCATTTACCAAATCAAATAACGTAGTTTATGTAAAAAATGGAGCTATGGTAGCCATTGGTATGGGTATGACAAGTCGTATCGATGCAGCTAAAGCAGCTATTAATAAAGCCAAGGAAATGGGGCTTGACCTAAATGGTTGTGTTTTAGCAAGCGAGGCTTTCTTTCCATTTAGAGATAGCATAGATGAGGCTAGTAAAATAGGTGTAAAGGCTATTATCGAACCAGGTGGAAGCATAAGAGATGAGGATATCATCCAAGCTGCCAATGAATATGGTATTGCACTATATTTTAGCGGTGTAAGACACTTTTTACATTAATATAAGGAGCTTCAAATGTTTAAAAGCATAGGTGCGAAGATATCTTTAGCAATGATTTCTACATTGCTAATTAGTTTTATTATCATGCAAATTATCTTACAAAAAGATTCTCAGCAAACGACCGATAGAATCAGCCGTGCACATTTAGATACCTTAAGCACTTCTGTTTTTCAAACATTAAGAATGGCAATGAATTTAGGTGACCCTGCTATTATAGAACAAGCTATAAAAGATGCTGGAGAAATTGAAGGCATAAAAGATATTAAAATTTATCCTTCAAAGGGCACAATTGAACTTTTTGAAATGCAAAAATATACAAAAAGCGATGAAAGTATCATCAACGAACAATTTAACAAGCCGCAAATACAAGCTGTTGAAATCAATAACAATCAAGGACATTATCTAAGACTTATACGCCCATTAATCGCTAATGAAAGTTGCTTAGCTTGTCATGCTAATGCTAAAGAAGGTGATGTTTTGGGTGTTATGGATATGTATAATGATTTAAAACATGTAGATGATGATTTGGCAAACTCAGCTAGAACTTATATTATAATCTTTAGCATAGCTTTACTTTTTACTGTTTTTGCTGTGCTTTATATTTTAAAAATAGTTGTGGGTAATCCTGTTTTAGATCTTTTAAAACACGCTAAAGAATTAGCTAGCGGCGATGGAGATTTACGCGCAAGAATCAACATAAAAAGCACTGATGAAATAGGCAAAGCTTGCACCTACATCAACCAATTTATTGAAAAAATTCAAAATGCAGTGATTTCTACTAATGAAAATTCTCAAATGGTAGATAAACAATCTAAGCTTTTAAATACCAATGCACTTGATCTAGCAAATAGAACAAAAGAAGGTCACACAAAAACTGATGAATCTTATCATTTAAGTGAGCAAATTCATACAGAGTTGCAAGATCTTGCTGAGCTTTCAAACAATGCAAATAAAGCCAATACAAAATCTTTTGAAGTTTTAAACACCATGCTTGATTCATTAAATCAGGTAGTAGATAAAGTAAGAGTTGTTGCAGAAAATGAAGATGTTTTATCTCAAAAAGTTGAAGTTATGGAAAAACAAGCAGAAGAGATCAAAAAGGCTTCTGATATGATGGGAGAAATTGCTGATAAAACCAATCTTTTATCATTAAACGCAGGTATTGAAGCTGCACGTGCTGGAGAATTTGGTCGTGGTTTTTCAGTTATCGCTGAAGATGTAAGAAATCTTGCTCAAAGCTCAGAAGAATTTTTAAAAAATATTGCTATTGTCACCAAGCAATTAGTAGATAGTATTAATGAAGTTTCTAAAGAATTAAAACACAATGCTAAAGAAATTAATTCTTTAAACCAAGATGCAAAAGATCTTGTAGAAGGGACCAATGAAGTAAAAGTTTGCAATGAAAACGCAAGAGACTTAGCAAATGCTTGTATGCAAAAAATCTCAAGCACACAAGAAACTTTACAATCTTTACTTGATAAAATGCAAGAAACGGTAAAATTAAGCGATAAAAATGAAGAAATTTCAAAAATTTTGCTTGATGTTGCTCATGAGTTAAATGTAGTTTGTCAAAATTTAGAAGATGAATTAAAACATTTTCATGTATAAGGAGAATAAAAATGAGAAAAATAATCACATTAAGCATAGCAAGTTTAGCTGTTTTTAGTGGGTGTTCTGTGGCAAATTTAAGTGTTGATGATTTACAAAATAAAGAATTTACCATAAGTTCTTATGAAGCAAATGGAAAAAGCTACGAACTTCCTCAAAATACAAAAACAAGTATTAGTTTTGACAATAAAGACAAAAGGCTTTTTGGAACAGCAGGATGTAATAGATTTTTTGGAAATTATAAAGATCAAGGAAGCAGCATAAAAATAGAAGACAATCTTGCTTCAACAAAAATGCTTTGTGATCAAGAATCTATGAAATTTGAAGACAATTTCCTAAGATACTTTAATGGAGAATTTAAAATCATTAACGATGATGATGGAATTGTTTTAGAAAATAAAAAAATGAAAGTTTATTTAAAATAAGCCTTAAGGCTTATTTTAAATGCTCTAATATATCCTCGCAAACCTTTCTAGGTTCTTTTGCTTTATAAATAGGTCTTCCAACCACAATAAAATCTGACAAATTATCCTTAGCACACTCTATATCAGCTACTCTTTTTTGATCATCTGAATTTTCTTTAAACGGACGAATTCCAGGCGTTAATGTAATAAATTTTGTACTTGTATTTTCTTTTATCAGCAAGCTTTCATATACTGAGCAAACCATACCATCAAGACCACTTTCATAACTAATTTTAGAAAAATCTTTAACAGCTTGTTTAATATCTTGTTTATACACACTAAAAAATTCTTGCTCATCAAAGCTAGTTAAAGCAGATACGGCAAGCACTAAAGGTCTTTTGCTTAAAGCATTTAAGCGCTCCATAATCATACACATAGCACTTTTACCTGCACTTGCATGGATATTAAACATATCTACATCAAGCTTAGCAAGTTCTTCACAAGCATCTGCCATAGTATTTGGTATATCATAAAGCTTTAAATCTAAAAAGATTTTAAAATTATCCACTTTTTTAATCGCTTCTAAAAGCTTTACTCCATCTCTTAAATACGATCTAAGCCCTATTTTAACCCAAAGATCTAAACCTTTTAATTCCTTGGCTAAATTTATACACTCATCATAGCTTGCCACATCAAAAGCCACACAAAGTTTCATTGCTTTTCCTTGTTGATTTTATCCAACACCCCGTTGATAAATTTAGGAGCATTATCTCCTGCCATTTCTTTTGCAAGCTCTATGGCTTCATTAATAATAATCGCTTTTTGTGTAGAAGTAAATAAAATCTCATAAGCACCCAAACGCAAAATAGCCTTTTCTATACTAGCTACTCCATCTAACTTATGCTCTTTTAAACACTCATTAATTTTCTCATCAAGCAAAGTAAGTTGCTCATTAATACCATTATATAAATCTAGAGTGAATTTTCTTTGGTCATTGCGAATTTTTTTCTCATCTAAAAATTCATTAATAAAATCTTTATTTTCTTGGTTTAGCTGTGCTGCATAAAGCAAAGAAACAATACTTTGTCTTACTTGGTGTCTAGTAGCCATTTTAAGCCTTAATTTTTTGGATTAAATTAAGCATTTCAACCACAGTAAGCATAGCTTCAAAACCTTTATTACCTGCTTTACTACCTGCTCTTTCTATGGCTTGCTCTAAAGTATCAGTTGTTAAAACTCCAAAGCTTACAGGCACATTAGCTCCAAGTCCCACACTCGCTATACCTTTAGTAGTTTCAGCTGCTACATAATCAAAATGTGGCGTACTTCCACGAATTACCGCTCCAACACAACAAATTCCATCAAATTTTTTACTCTCACAAGCTTGTTTTAATGCAAAAGGAATTTCAAAAGCACCTGGCACTAAAATAAGACTTAAGTTCTCTTCCTTACCCCCATGTCTTAAAAAAGCATCTTTAGCACCTTCAACTAAACGATCTGTGATAATATGATTAAATCTTGCATTAATAATTGCAATTTTCTCATCACCTTTTAAACTTAAATTTCCCTCTATTATCTTCATATTTTTCCTTTTTTAAATGATTTCTTGAATTTTTAAAAGTGTATTTACGCAGTTTTTAAGTCTTGAAAGATCAAGCATATTTGGTCCATCACATAAAGCCTTACAAGGATCAATGTGTGTTTCAAAGAAAAATCCATCTACACCCACACTAGCAGCAGCTCTTGCTAAAGGCTCTACAAATTCACTTTTGCCTCCACTACTTCCACCATTTGCTCCTGGCATTTGCACACTATGAGTAGCATCAAAAACAACCGGAGCATATTTTCTCATGATAACCAAACTTCTCATATCTACAACTAAATTTCCATAACCAAAACTCGAACCTCTCTCAGCTACAAAAACCCCATTTTCTTTGGCTATTTCAAAACCTTCTTCGTTAATACCTCTAGTTTGTAAAATTTTAGCTACGCTGTATTTAATGTCTTCAGGGTTTAAAAATTGCCCCTTTTTTACATTTACCTTAGCTTTTGTTTTAGCAGCAGCCACCAATAAATCAGTTTGCCTGCATAAAAAGGCTGGAATTTGTAAAACATCTACAACCTCAGCCGCAATACTTGCTTGAGAACTCTCATGAATATCAGTTAAAATTTGCATGCCAAATTTATCTTTAACTTTTTGCAAAATTTCCAAGCCTTTTTCAATGCCTGGCCCTCTAAAACTATTAATACTAGTTCTGTTTGCTTTATCAAAACTTGATTTAAAATAAAAATCAATTCTATCATCTTTTAAAAAGCATTCAAGCTCTTGTGCAACCTTAAAAACAAGCTCTTCATTTTCTATCACACAAGGCCCTGCTATTAGTATCATTTTTTTCATCATTTTTTCCTTGTTTTTTTATTATTTTACTTTATTTTTATTATTTTCTTCAAGAGGAAAAACAAAATTTAAAATAATAGCTGTAATCCCACCTGCTGCAATCCCTGAAGAAAATAAAGTTTTAAACCACATTGGCATAAATTCTAAAATATCAGGATTATTAGAAACTCCAAGTCCTATACCCAAACTCATAGCTATGATGATAATAGAACGACGGTTTAAATTTTCTTTAGAGATAATCCTAACCCCCGTTGCAGCTATAGTACCAAACATCACTAAAGTTGCCCCACCTAAAATAGGTTCTGGAATTTGCAAAGTAATATCAGCCACAATAGGAAATAAACCCAAAATCATCAACATAAAAGCTACAATAAACCCTACATAGCGACTTGCAACACCTGTTAAAGCTATGACACCATTATTTTGCCCAAAACATGAGTTTGGAAAAGTATTAAAAAAGGCCGAAACAAAAGAATTAAAACCATTTGCCAAAACTCCACCTTTTAATCTTTTTGCATAAAGTTCACCTTTAACTGGCTGATTTGAAACTTCACTAGTAGCACTAATATCACCAATTGTTTCTAAAGAAGTTACCATAAAAACCAAAATCAAAGGTAAAATGAGATTATAATCAATACTCAAACCATAGTGCAAAGGATCGGGTAAAAACATTAAAGGTAAATTTTCATTAAAATTAAAGCTAAAATTTTCAAAAGTCATAGCCACTAAAAGCCCTATTATCATAGCTATAAATAAAGAAGAAATTCTTATATATGCATTATTAAAGCGATTTAAAACAATAATGCTAAAAATCACAACTCCGGCTAATAATAAATTTTGCAAAGAACCAAACTCACCACTTGCCTTAGCCGCAAATCCACCTCCTGCACTCACAAGACCAACATTAATCAAACTAAGACCTATAATCATCACTACTATACCTGAAACCAAAGGCGAAATCACTCTTCTAATAAAAGGTAAAATTTGAGAAATAATCATTTCAGTGGTAGAACAAAGCATTAAAGTGCCAAAAATAGCCCCAAGCATTGCTTCTTGTGATAAACCATTATTTTTTAAAACAAGCCCACCTAGTATAATAGGCGCAACAAAGTTAAAACTAGTCCCTTGAATAGATAAAAGTCCACTCCCTATAGGACCCCAAGTTTTAATCTGTAAAAGCGAAGCAACACCTGAAGCAAAAAGTGACATGCATATAATTCTAGCTGTATTAGTATCATCTATTCCAAGACCCTTACAAATTAATAAAGCGGGTGTAATTACAGCCACAAACATAGCCATTAAATGCACCAAAGCAGCAAAAAAAGCTTTAGCAAAAGGCGGTTTATCTTCTAAACCATAAATTAAATCTGTTTTATTTTCCATTTTTATTTCCTTTTGTTTGCTTACTAACCAAAATAATTCCTCCTATAATAATGCTAAAAATTCCTATAAAAACCATCAAACTAGGAAATTCATCTCCTAATAATATGCCCAAAAATAAAGTAAAAACTACATCTATATAACTAACCCCAGCAACAACTCCTGCCTTTTTTGCCACCCCATAAGCTTTGGTAACATGAATTTGATACATTGCTCCAAAAACACCCATTAAAATAATAAAAATCCAAGCTTTAAAACTAGGCATAACAAAAGGAGCAATTAAAAAATCAAGTTCTTTTATTTCATAAAAAGAACCCATAACCATAGACATTAAAGGCATTAAAGTACCAATTAAAACAAAAGATAAAGCTATAAAAGGTGCTGGATATGATTTTCTAAGCTCTCTTACACTAGTTAGTGCCAAGGCTGCACAAAAACCACTTAAAATTCCCAAAATGCTATTTTTTAAATCAAAACCTGAGTGCATAGCACTATCTGCAAAAGGCTGACAAATTAACAATACTCCTATAAAAGCAATCAAAATCCCAAAACAAGCTTTTAATCCCAAGCTTTCTTTAAAAAATAAAAAAGCAATTAAAGCTATAAAAATCGGTGCTGTTTTTTGAAAAGCAAAAGCCCCACCTAAAGAAATATTAGAAACATTATAAAAGAAAAGATATAAGGCAATCGTTCCTATAACACCTCTAAAAATAAGCAAACCCAAACGACCGCCGCTTTTATGAAAATTTAATTTTGAAAGCGCATAAAGCATAAAAGCTGTGCCTATGATATTTCTAAAAAACATAATTTCAATCGATGATAATTCTTCACTAAGAATTTTTGCACAAGCACCTACAAGTGCAAATTCTATGGAAGCAATAATCATAAAATATATACCTAAATTTTTTTTAACTATTCTTAACATATAAATTCCATATAAAAATTCCCGTTATTTTAGTCTTTTTTGCTTAATTTTAAGGCAATTTTTATATAATCACAAATAAAAATTTAAAAATGAGTATTAATGCAAAGTATTATTTTAATAGGAAAACCAAATGTTGGCAAATCAAGTCTTTTTAATAGACTTGCAAGAAAGCGCATAGCTATCACCAGTGACATAAGTGGGACTACAAGGGATACCAACAAAATAGAAGTGGAAATTGATGGTAAAAAAGCCTTATTGATAGATAGTGGTGGACTTGATGAGAGCAATGAGCTTTTTAAAAATGTCAAAGCAAATTCACTAAAAGCTGCTAAAAATAGTGATATTATCTTTTATATGGTGGATGGAAAATTTCTGCCCGATGATGAAGATAAAGCTTTTTTTTATGAAATGAAAAAACTCAACAAACCTATAGCCTTAGTAATTAACAAGGTGGATAATAAAAAGGATGAAGAAAGATCTTGGGAATTTTCTAATTTTGGAGTAAAAGAAGTTTTCAATATCTCTGTTACACATAATATAGGCATTGATGAGCTTTGCATGTGGGCTGGTAAGTTTTTAAATGAAAGTTTTTTAAATGCAGATGAAGAAGAAGACTTTGAAAGCTATTTAGAAAATTTTGATGAAAATAGCGGAGATTTTAAGCTAAAAACTATCAATGAAAACCATATTAAAGTAGGAATTATCGGTAGGGTAAATGTAGGAAAATCAAGTCTTTTAAATGCTTTAGTTAAAGAAGAACGTAGCGTGGTAAGCGATATAGCAGGCACTACGATTGATCCTGTTAATGAAAGCATTATGCATAAAGATAAAATCATTGAGTTTGTAGATACTGCAGGGATTAGAAAACGTGGTAAAATACAAGGCTTAGAGCGTTATGCGCTAAATAGAACTGAATATGCCCTAGCTAATGCTCAAATTGCACTTTTAGTGCTTGATGCAGCTGAGGGTTTTAATGAACTTGATGAGCGTATTGCAGGACTTGCTGCCAAGCATTGTCTAGGTGTGATTATCGTGCTTAATAAATGGGATAAAAGCGAGCTTGATTTTGATAGAACTTTAAAAGAATTAAAACTAGATCGTTTTAAATTTCTAGCTTATGCACCCGTTGTAAGCGTATCAGCTTTAAGCGGAAAAAGAGTACATGTACTTTTAGATAAAATCTTAGAAGTTTTTGCCAATTTTACACAAAAAATTCCAACTGCAAAATTAAATGCCTTGGTAGAAGAAGCCACAAGAGCCCACCCACTACCGCATGATTATGGTAAATTAGTAAAAATTTATTATGCGGTTCAATATGACTTAGCGCCTCCAAAAATAGCTCTAATCATGAACAGACCAAAAGCTTTGCATTTTAGCTATAAGCGCTATTTGCAAAATCAAATTAGAAAACAATTTAATTTTGAAGGTGTTCCTTTGATTTTAGCTTCAAGAAAAAAAGGTAGCAAAGATGAGCAAGAAGGATAATCTCCTTTTTGTAGGCTTTATGGGTTGTGGTAAAACAACCATAGCAAGAGCTTATGCTAAAAAATACAATAAAATATTTTTAGATACGGATAGCTTAATCAAAGAAAAATTTAATCTTGAAATTGATGAAATTTTTAAAACATATGGTGAAAAAAAATTCCGTAAAGAAGAGAAAAAACTTGTTTCTTTTTTAACTTGTGTGCAAGATTGTTCTATTGCAAGTGGTGGTGGTTTCATAGAACAAAAAAAACTAAAAGACATTGGGACAATTATATATTTAAAAGCAAGCTTTGATTATCTTTTACAAAGATTAAGCAAGGAAGAATTAGCCACTAGGCCTTTACTTATAAATATAAATAATGCCAAAATTCTTTTTAATCAAAGGGCAAAAAAATATGAAAAAAAAGCAGATATTATAATTAACATTGAAAACAAAAGTATTAAAGAACTTATCAAAGAGATTAAAAAAGAGGTAAAATGAGAGTTATTACAGGATTGCAACCAAGTGGAGATTTACATATAGGCAATTATTTTGGCTCAATCAAACAAATGCTAAATATGCAAGAAGAAAATCAAATGTATATGTTTATAGCAAATTACCATGCTATGACTTCAAGTTTTGATGGTGAAAAACTCAGACAAAATTCACTCAAAGCTGCAGCAGCTTTTTTGAGTTTAGGGATTGATCCGCAAAAAAGCGTGTTTTGGTTGCAAAGTGATGTAAAAGAAGTAATGGAACTTTATTGGATTCTTTCTCAATTTACCCCAATGGGACTTTTAGAAAGAGCGCATAGCTATAAAGATAAAATCGCCAAAGGTTTAAATGCCAACCATGGACTTTTTTCTTACCCTGTTTTAATGGCTGCAGATATTTTGCTTTTTAATGCTCAAGTAGTTCCTGTAGGCAAAGATCAAATTCAACACGTTGAAATAGCAAGAGACATAGCCTTAAAAGTAAATAATGAATGGGGTGAAATTTTCACTCTACCTCAAGCTAAGGTTAATGATGAAGTTGCGGTAGTACCCGGCACTGATGGAGCCAAAATGAGTAAATCTTATCAAAATACAATCGATATTTTTAATACACCAAAAGCTATTAAAAAACAAATTTCTTCCATTGTTACGGATAGTACAGCTTTAGAAGATCCAAAAGATTGGCAAAATTGCAATATATTTAAAATCGCAAAATTGTTTTTAGACAAAACAGAGCAAGAAGCTTTAAAAAGCCGTTATGAAAAAGGTGGCGAAGGCTATGGACATTTTAAAATGTATTTAAATGAAATCATTAGTGAGTATTTTGCCTCAGCCAAGGACGAATATGAAAAATTATTAGCCAATCCTTCAAAAATTGAGGAAATTTTAGAATTTGGAGCAAGTAAAGCAAAAAAACAAGCCCAAGAAACAATGGAAAAAATTTATGCTAAAATAGGACTATAAAAGGAGTTAGAATGTTAGATTTAAAACTTTTACAAAATAATTTCGATGAAATTGCACAAAAATTAAAAGCTAAAAAAATGGATGAAAATTTACTCAAAGAACTGAGTGATTTATTTATAAATTTAAAAAAAGAAAAAGCACTTTTAGAAGAATTTCAAGCTTTTCAAAACAAATTTAGCAAAGAACTTGCAACAGCACAAGATAAAGAAAGCTTAAAAGCACAACTAAGTCAAAATAAAGAAAAAATTAATACTCAATCAAAAATCGTTAATGAATTAGAAGAAAAACTGGAGCAAATTGCTCTAGCAGTACCAAATACCCCTGATGATTGTGTGCCTTTTGGGGAAGATGAGGATGAGAATGTAGAATTAAAAAAAGTTCTTACCCCACCTAGTTTTGATTTTGAAATTAAAGAACATCATGATTTAGGAGAAAAATTAAATTGGCTTGATTTTACAAGAGGAGTTAAAATCTCGCAAAGTCGCTTTTGTGTACTTAAAAATGAAGGAGCTTTACTAAGTAGAGCCTTAGTAAATTATATGATAGATTTTAATAGAAGTAGAGGTTTTGAGTTAGTTAATGTGCCATTTTTAGTAAATAGTGCGACCATGTATGGTACTGGACAACTTCCTAAATTTAAAGATGATATGTATAAGGTAGAAAATGATGATTTATACCTCATTTCAACTTCTGAAATTCCTGTAACCAATCTTTATTCTAATGAAATTTTAACTCAAGAAGAATTACCTTTAAAAATGACTTGCTATAGCGCTTGTTTTAGACAAGAAGCAGGAAGTGCAGGTAGAGACACAAGAGGCATTATAAGACAACATCAATTTGAAAAAGTAGAACTTGTTAGTATATGCAAGCCTGATCAAAGCGAGCTAATGTTTGAAGAAATGCTAAATTGTGCTAGTGATTTGCTAAGCTCTTTAGGTCTAGCACACAGACATTTGATGCTTTGTACTGGAGATTTAGGTTTTTCAGCCGCAAAAACAGTGGATTTAGAAGTTTGGCTTCCATCTCAAAATAAATACCGTGAAATTAGCTCTGTATCTAATTGTAAAGATTTTCAAGCAAGACGTGCAAAAATTCGCTTTAAAAACGATAAAGGCAAAAACGAATTAGTGCATACACTTAATGGCTCTTCGCTAGCTGTTGGAAGAACCTTGGTAGCTATTATGGAAAACTATCAAGAAAAAGATGGAAATATAAGAATTCCTGATGTGTTAAGAAAATACTTTTAAGAGAAAACATGGCCGAAGAAGTAACACTTAAAGAACAAGACAACCAAGAAAAAGCTTTCTCTGAGTTAGATGAAAATCCAGGAGTAGAAGAACAAGC
Source organism: Campylobacter sp. 2352 PW (assembly GCF_024723575.1). Classification (NCBI taxonomy): domain Bacteria; kingdom Pseudomonadati; phylum Campylobacterota; class Epsilonproteobacteria; order Campylobacterales; family Campylobacteraceae; genus Campylobacter; species Campylobacter sp. 2352 PW. Next base: position 152,313 of record NZ_JANQCX010000002.1, read on the forward strand.
TATCCCTCCTGGCATGATACCTCCTGAATTAGAGGAGGAAGAAAGTACCTTTCAAAGGGTGGAAGAAGAACCTCAAGCACCGCAACCTGAAGAGAAAAAAAAGCTTTTTGATAAAAAATTTATTATTTTAATTTCTACACTTGGAGCTCTTGCTCTAATATTGCTTGTAGTTTTAATTTTACTCATAGTTTTCAAAGAAGATAAACAAGCTATTTTAAATACTCAAGTCTTAGATGATAATACTAGCTCAAGCATCACTAAAGTAAAACAATCAGCATTAGATCTTGTAGTACAAAAAGCAAATTTATTATATGAAAAAGGTGATGTAGAAAGTGCTTTAGAACTTTACAATAATATTAACATTTTTAATCAATCCCTATCTAGTTATAATCTTGGCGTAGCCCAAATGAAACAAAAAGATTATGCTAGCGCAATTGAAAATTTCAAGCAATCTTTAGAATTAGAAGAGCACAAAGTGGCTGCTGCCATAAACACTGCTGTGTGCTATTTTAATCTTGGTAATAAAGAAAAATTTAATTATTATCTTGACTTAGCAAGAGTGCATTTACCACAAGATTCCAAATCATCTTTGTATGATTATTATCTAGGTTTAATTAATTATTATCAAGGATTTTACCCTGAAGCCTTACAAATGTTTATGCGCTCAAACAACATCAATGGTTATCAAGGTGAATCTTATTATCTTGGAGCAAAAGTTTATGCTTTATTAAAATCAGAAAAAAACGCCATTGATTTTTTACAAAAACAAGAAGATTATGAAGCAAGCTTACCCTTAGGCTTATTATATGCAAAATCAGGAAACTATCAAAAAGCTAAAGAATATCTTGAAAAAGCCTCAAAGATAGGAGAACATGAAGCTAGAAGTAAGGTTGCTTTAGCCTTAGTTGAATTAAAAACTGGTCAATTTGAAAGTGGTGCGCAAATTTTAAAAGCTCTTTACATCAAAGATAAAGATATAGGTTCAAAATACTATAATATCAAAACAAGATTAAAAAGAAATTTTTCAAATATTGATATTGCCCAACAAAATTTTGCCAAGAGATTGATTACTGGAAAACAACAAATATATGATTTACTGTTTTACTTTTCACCATATCGTGTTTTTGATGTTAAACAAAGCATGGAGCTTATTACAAAGGCTGATTTGGGAAATTTTATACAAGGATATGAGTACGAAAATGAATTACTTGTTAAAAGTAAGGCTTTGTCAGGGGTTAATATAGAATTATCTCATGCTATTAACTTAGCTTTTAATTTTCATCTAAGAGAAGCTAATCAAGAATTTAAAAACTTAAGTGAAATTTATCATGCTCATGATGTAATTCATTATAATCTTGCCCTAACTTACGCACAATTACAAGATTATAACAATGCTTACAAGCACTTTTCAACCGCATATCATTTAAATCCTAAAAATTATATTGCAGGAATTTTTGGCATATATTGTATGGATCTAGCAAAGAAAGATTATACAAAACTTGCTAATGAACTTTTAGAAAATCTCCAAGCAGATAATACCATTGATCAAAACAACAATATATATAAATATTTACTATATTTAGCTAAAAATGACTTTACTGCTACTATTCCTTACCTAGATAATCTTTCAAATACCAATAACACGCCTTTGGAGTTAATATTTGCTATTATAGCTGCAAATGGCAATAATCTTGAAACCCTAAGAAACCAAAAAATAAAAGAATTAAAAGATTTATTAAGTGAGGATATTATTAGCAATATTTTATATTTTAACTCCAAAAATATGAACTTAAATATCAAAGAATACGCCAAACAAGCTCAAATGTATTTTTTAAATACCAAACTTGATTATAATTCTTTATTTGGAGGAGCTGGGATAGTTAAAGATAGCTATGTAACGCTTATGCAAATAACAGGCTTGCTTAATCATGTTAGAAATGATATTAAAAAAAGACTAGCCATGAGTAATAAAAATTCCATTGGATTAATCTTTGCTCTAGCTTATGTAGATATATTTGCAAAAGAATACCAAGAAGCATATACACTTTATAATATTTTAATAGATGATTACAAAATTAAAGATGCTCAAACTTTATTTTTAGCTGCAGTCGCAGCAATAGGTTCAAACAATCCAAATTCAGCTATAGCTTTACTCGAACTAGCAAGATTAGAAAATGAAGAAACCTTAGAAGCAAGGCTTGCCTTAGGTCTTTTATATCATGAAGTACAAAATCTAGAACCTGCTATGTTTCAGTATGAAAAAGTAGGCAATAACTTCGAAAGCAAATTCTTTACTTTTGATATCAAAAACTAGTATTTTCATAACGAAAATACTAGTTATATAAAAATCATATAATTTATTTAACACTTATAAAAATCAGGATTATAATCTAAAAAGGAAGTGGCTCCGGATGTAGGATTCGAACCTACGACCAATCGGTTAACAGCCGACTACTCTACCGCTGAGCTAATCCGGAACATCAATAAATAAGAAATGACATTATATAAGAAAAAAACGCTCTTGTCAAGAGTTTTTCAAAAAAAATTATATTTTTTTATAAAATTTCACTCCAGCTAGATTTTTTACAATAATTTTTTGCTCATTAAGTAGCTTTTCTAATATATCTTTGCTATATTGACTAAATTTGTTTTCTATATCAAATTCACTTTGAGCTCTAAGTTGCAACATTTTTAAAAGCTCTTGAGCATTAAAATCAATTTTTTCATCTTTATAATAATGCTTAGCAAGCACAACAGGGGCGCTATTAATATACATACTTAATTCTTCTAATTTTTCCATAGATACACCTTTAACAGGATAAGCTGGAGGTCTATCAATAGTGCTGAAATCTACTCTTAATGGCTTTATTTTATCAAATACCTCATTTAAAGCCAACATTTCTTCTTTATTGTCATTTAAATCTTGTACAACTAAAACTTCCATAACAAGCTCACCTAGAAATTTTTCCCTAAAAGTAATCATTTTATCAATCATTGCTTCAAGTTTAATTTGTTTTAGAGCTTTATCTATTCTATAAAATGTTTTTTCTTTAGCACTATCAAGACTAAATTTAACTACATCAATATCCAATAAAGCATTGAATGCATTTGGATTTAACACACCACTACCATTACTTAAAATCAAAAGTTTTTTATCTTGTTTTATTTTATTTAACTCACAAACTAATTCTTTTAAATAAGGATACAGACTAGGTTCACCATTTGCAGTTAATGTGAGAAAGTCAAATTTCACATCGCTAGCTAAAGATTGCTTTACCTGTTCTAAGATATCTTGAATTTTTGGATATACTAAAGATTTTTCCACAGGTTTTGCAGCTTGTAATTCACAATACACGCAGTCAAAATTACATTGTTTTTGATTTGGACTTAAATCAATCCCTAAAGAAAGTCCAAATCTTCTTGAGCTTATAGGTCCAAAGGTAATTTTATTCACTTTTGTGATTTCTCTTGAACTAGCTTGATAAAATATTTAGCATTTTCAACAGGAATATCAGGCAAAATACCATGTCCAAGGTTAAAAATATGCGCACCATCTTGCATGATATTTAAAATTTTATCTACACCCTGCTCAATAGCTTTTTTATCATACAATCTACAAGGCTCCATATTACCCTGTAAAGTATATTTAGCGCCTAGCTTTTCTTTTGCCAATTCTAAAGGCGTACTCCAATCTACACCAAAAACATCAAAATTTCCATTTATACCATCCAAAAATCCACTAACACCTTTAGGAAATAAAATCACGGGAATATGTGGATATTTTTCTTTAATAAAATTAGCAATTTCAAGCATGTATTTAAAAGAAAACTCAAAAAACACTTCTTTTTCTAAAGCACTTGCCCAACTATCAAATATTTGTATAGCATTAGCTCCTGCTTTAATTTGCTCTTGAACATAATGCTTTAAAGCTAAAGTAAGTTTAGATAAAATTTGATGTAAAAATTCAGGATTTTGATAAACTAATTTTTTGCATTTTGCATAATTTTTACTACCGCCACCCTCTATCATATAAGTAGCAATAGTCCAAGGACTTCCACAAAAACCAATCAAAGCTTTATCATGCGCAAGTTTTTCTCTAGTAAGCGCTAGTGCATCATAAACATAAGAAAGATTTTTAATACTTTTTTCAGCATCTAATCTTTCCAAATCTTCCTTAGTTTTAATGGGATTTGAAAATACCGGCCCTTCGCCTTTTTCAAATTTTAAATCCATACCCATTTCTAAAGGCACCACTAAAATATCTGAAAAAATAATAGCTGCATCAACGCCCAAAATATCCACAGGTTGCAAAGTAACTTCACTTGCTTTTTTATAGTCCTTGCAAAGTGATAAAAAATCCCCAGCACTTGCTCTAACTTCCATGTACTCAGGCAGATATCTTCCTGCTTGACGCATCATCCAAACCGGAGTATAAGGAGTTGATTTTTTAAAACACGCATCAATAAAAATCATTTTTATTCCTTATTAATGATCACTTTTATGCAAGAAATAAAGCCCCACACAAAGAGCCAAAATAGAACCTGCTAAATAAGTCATATCCAAAACTGTATTAAGTTGCATTTGTAAAATTCTTTGAAAAAAATTTACAACTAAAACCATGATAATTACTTTTGCAAGCTTATCTTTTAGCTGATCCAAACTATGTACTTCTAAAACTTTTGACTGCTTTGTTTGTTTAAAATCCTCTATTTCGCTAATAAAAAGCTCATAAATTCCAAAAGAAAAAATAAATAAAACCAAAGCCATCAAATATAAATCCACAGCTCCTATAATCAAACCAACAATATCTTCATGCAAATCTACCGTAGAATTTGGCAACATAAAGTATTCAAATACATATTTTAAAACTTTAATCACATCATAACTTGCGATAAAAAATAAAACAAAAGCCCCTATTAAACCAAAAATCACAGGTAAAATAGTAACCAAACGACTTTTAACTAATAAATTCTCAAAAAATCTTTCTAGCATTTTTCTCCTTTTTAAACCAATTCTAGCCATTTTTGCGCAATACGCACTGCATTTGTAGCAGCTCCTACACGAATTTGATCAGCCACGCACCATAAATGTAAAATGTTTTTGTGATTAATATCACGTCTAATTCTTCCTACATAAGTTTCGTTAGTGTCACTTGTAAAAAGTGGCATAGGGTATTTTTTATTTTCTACATCATCAATCACAACAACACTTGGTGCCTTAGAAAGTATCTCTTTAACTTTAGCAACATCAACATCTTTTTCAAAATGCATAGTAATGGCTTCACTATGGCTTCTAAGCACAGGAACTCTTACGCAAGTTGCTGAAATTTCAAGTTTTTTATGCAATATTTTTTGCGTTTCATTTACCATTTTTAATTCTTCTTTGGTATAGCCATTGTCGCTAAAAACATCAATTTGAGGAATTAAATTTAAAGCCAAAGTATATGGAAAAGTTTTTGCTTCAAATTCATCCAATTTAAAAGCAAAAAAACTTTGCATTCCTTGAACTAGTTCTTCCATACCTTCTTTACCTGCGCCACTTGCTGCTTGATAAGTACTTACATCTACTCTTTTTAGATTAAATACATCATCAAGTGGTTTTAAAACATGTACCATTTGTATGGTAGAGCAATTTGGATTAGCAATAATCCCTGTTTTTTCCCAATCTTTAATATCTTCACTATTGCACTCAGGAACCACCAAAGGAACATTCTCATCCATTCTAAAATGACTCGTATTATCAATCACCACAGCACCACATTCTACTGCGTATTTTGCATACTCAGCACTTATATTTCCTCCAGCACTAAAAAAAGCAATATCTACAGGATTTTCTTTAAAAACACTTGGAGTTAATTCTTTTACTTTATAGCTTTTACCTCTAAATTCTACTTCACTACCTGCACTTTTTGCACTTGCTAATGGCAAAATACTTTCAACTGGAAAATCAAGCTCATCTAAGACATTTAAAAGTTCTTCACCAACTGCTCCTGTTGCACCTACAATAGCTATTTTTTTCATTGTCCGTCCTTTTTAAGTAATATTGTATTTTTTCATTTTTTCGCTAAAAATTTTCTCACTCATCCCTATAAGCTTAGCTGCTTCTGTAATATCTTGCGAATTTTTTAAAGCTTCTAAAATCAATTCTTTTTCAAGATTTTTAATATCTTTACTTTTTCTACTTTCTAAAAATAAATCTTGAGCACTAATCTCATCATTTTCACTTAAAATGCAAGCTCTTTGTATAATAGAAATCAATTCTCTAATATTACCTGGAAAATCATAAGCTAATAAAGCATCTTGTGCTTCTTGGCTTAAAGTTTTCTCATTAAAATCATATTCTTTACACGTATCAAGTAATACCTTTTGCGCAATTTGCAAAATTTCTTCTTGACGCTCTCTTAGCGGTGGTATATTAATAGGAATAGTATTAAGTCTATAATATAAATCTTGTCTAAATTCATTATCTGCAATCTTTTTTTCTATATGAGCATTAGTTGCACTGATAATTCTTACATCAATCTTTATACTTTTAGTACTCCCTAATCTTGTAATTTCTTTTTCTTGTAAAGCTCTTAATAATTTTGCTTGAATTTCATAAGGCATTTCACCTATTTCATCTAAAAACAAAGTGCCTTCATTAGCGAGCTCAAACAACCCTATTTTAGTAGTATTAGCATCAGTAAATGCACCTTTTTCAAAACCAAAAAGCTCACTTTCTATCAAATTTGATGGAATTGCTGCCATATTAATAGCCACAAAAGGTTTTTGTGCTCTTTTTGAATTTTTATGCACAAAATTTGCAAAAACTTCTTTACCTACCCCACTTTCTCCAAAAAAAAGCACACTTGCATCTGTCTTAGCAGCTTTTAAAGCCAAATTTAGACAATTTTCCAAAGCCTTAGAAGTACCATAAAAATCTTGATTTTCTTCTTTTTTAGAAGTCTTTTTATTTGTTTTTTTAGAAGTCTTTTCTTGAATTATTTTTGCGCGTTTTATTGCAGTTACTAAAGTATTAATATCAAATGGTTTTACTAGAAAATCTTTTACTCCAAGCCTTACTGCCTCTATAGCGCGATTTAGCGTTGCATTGCCTGTGATAATGATAAAATCATATTTATTCTCACAAGCTTGTACAAATTCAATACCATCCATACCCGGCATATTAATATCTGTAATAATTAAATCAACATCATCATTTAATTTTTTTAGCGCTTCAGTTGCTGATTTATAGGATTTTATAGTAAATTCTTCATACTCACCCAAAGCTATTTCGAGTGATTTTCTCATATTTATATCATCTTCAACTATAACTAAATTCATCTCAAACCTTAAGCTAAAATACCTTTTTTAGGACCACTTTTACCATGACATTCTTTATATTTTTTGCCACTACCACAAGGACAAGGTGAATTTCTAGGCACTTTAGTAATTTGTGCTTCACCGTTTTCATTAATACCACTTTCTGTAGTATTTGATAAAAACTGCTCATTTTGTTCATGGCTTTTTTCTTCAAAATTTTGTGCTTCTTTTTGAGTAAAAACTACATTAAATAACAATTTTAAACTGTCAAATTTAATACGCTCAACAAGCTCCATGAAAAGATTATAACTTTCTTTTTTATACTCCACTAAAGGATCTTTTTGGTTATAACTTCTTAAACCTATACCAGTTTTTAAAATATCCATTTGGTATAAATGTTCTCTCCATAGATTATCTAAAATTTGAAGATATAAAATTCTTTCAATTCTTCTAGCTTCCTTATCTTCAATAATACTCATTTTGTCTTTATAAGCTTTTTCTAAAATTTCACTTAATTTGTTTTCTACTTCAATCGTACCTAAATCTTTAAAATCAGCTTCGTTTAGTTCAAGGTTACACTCATAACTTACTTTTTGCTTTAAGCTTTCAAAATGTTTAACATCATCTTCAAGCTCTGCATTTAGATAAATTTGACTTACCAAATGATTGCTATATTCAACAATATTTTTTAAAATTTTATCTTGCAAATCAAATTCTTCATCTAGTAATTCATTTCTATAATTATAGATAGTCTTTCTTTGCTCATTAGCCACATCATCATATTCAAGCAAATGCTTTCTACTTTCAAAATGTAAACTTTCAACTTTTTTTTGAGCATTTTCTACAGCTCTTGTAACAATGCGACTTTCTATATGCTCACCCTCTTCTATACCCAATCTTTCCATGATATTTTTAATGCGATCACCGCCAAAAATTCTCAAAAGATTATCCTCTAAACTTAAATAAAATCTACTTACACCAGGATCACCTTGACGCCCTGCACGACCACGAAGTTGATTATCTATTCTTCTACTTTCATGGCGTTCAGTTCCTATGATATAAAGCCCTCCTAAAGCTCTTATTTCATCATCTATTTTTATATCAACGCCACGACCTGCCATATTAGTAGCTATGGTTACTGCACCTTTTTTACCCGCATCTTGGATAATCAAAGCTTCTTGCTCGTGATTTTTAGCGTTAAGCACATGATGAGGAATGCGTTCTTTTACAAGCATATTATGAAATACTTCACTTCTTTCAATACTTGCAGTCCCTACTAAAACCGGTTGACCTTTTGCATTTGCTTTTTTTATCTCTTCAATAACTGCTTTAAATTTTTCTTCTTGAGTTTTATAAATCAAATCATCTTTATCTATTCTTGCAACCGGTATATTTGTAGGTATAGAAACTACATCTAAATTATATATTTGAGAAAATTCTGTTGCCTCAGTTTGTGCAGTACCTGTCATACCTGCTAATTTTTTATACATTCTAAAATAATTTTGGAAAGTAATATCTGCTAAAGTTTGACTTTCTTCCTGAATTTTTACTCCTTCTTTAGCCTCTAACGCTTGGTGCAAGCCATCACTAAAGCGTCTTCCTTCACTTAGCCTTCCTGTAAATTCATCAACAATTACAACTTCTTTATCTCTTAATACATAATGCACATCTTTTTCAAATAAATTATGTGCTTTTAAAGCTTGATCAAGCTGATGGGCTAATATTGCATTATCTAAGCTATATAAATTTTCCACTCCAAATAATTTTTCTGCCTTAGAAATTCCAACCTCTGTAATCATGATAGTTCTATTTTTCTCATCAACAACAAAATCTCCACTTGGTAATTCTTGAGGAGTAGTCGCTGCTTGGCCTTTTTGCATTTGTTTTGCTACTTCATTTGCTTTAATATAACCATCTAAAGTTCTATTTGTAGGCCCACTTATAATAAGCGGAGTTCTTGCTTCATCTATTAAAATACTATCTACTTCATCAACTATAACAAAATTATGCTCTCTTTGTACTTTTTCAAGCTTTGAAAATTTCATATTATCACGCAAATAATCAAAGCCAAATTCATTATTTGTACCATAAGTTATATCACACTCATAAGCTTTTTTATGTGCTTCATCGCTATTTTGCTCTGAAAGTATCACACCTACACTAAAACCTAAAAAATTATAAATAGCACTCATTTGCCCTGCATCTCTTTTGGCTAAATAATCATTTACGGTAACTACGTGCACACCCTTACCGCTCATAGCATTTAATACAACAGGTAAAGTTGCAACCAAGGTTTTACCTTCCCCGGTTTTCATTTCAGCGATTTTTCCCTCATGTAAAACCATACCACCGATTAATTGCACATCAAAATGACGCATATTAAGCGTTCTTTTTCCTACTTCCCTAACTATTGCAAAAACATCATTTAGTATTTGGTCTAAAGTTTTTTCTTCTTTTTGAATTTGTGTTTTAAAATCTATAAAATTTTGTTTTAATTCATCATCACTTAAATTTTGGTATTTTGACTCTAAAGCATTAATTTGCGCAACTCTCTTTAAATATTTTTTTACTTCTCGATCGTTTTTTGTGCCAAATATTGCTTTAAATACACTAGAAAACATTTTTTTACCTTTAATTACAAAAATATATGCTAGATTATACCTTGATTTTAATTAGAACTATATAAAATTTTATTTGCATAAATTTTATATAATTTGTAAAATTTTTAAAGGATAATTATGAAATATTTTGTATTTTTAATGATATTTGCTTGTAATATTTTTGCTTTTGATATAAATTTTAAAAATTTTAGCAGTGATTTTGAACAAAAAGTGCAAAGTAATAATTCTTCGCTAAATTACAAAGGAAATTTTATCATCACTCAAAATAAAGCCTTTTGGAATTATACTAAGCCGAATAAAAAGCAAATTTATATCAACAACAAAGAAGTTGTTATCATAGAACCTGAATTAGAACAAGCCATTTATACTCAATTGCAAAATTTACCAAATCTTCAAGCAATTTTTAAAAATGCAAAATCAATATCTCACGAAAGCTATGAAGCAAAATACGAAAATATCATATATAATATCAAACTAGAAAACGGTAGCCTTAACAGTATTTCTTATAAAGATGAATTAGGAAATTTAGTCAGTCTTTATTTTTACAACCAAAAATTTGATCAAAATATCAACGATAATATTTTTATACCAAAAATTCCAAGCCATTTTGATATAATCCATTAATCAAAATGGTATCTCTTTAAACAAATCTTGTTCTTTGCTTGGTGCTAACATTTGCATTTGAGCATTTTCCATAGTTTTTAAAATCATATCCATAGCTTCTTTGCTTGTATTAGTATCTTGATTAAAACTTATATTACTATCTTTAATACTGTTTGTTTGAGTAGCATTTATGTCTTTTGGCTGGGTATTATTTTGATCTGAAGTTTTAGCAACTTTAAGAATATTTTGAATTTCTTCTTGCTTAGCAGTTTCTTTTAAATCTTCTTCCTTTTTTTCTAAATCTTTTACAAAACGCTTAAGCTCTTCTATATCAAATTGAGCCACTGAGTTAATTTTTAAAATATAAATGTTTTTTATTTGGGTTTTGTATTTTTTATTGCTAAATTTAAGCAAAGTTTCTTTGAAGTTATTTTTACCCACTTCTGTAAACAAATCTTCATAAAAATAACTAGATACAATAGTATTTAATGCGTCTGTAATTTTCTTTTGTTCTAAATTTTCTCCCTCAAAATCTAAAGTCATTTCAATCTTTTTTAAAGTATTATTTCCAGCTTTTGAATACAAATCCGTTCTAAAATCTTCTATACTCAAAGAATTGGCGTAAATACTACAAAAAGAAAAAAATAAAATTACTGCCCATCTCATAATCACTCCCTATCTTCTTCTAAATTTATAAACTTTTCTTGCAGATAAAATCGCTTTACCTCTTTATCAAATTTTAAAATTTTTAAAAAATAATCCTCAAAAGGCATTTTATAATTATATATTATTTTTAAATTACTTGGATTAATGGCTCTTGATAAACATACATATAATTGTCCTTTTTCAAAAATTCCATCAATATTACATATTAATTTATCTATACTCATACCTTGAGATTTATGGATTGTTATAGCATAAGCTAATTTTATAGGAAATTGAACAAATTTAGCTTTTGTCTTAACTTCTAGTTTTTCATCTTTGTCTAACTCATACTCTTCTAAGGTATATTCATATGGTTTTAATTTCAATCTTTCACCATTATTTTTTTCTATCAGAATATATTCTTGCTCTTTATCTTTTATAAAATCTAAAACAACACCTTGCTCCCCATTGTAATAATTTTCTTCTTTATTATTCACACAAAAAATAATCTTAGCACCTATTTTTAATTTTAACTCACTCAAAGAATTAAGTCCATTAATCCACTGCTCGTAAGTTTTATCATCTAAGGTACAATCTAGTTTTTCAGCTTTTGCTTTAAATATACTTTCTTTACCTTGCAAAAGATTTAATTTTTCAGTATTAATATGATTAGTCTTTTTATTGGTAGCGCATAATAAAGTATACTCATCCATATACTCAAGTAAATTTTTTGAACTAATTAACATTTTTTTAAAGAAATTCAATATTTCTTTATTTGTTTCACCCATTCTAAGAAAAAACAAATATTCATAAAATTGTTTATCTAAAGTTCTTTTTGTAACACTAAGTTTTAAATTAATAAATTTAAGATCATTCCAAGCTTGCGAAGAAAAAGCATATAAAGTATTTTGAAATAAAGTACTTTGAATTTGATTTTCTTTATGCTTAACCACGGGTGGAAGTTGAAAAAAATCTCCAACTAATAAAATTTTACCATTAAAACCACTTCTTGATAATCTATAATAAATCATTTCCATCAACGAAGCACTTACCATAGAGATTTCATCAATAACCAATAAATCGCATTGTTTTAAAATTCTCTTTAATTTTTCTAGTTTATCTTTTTGCTTTCTATCTTCATAATATAACTCATCATAATTTTGACATCTTTTAAAAGCAAAAAAACTATGTAAAGTAACCCCACCTATATTAAAAGCACTAAGAGCAGTAGAACCCAATACAATAACAATTTTTCCTTGAACTCTATAAGATTTTATAAGCTCCATAGTTAAAAAAGACTTACCAACACCTGCACCACCACTTAAAAATACATTATTATTTTTTAAAAAAAATCTTAATTTATCTACAACTGAGTTCAAGCTACTCTTTCATGCAAGATATTATCAACATCATTGGCCTATGCCATTCTTTTTTAAATTCATTTTTGAATTCAGAAAAAAGATTGATAATTTTATTAGAAGGCTTTGGCTCAATAATATTGGTTATTTTAAAATTATTTTGCAATAAGGGAGAAATATAACTTGTTAAGGTACGGTGATATTTAACCACACCCTCACCTAAAAAATTATATTTATTTTTATTTTCATAAAAATAATTTTTAATAGGAAAAAATTGAATATCCCCATTATTATCATATATAAAATCTTGGGAAATATTTGCGGTAAAAACAGGATGCTCAACACTAAAAACCAAACTACCATTTTTATTAAGAAGATTTGAAATATTAAAAATTAATTTTTCATAATCCTTTATATAATGAAAAACTAAAGAACTAATAACTATATCAAATTTCATATTTTGCAAGTCAGTGATTTTATCTATTTCTTCACAAGAACCTCTATAAAAGGATATTTTATTTTTATATTTACTTGTTTTAGTCTTAGCTTTATCTAACATTTTTAAAGATAAATCAATAGCAAAAACTTTTTTAGCCCCATTTTCTAAAGCATAAATACTATGCCATCCATATCCACAACCTAAGTCTAATATAACTTTATCTTTTAAACTTGGTAAACATGTTTTAAAATCTTCCCATTCACCAGCACCATCCAATCCTACTTTAGATCTTAGCATTAAGGCATATTTATCAAAAAAAATATTATCATCATACTTATTATCTAACATTATACATCCTTATAATAACTTTATTATATCAAAACTTTTCATTTTAATCTCATCAAAAACTC